>JAZNSI010000012.1:0-94170 GCA_045591175.1 Clostridia bacterium
ACCGCTATATCGACTTCTACAACAACGAGCGCATCCAAACTAAATTCGGAGTGGCGCCGCTCTCGCTTCGCCTCTCCGTCTGATCCTTTTGTCCTTACATAGGGCCCTTTTTGTGCAGTCCGTACATTCTGGGGCGGTCTAGTACGGAGTCAGGCGTTTTCATTATTCACTTTTCTGCCACACCCGGGTCAGCTTTCCGATAACAATGCACCGCGCGTTGTCGAAATTATACGCACAGGTGGAAAGGGTCACCAAGCGATCCCCCCCGCAGTCGATCTCCACATGGGACGCGAAATCAGACTTGCGCCGGGCTTCTTCCACGAAGGCGCGCATGTCCTGCTCATCGGAGATGGCAATGTCGTAGCAGTGATCCTTGCTGGTAGTCACATACCCCGCAAAGACCTCGATCAGGTAGATCTCCGTTTCGCTGACAGCCAGCATGAAGGGGTGCGCGTCATAGAAACCGGGGGCGTCGTAGTCCGTCAGGCTGTGGAACATGGAGCCATCCCGCATGTGATGACCGTAAATGAGGGTGTTCGGGTCGTCAAAATCCGGGAGGTTGCGCATGTCGATGAACAGCGTACCCGCCGGATTCTGCTTGCGGTTGAACATGCGGTCGAGGTAGTAGCTGTTGCTTCGGCACTTGACCACAGGGTAATCAATGGGCGTATCCGGGGCATAGAGCCACAGCTGATAGTCCCCATTGATGCCGCGGAGCTTCTCATGGTCGATCTCCCGGAGCCATTGCTGCACAAAGCGCCGCGTGACCTCCATGCAGCCCGCCGCGTCGGACGCACCGTACTGCGCAAGCAGCGTCAAATATGCCTGCCCGTGGACATTCCCCCGGAAGGCCGCCATGCCGTCCTCCAGCGTCCAGGCCGGCGGTTCAGGCGTTTCCGGCAGCTCCGTCATGGCGGATGCTTCCTCCAGTTGGGTATCCTCCGGCTGGGGCTCCTCCTGCGCAAAGACCGCCGCCAGCCAAGGCAGCGTCAAGCTGCGGTAGGCAGCATTCGCCTCGCTGCGGGCAGCTTTTCCTTCCGCGTCGAGGGTCTTCCACAGAGCAAGCTCATCCTTTTCCGCCGTACCCGCCGCCGCCAGGAACAGGGCCTCCACCACCGCATGTGCCTCCGCGGAGGACACCTCTGGGGTTTCCGCTGCTGCGGGCAGCGCAAATAGCGCCAGCAACAGACAAATCAGCCGTTTCACAGCAGCCCCGCCCCCCTTCCGATGGTGCGCAGGCTGTCATAGTAGTCCTCGCTCACGCCGTACTGATACTCCCGCCACAGGATGTATCCCGCCACGGCGATCAGCGCCAAAATGAGGAGGATCAGCAGCGCCTTGAGCAGCCGCAGTTTTCTTTGCTTGTTCATGTTTCTCCTTGCATAAGGAGGCCGAAGCATATCGCCCCGGCCTCCATCGCTTTGTTCAGTTGGACGCCGCCTTTTCCTTCTTCATGCGGACAAGCACGAAGACGATGGCCGCGACGATCATGCCGCCCGCCAGCAGCCAGGTGCCCAGGTCGAAGTAGTCGCCGGTATGAGGGGTGTCCTCCTCGTCGATGTACTCCTCCGCTGTGAAGACCCAGGGCACGATGCCGGTAGCCAGCATGTACTCGTTGCCCAGGTCGTAGGGCACAGTCAGGGTCAGCACCAGCTCGGTGGAGCCCGCAGACTTGAACACGCCCAGGGGGACGTTTTCCGTCAGCTGCGCCGTCTGGGAAGCTGCCGCGTCAAAGACATGCTCGTTCTTGCTGGTCACCTGCAGATTGAGGTGGCTGAGGAACTCGCGATGCTTTTCCTCCACAGGCTCAGCCCGCAGATACAGTCGAACCTGCATGCCGGAGTTGTTCTTGACAACAATGCGCTGGGTGATCACGTCGCCGGGCATGACATTCTTGAAGTTGGTGAACATGTCCGTGTCCGTGAAGACGCTGCCGGGCATAAACACGAAGTTCTCCGCGCCGCCCTTGAACAGCACATTGGAGGCGTTGGACGCTCCCGCAGGCACCATCCCCGCCAGCAGCAGGAGGATCAGCAGGATGGGAAGGATCTTCTTCATCATGTTGCCTCCTTATTCATTTGCCGCAGGAGGAGTCCAGCCCCATGCCTGCGTGACTGCATTGGCCGGTTCCGCCTGTACAGACTGGTGCACGACGGTAACCACCAGGTGATCCGCACCGTCAGGCTTGCCCTCCTCGGTAATGGCAGCGGAGAACAACTTAGACGTTTCCGCGCCTACCTGCAAAACGCTGTTGTAGTAGTAGAAACCATCACCCGCCTTCGTCCAGCCAGAGGCACAAGCGGGAGCTGTCCACGGCGCAACGATCTGGCCGCTCTCATTCACCCAGTTGCCCACCACCGCTACGCGCACGTAAACGGGGATGTTCTTCTCGTCGACCTTGTTTACCACCGTGATGGCGCTCTTGGAGCCCTTCACAACGGTTTCATTGATCACCGTATCCACCTGCACCGGAGTGAAGGTGTTGACGAGCTCCCCCGTACCAACCACAAGGTACGCCATCGTCCCGCTGACAGGCAGCGCCAGCACCACCGCAAGGATGGCGAGCAGCACGATGGATTTTCCGTGAAATTTCTTCATGACTGCTCACCTCCTTACTTGTTTACGCCATTGCTGCTGCCCTCACCAAGATCATTGATGAGGTAGCTTTCGTCATGCATCCAGTTGCTATTTTGGGGCTTGTTTTTGATGACCACAGTGCTCCCACCCTGGACGATCGCCCCCTCCACCGCAGACGTATTATCGTACTGCCAGGTCCAGGAGTTGATCTCCTTTACGGTGTAGGTACTGCCGATTGGCAAACCGGTGATGGTCTGCGAAGGCTTCGTATTATTGAGCGCCAGCATGTAGGTATGACCAGCGACCACGACCTGCACAATGGCGCTTTCGCCAGTCTGCATACCCTCCTTGGTAACGGTCAGAGTGCTAGCGGACGGCGCCGGGAAGGTGTTGGTGAAGGTCGCAGTTTTGACTTGCGTGGCTTCGATTTGGCCGTTGGCGCCCTCGAAGGTGATCAGGCAGTCATCCACATGCGTTTCCGTCACGGCATACTGGGTGCCGTTGGGAAGGTTGAGAACCGTTGCCGTCGCACTGGCAGTTTCACTGATCTGGGCACCATTCAACGGGCCAACATCCAGCTTGAGCGTAAATACGCCGTTGGTCAACGCTTTTGTTGTCTCTGTGCCGTTGATCGCGTAGGTCACGTCACCAGTCAACAAATTGCCATTCCGATCCTTCAAGGTCACGGTAAATTCAAACTCCGTCACCGCAAGCGGTTTGCCGGTGTTGTTCACGACCGTTTTGGTGATCTGCAAATCACCGACCTTGCAAGTATTCGTAAACGCTGCAGTTTGAGGCTGATCCGCCTTGATCTCACCAGACGCATTGGCAACCTGAGTGGTAAAGCTTTCGGTATAGTCCGTCTCCACCACTTCGTAAGCCGCACCTGCCGGGATCCCTGCAAAGACCGCCGTCTCGCCATGCTCCAAAGTGAACACATATTGACCCTGATCGTCCAGCGTCACGGTTGTATCACCATGCTTGATGTTCAAGCCTGCACCATCATTGATTGTAAGTGTAAACTCAAAGGCCATGGGCATTACAATGCCGCTCTCATTGCTGACAGTCTTGGTTACATTCAACTTGCCAGTCAGGTAGGTGTTGGTTACCGTTACCTCATCCACCTTACCTGCATCAATCGCACTGAGAACCGCATTGTCATTCGTTGCAGTGATGCTGGCCGTAAAGCCGGTGGCTTCTGCTTCAGAAACAGCGTAGGTCGTTCCTGCCGGAATGCCCTTGATGGTGAACACTGCGTCGCTGTTCAGTTCCGCTTCCACCGTGAATACGCCCGTAAGCGCACCATTGTTGACCGACCAAGCCGGTTCGCCAACCACTGCGCCCGTCACGTCATAGGCAGATGCCAGGACAGCACCTTCTGCCGGCGACAGCGTCACGATCACCTCGAACCGCTTCTGCTGGGGAGTAAAGTCAGTTTCGTGTACCACCGTTTTGGTGATTCGCAGATCACCAAGGAGATACGTGTTGGTGAAAGCCGCCTGAGAGTCTTCGGCAACATTGCCTTGCACCGTACGGTTTTCAGGATTCGGCCGGAAGCTGGTATTCTCCCGCTCCACGACCTTGTACTGCGTTCCCCACGGGATACCTGTAATCGTTACGGACTCTCCCGCCTTCAAGGTCACGAAACCAGTGGGGGCCACCGTATCGCTCGTGCCTTCAATCCCATATGCAGCATGGCGGTCACTCAGCGTCACATCAAAGATGAACGCCAAATCCGCAGGTGCAGTAGCGCCATCAACCATCTTAGAAATGGTAAGCTTGCCCGTTTTGTAGGTGTTTTGGATTTTGACTTCATTGTTTTGAAGCTGAATCGTGCCTTCAACCAGCGAACTTGCTTCATAGTAATCCGGCACATTGATCTCTTCCACCTTGTAGGTAGAGCCAACCGCAATTCCCTTGATAGTGATGGTTTCTCCGCCCTGAATGGTCAAGTTACCAGCGCCGTTTTCCACAGTCAAATATGTCTGCCGGGAAGAACCAGTCACCTCATACTCACCATCAGGCAGCGTGACTTTCATCACAAAAGCGTCGCTTGCAGGTGGGACTGTACCGTCTGCAGCACATACGACCTGCTTGGTGATCACCAGGTCTGCCGTTTTGCGCTCAAACAGGGCATAATAGGTTGCTTCAGAATATACGCCATTTTCCTTCGCCGGCGCATAGGATTCCTGCCCCCCAATGCTCTGAGTACACGCCGCATCGCTGAACCAGCCCACAAAGCTGTAATTCTCATTCGACTCAGCTGTTGCACCTGCCGCAACCCCAGAAATCACCCGAATCGTTTCGACTGTCTTGGCCACACCATTGTCGGTCGTGTCATTCAAATCGACCACGCCGCCCGTGGTGTTTTCCAGGCGGATTTCGTCATCATCACGAAGCGCCGCAACGTAGGTAATCGTTACCTCATCCTCGACGAATTTCGCGTAGTACGTAATGCCGTCCACCCATGCATCAGTTGCCGCCTTGGTCGGGACGATCTGGCTGCCATTCACCCACGATGCATCAACACGGTTCGTGCATTCCACATCCGTATACCAGCCTTCAAAGCTGTAATGCGGATTGGCTGTTGCCGTCGATCCACTCGCACTGCCCGTCTGCACTTTGAGTTTTTCGTTTTCCGGAGACACACTGCCCATGCCTGCACTGGACGTTCCGACCGCATAGTTGATCGTCACTTCGTTCTCCACGAACTTGGCATAGTAGGTGGTGGTCTCCGGCCAAACGTCGCCGGGCTTCTGGGGCGTGATTTTACCATTCTGCACCCAGGAGGCATCGACAGGCTGCTGGCATTCCGCATCCTTGTACCAGCCCTCGAAGCTGTAATGGTTGCCTGCAGATGCAGTAGACCCGCTGGCGATACCACTGAGGATGCTGATCTGTTCACTTGCGGGCGTTACCGCACCGAAGTCAGCTGCCGCATTTTCAGGCCCAACTGCTTCGTAATAAAGAGTCGCCTGCTTCTCCCTGTAGTAGAACGTAATGACGTTCAGCTTGGGATCTTCGCCCTCCTCAATACGAATAGTAAGAGTCTGCGGCGAACTGGTTACCAGTTCGTATTGTTCAAGCGCCGGATAGTCCTCGCCAGTCGGCGCGGACTCAACCATCGTCTTCTCGAACTTTTCCCTGCCAGTCTTGGGATCGAGCAACTTCGTCGTCGAATTCTCCAGCAGATACTGAACCTTGTACGGATAGTCCTTGCGGGTGTAATACAGATTGATCTGCATGCCATCCGCGGTCAGCTTCGTGCCATCGGGCGAACCTTCCACAGGCGCCGTACTGCCGACAGTATACTCTTCACGCTCCCACTCAAAACCTGCGATCTGCAGAGGCGTATCATTATACTGTTCCGTGATTCCGATATCCCCCACGAACTGGGACGATGTGTACTCCGTCCACGTCATCTGGTCATCCACAGCATCCGGATTCTCGATATAGTGCGTAACACGGTAATATGTATGCACCTCGTCCTTGGTGTAGATGAAGATGATGACATCGTTGTTGGGATTACCGTCATTGGACACAATCAGTCTCTTCTGATATGCATCAGGCATGTAGCCCGGCACCGTCACAAAAGTCTCGGTAACAACAACATTTTCATTGTCCTTGACTTCTTTAGGTTCATTCAGCTGATAGTAGGTCCTGTTGTCGATCTTTACTTCCGTCAACGGATTCTCATCATCCTGTGTTTCTGTGACGTAATAGACCTTATAGGGCACCTTCACCTGCGGAGTGTACCAGAAGATGTATTCCACACCTGTCTGCGCCTGAGCCACCTCAAACTTGATGGTATTGCTTTCCGTTTCAGGGAAGCAGCCAGTCTGGTACCCTTCAAACAGATCCGCTCCGCCCTTGGCTTCAAAGGTCTTGCTGGTACCCGCCAGCGCAGAACCGGTGGTATCCGCCGCAACGTAGTAGTCCACCACGCGGACGCCGTTTTCCATCTTAGGCACGGCGTACTTGATGGTATACGGAATCAGCACATCCGAAGACCACTCCGCAAAGATGTCCATATTCTGCTTGATCTGGGTCTTGGGTTCGAAGGGATGCTTGACGCCCGCTTCATCGTAGTAGAACCAGGCTACGAAAGTATACGGGTAGAACACGCCGCCATTGACTGTCATGGCGTTGTAATCCAAGTGCGCATCCACGAATTTCTGGTCAATCTGGGTGCCATGAGGAACAGATTCAAAAATCGCCCGTTTCCCCTCCGCAAGGGTGGGAGTGTATGCCAGTTCATCCTGTCCCGTCTTCATGAGGTCTTCGCTCAGGAAGAAGCGCACCTTGTAGGTAACGGGAACCCACTTGGCGTAGACGATCATATTGGAAGCGGGCATCGTCCAGGGCGTACCATCGCCCTTGTTGGTAAAATCGACCTTAGCGTCATCGGAGCACTCAGGGTTCAAATACCAGCCGGCAAACTCAACAGAGCCCTCCTCCTTCGTGCTGGGGCGCTGTGCCTTTGTCAGCGTGTAGTCAGCATAGCCGGCAAGCGAAGCCTCATAAGCCACAGACTCTGTCTTGATGTCAGTTTCACCATTATTAAAGGTGATGTTGTAGCTGTTGCGGGTGTAATAGAAATACACATCGCCACCGCCGTCTATATCCAAGCTGCCCCCAGATCCGAACGTGGGCTTAGATGTCCACTGCTTAAAGCCTTCCAAGTCGAAGAAGTCTTCCGGCTTAGTAACATGGTTGTAATTAGCTACCACCGTGAATTCATTAATAAAGCGCTTAGTCACTCCAGCGTATGAATACTCAACGACCGGTCGCTCCGCAGTAGATGCAGTATCCGGTAGCGCTTCAACCATGTAATGCATCCGGAATTCATCATAATTTGCTGTGCTTAGCGATAAGGTAAAGCTCTCAGCTGGCATAATCTCCAAATACACCAGCACCGCATTATATGTATTCGATCCACTGGGATTCCAACGTTCACCATTATCGTAGGTTGTACCATTGGTTCCCTTAATCGGCCAGTGGGATGAAATATTGGCTCCCCACTTTTCTTGAATTGTGTAAACTGTGCTGCTACCATCCTTAAACGTCAATGTGAACGGTGTTCTATCATAATACACATTGATAACCGTAGAACCATCTGCAGCGACGGTAACCGTATCTGACTTTACAAACTTCCACAACTCGCTTGGCAGCCCCGGGCCCTGCACCTTGCAAGCATTATCATGCTGATGTTCAACATAACCACAATCGTAGCAGCTGGCATCGTGGATGTGGATAGGTTTGGTACAAGTTAATGTATAGCAAGCCCCGGAATGCACATGCCCGTTGCAATCCAAGCAATCATCTCCGCAGACATGATGACAATCATATGTAATCACGTATGTTGCATCCTTGTCGCCATTTGATTGCCTAACCGCCTTGTACCACGCGTTGTTAATTCTTACATAATATTCCTCTTTTTTCCCCCTTTTCGTTACATATATTCCATTACCTTGAGAAACAAGTTCGTTTTCCTTGACACTATCCCGTTTTTCTAACGTACCGTTATTGCTCACAGTGTAACAAGAAGCATCATGCTTATGCGTACACGAGTAACATTCTTCCGTATGCACATGTACTTCATCACAAGTAAGCGTATAGCAGTTTTCCTCTATACTATGCGTATGTGCCTCAGTCGTACAAGTCAGCCCACACGCATCCGTATGCTGGTGGTTTTCCTCCAGCGGGCACCACAGCGTCCCCGTGGTACCATTAAACGAATGAGATGCCCCCGGCTTGGCGTTTACCGTCTCCGACGAAATGTAAGAATACTTCTCGTCGTTGGCGTTCTCGCCCCAATACACAATGGTCACCGTCGTCGCCTTCACCACTTCCCACACCGCATAATACACAGTATGCTCCGCGGGGATGGTTGCCGGCAGCGTGGTCACATCCACCGTGCCAGCTTCGGCCTTTTCCTTTGTGGTCGCCCAGCCCTTGAAGGTGTAGCCTGCACGGATCGGCGTACCAACCTCGCCGACGGTAGCACCAAAACGCCCGTATACCGGGTCTACGCCATAGCCACCAAACAGCTCAAAGCTGATCAGGTAGTAATAGCGGTCATAGGAGATCTCCACAACCGTAGAACCATTGGCCGCAATCGCGGGCTGCTCGTACAGCAGGCTGTAGAAGCCAGGATAGCTGCGGGCAATGTCCTTATCCGGGACAATATAACCGGTCAGGCCGCGCTCGGTCACGCGTTCCACCTCGGTATAATTTTCATTATCCGTGTTCTGCTGCTTATGAATGACAGTGTAGTCCACCAGCGTCGGCTCGTAGGTCACCGTCACGGTGATGTGCTGATCAATGCCGGTAATCGCCAGGTTCACGCTGCCGGGATCCGTCACATCGCCAGCTTTGATGCCGGTTGCAGCATCATCCGCCGTTGCAACCGTAGGAGGCGTGTATGTCACGCCGCCCACATCCGCAGGACTGACAACGACGCTCGCCAGCGGTTTGTAGCCCACCACATTGGGATTTGCAACGATCTCATCCAGATTCGTTCCTTCACCCAGCGATGCGCCCCAGGAGGCTGCCGCCGTCATGCCATTCTGAAACTTGTAGTTGATAATGACCGTATAGGTGGTGTTCTCATTTGCCCTCTGGAGAGAATAGGGAACCGTCTCGGCTGCATTTTCTGTACTATCCCCATCCGTTGTCTCCGCACGGCTCACAGCAAACAGCGCCGTCGGAGCAGGCTCTGCGATTTCAATTGTTGCAGTCGCAGTAAACGCCGCCACTTCGCCATTGGCTTTGTCCTGGGAGGTCAGGGCCTTACGGACCTCAACACATTCCATTCCATTCATCATGGCGCCGGTAACAGACAAACTGTCACCAACCGCCCCGGAGATATTCACCCACTGGTCACCGATATGCATCTGCCATTGGCCCGCAGCTGCATTTGTCAGGATCGCCACGCCGGAAGCGCTGATCTGGCAATTTACGTCTTCATCCGCCAATGCCATGGTCACGCCATCGGTATAGGGATAGTACTCCCCCTGCACAGGCTTGTCAGGGATCTCCGGCATGACCGTCTCGCCGGAATCACCCGGCTCAATCACATAAAGCTCATTCTCGGCCTGCTCGACCATCTGCTGCCACTGCTCCGTGGTCATCTGGCCGACCTGATACGAGGTCTCTGCCGCCGCAAAGGTGCTGAGAATCATCGTCAGCGCCAGCAGCAGAGCCGTCAGTCTTGATATTTTATTCATCTATATCGACTCCTCCGTTCTCTGCTGCTCAGTTTTCTGATTTCAGGGGGACGATCCATTGTTCGCCGGTCTCATCGGTGTACAGCCAGGCAACAAAGATGCCGGTCTGCACGTCCTTGAAATAATGGCGCTCGCCGTCCAGCATTTCCGTGGTGGCAACAACGGTGGTTTCACCATCTGCCGTCACAGACAGAGTGTAGTACACCTCGCCGCTGCCGGTGGTCTTTTCCTCCAGCACCAGCGCAGGGCTGGCCACGTACCAGCCGCAGGCACTGTCATGCTCGGCATCAGGGCCCAGGATGCAGCCATCCGCTGCCACCGCGCCGCTGATCACGCAGGAGCACAGCAGCTCATCCGGACACTCGTACCAGTACTCCAGCACGTTCTGCGCCAGATTCGTATCGTCCGCCAGGGTGACGTTCCACTGATCCATCCAGTCGCAGGCCACGGCGGCATAGTCCGTAATGGGCTGCTCATTCTCGATGATGATCGTGTAATAATCGGTATACAACGTCGCAAGGTACGCATCCAGATTCGTCGTCTGCGCCACCAGCACAAACACGTCGGACATCTTCTCGCTGCCATCCGCAGCCTTGAAAATGCAGTAGTACCGTTCTTCCTGGAGGGGATAGGTCACGTTGAGGGTCTGGCTCGTTTCGCCCTCCAGCGCGACGTACTCCTCCCCAGCCTCAGTGATGACCAGCTGATACCACTGGCAGGTGTAGCCCTGCGCCGCAAGATCTTCGTCTTTGCACACGGCAAGTTCCGCTTCAAAGCCAAGCACATCCGGGATGATATTCACCTCTGCCGGAATGGCATACGCATAGTACCCGCTCATGCCAACGATCGTGCCCTGCGCATCCAGCGCAGCACAGGAATAAAGCGCACCGGAATTCTCCGCCGTCGCATGGAAGGTGAGCCTGGCGCTGTCCACGCCGGTATAGGCTGCATCGGTGGCAGGGATCGCCACGGGAGCAGCATTCTCGTCCGCCTGGACATACCACTGGTACGCGGCAGCCTGGGCGTTTTCGTAGGTAAAGTTGATCTCCTCGCCAAGGACGGCCTGGGCGATGATGGGCGCAGCGTCCACGCTCAGGATCGTCATCTTGCCGGCGAGTTCCAGAGACTTTTCGCCCGCGAGGACGGTAGCAACGCAGTAGTAACCGTAGGAGGTATCTGCGGCGGCTTTGGCCGTGACGACAAGGCTCTCCGCCGTTGCGCCTTCGATGATATTGTCAGTCTCGGTGACGTTACCGTCCGCATCGGTGACAGTGACCACCTCGTGCCACTGGTAAGCCGTCGCCCCCGCGATTTCAAACAGGATGGTGATCTGCTGACCCTCAGCCGCTTCGCGCACCTCCACGTTGACGACGCGCTCCTGCTGGGTCAAGCCGCCGCCGAGGACAGTCTGCTCCCCTGCTGCAACGTGGGCCGCGTGGGCATCTACATACAGCTGGAAGGTCGCGCTGTCGCCCGCCTGCAGGGAGTTCATGAAGCGCGCCTGCTCAGACGCATCCATGGACGCCAGGTGAGCATAGCAGCAGTCCACCGGCAGCGCCACGCCCTTGGCAGCGCCAACGCACACCTGACAGCCGGGAATGACCTCCGGCGCGGGGGTGCTTTCCGGCACAGGCGGCCGCGTCGCCGCAGGGGTGCCGGTGGGGATGGCGGACATATCCAGCTTCAGCAGATCGCCGCGGATATAGCCATCACGCCCATTGTAGGTCACGCCATACCAGATGTAGCCGTCCTCCTGCATCGCCGCGCTGGTGACCAGCACAGCCGTGCCGGACTTTTTCACCGTGGCGAGGCTCTTGCAGGCCGTCGTGGGCTCGGAGCGCAGGTACACGGCCTTGGTATTGGTCCAGGCCGCCACGCCGCCCTCGGGGATCTCCGGCACGGTACCGCCCTTGCCGATCTCAATGCCGGCGCGTTCCATCAGCACGGACACGTCAGCGTAGTACTTGAATTCCTTGGTATCCACCAGATAGGTATGACGAGTCACGCGGCCGTTGTCATCGCCATGGATGATGGTGGCATAGCCATTGGCCACATAGGTGATCACGCCGACCAGCTTCTGGCCGTCCTTCTCAATGAAGGCGAGGTCGCCGGAAACGGGGTAGTTGGCGCGGCTGATCTTCTTGAGCGCCTTTACCTTGTCCATGGCCTTGCGCAGCGCCTTGTAGTCCTCCCCGCGGGGGAATTCCTTTTTGCTCAGGCCGGCCTTTTCCGCCACCCAGTTGATGAACAGGGCCGTCCATTCCACCGGCTCGGTCTGCTTGTCCGCAGGGCGCGCGTCATAGATCGTCAGTCCGGCAGAATCCTGCTGGTAGCCGACCTGGCTCTCGGCGACAGCCACGATATCCTCGCGCCAGTCGCCCGTCTTGACGGCCTTGTTTGCCGCCGCATTCCAGTCCTTCTTGCCCAGGGATTCCAGCAGGCCGGTGTTCTCATTGTTGACCTTGTCCAGGTCGTCACCCTCGCCGCGTGTCTCCTCTTTAGTGCCCAGTTCCAGCTCGATCTCGGGGAAATCGAGTTCTTCCGCATGGAAAGACGTGGGCGCAACCGCCAGCGTCAGCAGACATGCGGCCAACAGGCACGATAACCATCTGCGCTTCATGCTTCGATCTCCTCCTTATTCAGCATCGCCGAACAGATCGGCGTCCATTTCGCTCCAGCCCAGGGCAAACAGCGGGTCATAGCCATTGTTTGCGCTCTGCACAGCCTGCGCCTGCACGGCGAATTCCACCGTAGCGTTCATATACTCATTGCCCAGCTCAGGGCCAAAGGTCACCTTGGTAAACAGCGGTTCAGACTGTTCGCCCGCCTTCAGTGCGCGGTAATAGTAGTAGAAATCGCCCTGCTGGATCCAGCTGTCGGTGTTCAGGTCAAGGGTGATATGCTCAAAGTCGAGCTCCGCATCCACGCCCTCTGCGGGGTTGATGCGCTGATCCACGCGAATGCGCGCAAACAGCGGCGCACTGCCGCGGTTGACCACATACACCACCTTGTCCGCCTCCGTCGCGGGAACAACGCCGGTCACGCCGCCCGCGGGCCAGGGCTTGCCGTCAGTGGTTTCCTCCACCAGCTCCAGCTTCAAAAGACCGGTGGTGATCACATTATAGGAGGTTTCCTCCGCGATAAAATAAGCCATGGTACCGGTAGCAAGGATTGCCAGACACATCATGATCACCGCGATGGCCAGAACGCGCTTCTTCCACCGGGTCGTGACATTCTTCATACAGTCCCGCTCCTTTCTTGCATCATAAGCATCCTTGCGGATGCGGAAAAAATCATATTCCAATCGGGCACAGGGGGATATCCGGCGCGCGGATACCCTCATGTGCCCCCGCCCCTCCTGGGAAGGGCGGGAAACATTGGATGATTACAGACCGCAGTCCTCAAACCATTTCGCGATCTCTTCAACCTTCATCTCCTGCACCGCAGTCCAGGAGGGCTTTGCACCCTGGGCCTGAACAGCCTGCGCAAAGACGTCGATGCTGAAGCGGGTCTCGCCATCGCCATTGGTCAGGGCGGTGGGGATCACGATGGAATCAAACACAGGCGTGGTCGCCGCACCGGCAGCCAGCACCTTGGTGTAGTAGTAGAAGCCATCGGTGTGGAGCTTCCAGCCCTCTCCCAGCGCGTCCTTGACGTAATTGGTGCGGACGTGGATGAGCATGTCCTCCCCCTCGCCCAGGCAATCCAGGCCCTCGACGCTCACGCGCACGAAGCAGGGGTTCGCGCCGGTATTGGTGACGGTGGGGTCCTTCGCCAGAGCCTCGCCGGGGTACACTTCGGGCGCATCTTCCTCGCCCTGCTCGTCCCACTTGGGCTCTTCCAGCTTGATCTTGACATTGCCGACGGTGAAGACGTTGTTCTTCACATCGGTGGTATCGGTGAAGTATGCCAGCGTGCCACCGACCGCCAGAATGGCGATCATGCACAGGGCCGCGGCCACCAGCAGAATCTTGCGCTTAGACATGTTGTTGTCCTCGTTTCTTTAGGTTGGGGGGATTATTCGCCGTCGGTGGTGGGAGCAATCTGTTCCCAGGCAGCAGCAACGGTAGTAGCTGCATCCTTCTGGATCGCATACGCATTAATAGTAATCTTCACATCACTAGTGGGCATGGTAGTAGACTGACCCAGAGTCGTCACAATGGTAACCTGGTCGTCAGTAAGAATATCCCAAGACTTATTCACATCAGTAGTAGCCGCTTCACGATACCAAACATCGTTTTTACCAGGCACAGGGCTCCAATTGGTGCTATCGATCGTGTAAGACACCGCACCAGCAGTAGAATCCTCAACAGTAATGAAGATATACACAGCACAATCGGCCTTAGTCAGGGTAACCTTAGGGTTCTTCGGATAGGTCACACCGGGAACCATCTTGGCAGTCCAGTTCGTCACACCAGTATCAACCACGGTGCCGTCAGATTGCTTAGTTTCGTCCAGCTTAATCGCGATACCAGCAGGCGTAAAAGTATTCTCAACAGGACCGCTCGTCGCAGTCAGATACGCGATCGTACCGCCCACAGACACCGCCACCAGCAGCAGCGCGGCCAGGGACAGCACCAGGATCTTCTTCATGTTCTTCATGGTTTGTATCTCCTTTCAAATTGAGTACAAATTAGTTGCCCCACTTGGCCCAGGCCTCCGCCGCGGTGGCGAAGCCGTCAGCCTGCATGGCATGGGCAATAATGTTGATCTCCATGTCGCTCAGCGCAGCAATCTGCGCGTTGGTGGCAGTACCGGGCACCTTGATGGTGTTGAACAGCGGGAGGAGGTCAACCTGCGCATTGCGGGCATCCACAATGCCGTTGTAGCGGAACTCCAGCTTGCAGACGTTGTTTTCAACCGTCATGCTGTAGCAGGGCCAGTAGGACTCGTTCCAGCCTTCAACAAAGTTTTCAGGCATAAAGTCCGCAACTGCGACGCCGCAGGCAGCCGCCAAGTCCTCCACATCGGTGATCTCCACCAGAATGCGGATGTAGGCAGGTTCGCTGCCGGAAATCACGTGCACCTGGGGATCCTTGGTGTAGGCATGGCCGGGCAGCAGCTTGTACTCGTTCTCAGTGTCACGGGGATTACCGGTCGCCACGCCGTACTCGTTCACATCGGTTTCGTCCAGGGAAATCTCGACCGAACCGACAGTAAAGGTGTTCTTGACCTCTTCAGTCTCGTAGGTCAGGTACGCCAGGGTTGCGCCGACGGACAGGCTCACGAGCAGAACAGCACAAGCAACCACCAGCAGTGCGCGACGGAGCTTGGAATTCTTCATCTTGAGAATTCCTCCTTTCAGTTTATTGGGGATAACATAGGGAACGTGTCAATCTTCGCAGGCCGAAGCCCGTGAATACGATGGAAATCACAGCCGCCAAAGCAGCTGTCCAGCAGGGAACCAGGAACGCATTGCGTCCCTTGCGGACAAGCCCCGCACGCTGTTGCCAGCACGCCGGAGGCTCACCATCGCAACCATGGCGACGCCCACCGCGCACTTTGCGCAGTGCCTGTCCGGATCATCTCTTTTCGTCCGATCGACCTCCATCCCTGCCGTTCCGCCTTATGGCGGAAAACGTTGTTTTGAGGCGCTTTTCATGGATTTTTCGCGACCTCAAATGGACTTATTGTCAAAATTGGGACAATAAGCCTATTATTACGCTTCTCATCATACCATACCGCAGTGTAAACGTCAACCGTTTTCCAAAATGCACCAGTGTATTTCTAACATTTTCGTAACAAAAACGCAAAAAACGTGCGGTATTTTACCGCACGCCTTGAAAAATCTACTTACTTCAGCGCGTCCATCGCTTCTCGGGTCATGTCGCCCCGGCGGATGCGCGCCCCCCATTCGCGAGCGGCAGCAGCCATCCGGTCGTATTCTTCTGCGGAAAGAGCGGCGATAGCGCCGGGGATCTCCCCGATGCTGCCAACTACCAGGCCCAGATCGTTTTCCCGGACGATCTCCGCCAGCGCCGACCACTTCCATACGATCAGCGGCATCCCCTGACTCAGGTAGAGGCTGGCCACACGCGGAGATGTGACCATCATGTACGCACCCGCCGCGCCGCCGGCGGGCCAGACCAGCCCGAAGGCGCCCGTCAGTTCCGTCAGCTTACCCCCATGGTAGAGGATATCCGTGCGCTTGGCCTTGCCCTTCCAGCCCTCGCCGTGCAGATGCCACTGCAGCCTGGTGCGGGGCAGCTCGTGAAGGTAACGGCTGCTCTTGCGGCGCAGGTCGCCCGCCACACATACCGACATATCCAGCGTGCGGACGGGAATTTCGCCGTCCTCCAGATGATCGTGGGCATGCAGGATGACGATGCTGTCCTCCCCCACGCCCTGACCGGCAATGTAATCTGCCATGCGACGGTTGTGGACGATCACCCGATCAAAGCGGGTCAGCATCTCCTGATCGCTCCAGCGGGCGGCGGAATCCTCCAGACGGCGCAGGCTGTCCAGGTCATGGATGTAGGCGGCAGTCTTGGCGCCCTTCCACTGCAGAAAGTGCAGCGCCCATCGGGCGATCCGCGCTGCCTTCGCGGGGTAATAGGGGTACTGCACCAGCAGCAGATCCCCGTGGTGGAGCTTGAAGAAGAGCCTCCCCCACATCAGCGTCACACGGGTATATTGAGCGATCTGCTGATACCACTTGTCCGCCTTGAGGGGAATATCGGGCTCCAGCAGGGCATAACCGGCCTCCGCGGCGATGCGGCTGACGTCCCGGCGAGTCTTGTCCGCCAGCACGTCAAAGGCGCCGGAAGCCTTCGTGTTCAGCAGGAAGCGCCGCTTGAAGGAGGGCCGCTCTGCCACCAGCTGCTCAAAACGGGCAGTGAGGCGTTCTGCAGCGTCATCCAACTCGTGGCCGGCGCGGATAATATCCGCATGGGTATCCGGGCGGGACCGTTCCGCATGCTTCTCCAGCAGATCCAGCATGCTTTCCGCCCACACGTCCTGATCCTCCGCCGGGAGGAAGGTCACGCCGTCGGTGATGGCCGCCGCCTTGGGAAATGCATCGGAGAGCAGGCAGGGCAAGCCCGCCGCCTGCGCCTCCACTGCAGCCATGCCCAAGCCCTCAAAGCGGGAGGGCATCGCGAAAAGGTCGAAGGCCTGCAACAGGCGGGGCACGTCATCCCGCTGCCCCAGGAAAAGCACCTCGTTCTCCACGCCCAGGTCAACCGCCTTGGCCTCCAGGGAGAGCAGGTTCGGGCCGTCGCCGATGAGCACCAGGCGGGCGCGGGGCTCCCGCTGATGCAGCCTTGCAAAGGCCTCCAGCAGGAAGGTGTGGTTCTTCTGATAATGCAGCCGCCCCACATGGCCCACCACCAGGCAGTCCGTCAGACCATAATGCTCGCGCACCTCGGCGCGGGTGACGGGGTTGAAGCGGTAATCCGCCGCATCAATGGCGTGAGGGACGATGGTGAAGGGCAGGTCCATAGCCGGGCAGGCCCACCTGGCGCTTTCCTCCGAGCAGGCCCAAAGGACATTGGCATACCGGGCCAGCCCCCGACGCTGGGCGCGATGCAGCACGCCGCGGCCCTTTCCCGCCAGGGAGGGATCCATGTTCTGCGGATTGTGGCTGTGGGCGATGCGCACCAGGATGCCGTACTCCGCCGCCAATTTGAGGGGCGTCATGTCGTTGAACATGCACTCATTATCCCAGATGACGTCGTATTCCTTGGCATGGGCCTCGAAAAAGGCGCGGATCTCCCGGTAGTACTTCACCGGATTTTCGCTGCGGCGGGGAATGACATAGGTGTGGCCGATCTCCCGGCGCTTGTCGGGATACGCGGCGTCCTCATAACGGGACAGGAAATCGAAGCGGACGCGCTTTTTGTCCATGCGCCCGCAGTAAGCCATCAAGAAATTCTCCACGCCGCCCACCGTACTCGTCATACCGACGACCAGCACGCGCAGCGGGGCCCGATCCTCCATCGGTTTCACAGGGCATTCCTCCCAATCAGGGCAATTTGCTACTGAGATTATCATACCATGTTTCGCTGTGAAAAACAAGAGCGCTCCGCCGCAGGGGCGGAGCGCAGGGGGCGTTAGCCATCAGTTGCAGGAGCAATCCTTCCGTCCGCAGCCCGCGGAGCAGTTGTCATCCATCGGCAGGCTGATATTGAAGGCGTAGAAGTTCTTGTCGTCCAGCTGATCCTTGACCATCTCGATGCCCTCGGCAAAGCGCTGGTAGTGGACGATCTCCCGCTGGCGCAGGTAACGCAGCACGTCGATGACGTCCGGGTCGTCCGCCTGGAGGAGCAGGTTCTCGTAGGTGGTGCGCGCCTTCTGCTCTGCCGCGATGTCCTCATGCAGGTCAGTCAGCGGGTCGCCCTTGGACTGCATGCCGGCAGCGTGGTAGGGCATGCCCGCAGCGCTGGTGGGGTACACGCCCGCGCCGTGATCGACAAAGTAGGCGTCAAAGCCCGCCTTCTTGATGTCGTCGCAGCTGAGGTTCCGGGTCAGCTGCTGGATCATCGCGCCCACGATCTCCAGATGCCCAAGCTCCTCCACGCCGATGTCGGTCAGGAGGCCCTTGAGCTCGCCGCAGGGCATGGCAAAGCGCTGGCTCAGGTAGCGCAGGGACGCGCCCAGCTCGCCGTCGGGGCCGCCGTACTGGCTGATGATGCGCGCCGCCATCTTCGGATCGGGCCGGGCGATGCGCACGGGGTATTGCAGCTTCTTTTCATACACAAACATGCTCGTTTCCCTCCTTCACCGTCAGCAGCCGCAGTTGGCGTCATATTCCCAGGGCCAGGGATCATTCTTCCAGCGCCAGCCGGGATTACGCGTGCCATCAGTGCAGCAGACATCCTCCAGGAAGGTCGTGGCGTAGTTGGGCTCGCAGCAGTTTTCCTGCAGCTTGTGCAGCATCATGAGAGCTTCCTTGTCGTTGGGATGGGTGTTGAGATAGAGCCGCAGTTCCCACATGGCAAAGGCGATCTGCTGGCACCTGTCGCCGCACTCCGCCTCGCAGGGCCAGTAGCCGTTCAGGGGCTTGTGGAGCTCAGGGTAGAGCGTGCCGGCCTTCAGCGCACGGCCGCAGTCGTAGACGTCGTCGATATCCTGCTTCTTCGCCCACATGATGCCCACGCCGCGGTTATCAGCCTTGTTCTTCTGCTTGCCGCAGTTGTTGTACTCAGCTTCACGGCGGCGCATGCACTTCTCGCAGGTGCAGTCAGAACGGCCGGTGCAGGTGTTCTTCTCGCGGTTCGTGTAGACATTGCCGCAGTTGTTGCAGTCGGCCTCCCGGCGGCGCATGCACTTCTCGCAGGTGCAGTCCGCGCGGCCGGTGCAGGTGTTCTTCTCGCGGTTCGTATAGGCATTGCCGCAGTTGTTGCAGTCGGCCTCCCGGCGGCGCATGCACTTCTCGCAGGTGCAGTCCGCACGGCCGGTGCAGGTGTTCTTCTGGCAGGCGTTACGATCAGCGCAATCCGCCTGGCGATTACGTCTGCAGTTGGTCTCCGCAGTCTCGCAGGCATTGCAGCGGTTCTGCCGCTGACGCTGGTAGCCAGAGCCCGGCTGGCAGCCGCCGTCCATGTTGAAATCCCAGTTGCTGTTCACTGGCACAAAACCAGACTCGCAGCCGCAGCCACATTTATTGTTCATGCAAAAAGCACTTCCTTGCTTTCGATGATAGCGGAGGGCGATCCCCTCGCTGCTTCAACCTATGCAAACGAAGTGCTTGTGTGTCACTTTCTTTTGTAGCCGAAGTGGTTCGCAATCAGCTCCGCCACCGCCTCCGGGGACAAGTCCGTGTTGTCAATGCGCAGGTAGCGCTCCGGCGCACAGCCCAGCTTTTCGCAGACCTCCCCCGGCTCAGACACGCAGCGGTACTTTTCTTCCGCGGACAGCATCCGCATTTCGGACAGCGCCACATCACGCTTGGAGGCCTTCTCCTTCAGGCGGTTCTCCGTGCGGTTGCGGACAAGACGCACGTCCTGCGGGGCGATCAGCTCCACATAGTCCACCTGCGCACCCGCGTCCTCATAGAGCTTGGTCAGCGCGCGGACGTACTCCGTGTCGTAGGGCACGTCGAAGGCCCAGATGAAGGTGAAGATCAGGCCGTAGTTGTCCGTTTTGGCGAACTCCTCGAAGACCACCTGACGCAACCGTTCCGTCACCGCGCCGTTGTACGCGCCGAAAAGCTCGATCACCGGCTCAATGGTCATGTGGTTGTGGAAGAGCTTCATGGGCGTGATGCGGCTGAGCGCCTGGCCCACGGTCATCTTGCCCGCCGCGTGGGCGCCGAAGATAAAGAGCAGCTTCATCGGGTGGTCTCCTTTCTGATCCGTTCCAGGCTGGCGTTCATTTCGTCATAGCGGATGGAGCCGTCCTCGTTGACCGCCGTGGCCTCGCAGGTGAAATCGCCGGTATAGCCCATCTCCCGCACAAAGGCGAAGAACCTGTCAAAGTCGATATGGCCCTTGCCCAGCGCCTTGACGCTCATGTTGTCCCAGTCCATGTGGCCGCCGGCGTAATCGTTGACGTGGAAGTGCCGGATATGCGGCCAGAGCCAGGCATTTTCCGGCTTGTACAGTTCCTCTTCCTGGCTGTGGAAGGCCGCCATCTTGGTGTCGAAGGTGAAGGCAATGTCGGGGTAGGCATCCACCAGCGCGCGCATATGGGTCATGGGGTCGCGGGTGTTGCACAGCACGTTTTCCACCGTAAGGACAAGGCCGTATTCCTCCGCGATTTCCCGCAGCACAGGGTACGCAGCGATGTTGCGCTCGATGTGCTGATCGGACGCACGGCCCGACCACAGGTGCAGCACCAGCAGCTTCGCGCCGATATCTACCGCCAGCTCGCAGTCCGCGCGGAACAGTGGCGCCGCCTCCTCCATCTGCCCGAGGCTGACCCACTCGCCGATGTGCTTGGTCATGTGGAACACGGGGACGGAATAGTCCGCCAGCGTCTGCTTCAGCGCCTCAATGTGGCCTGCATACCAGCTCTCGTACATCATGAATTCAATGCCGTCGCACTTCATCTGCGGCACGATCGTACGCAGCTGCGTGTAGTCGCGGTTGTTGCGCCTTGTGAGGATGGCTCCGGTGGAGCACAGGATTCTGCTCATGCTCATTGTTCCTTCTTCTTCGCCGCCTGACGGGCCTTGGCCTTCCACGCCTTGATCTCATCCAGGCGCTGCTTGTAGCGGCCCTCCAGGCCCTCGTCGGTGGGGCGGTAGTATTCCTTGCCGCGCAGGCTGTCCGGCAGACAGTCCATGGCGGTGAGCTTCTCCTTGGTATCGTGGGCGTACTGGTAGCCCTTGCCGTAATCGAGCTGCTTCATCAGCGTGGTCGGGGCGTTGCGGATTTGCAGCGGCACCGGCTCGGCAATCTGGCTGGCGGCGTCCTTCTTCGCAGACTCATACGCCACATACAGCGCGTTGGACTTGGGCGCCATGGACATGTACACCACCGCCTGAGTCAGGTGGACGGAGCACTCCGGCATGCCGATGAAGTGGCAGGCCTGGTACGCCGCCACGGCGATCTCCAGCGCCCGGGGATCCGCCATGCCGATGTCCTCGGAGGCAAAGCGGGTGACCCGACGCGCGATGTACAGCGGATCCTCCCCGCCCTCCAGCATGCGGGCCATCCAGTAGACGGCCGCGTCCGGGTCGGAGTTGCGCATGGACTTGTGCAGTGCGCTGATCAGGTCGTAGTGGCCGTCGCCCTTCTTGTCGTAGAGCAGCGAGCGCTTGGAGGTGCACTGCAGTACCGTTTCCTCCGTCACGACGGTGGAGCCGTCGGGCTGCACATCGCCGTTGAGGACGACCATCTCCAGCGTGGACAGGGCCGTGCGCGCGTCGCCGTTGGAGAAGACCGCAATGGCCTCCAGCAGTTCCTCCGGCATGTGGACAACCTGATGCCCAAAGCCCCTTTCATCCGTCAGCGCCCGGCGCAGGAGCGTCACCAGCTCCTCCGTTTTCAGCGCCTGCAGCACAAACACCTTGCACCGGGACAAAAGAGCGCTGTTGACCTCAAAGGAGGGGTTCTCCGTCGTCGCGCCGATGAGGATGATGCTGCCCTTTTCCACAAAGGGCAGGAAGGCGTCCTGCTGGGCCTTGTTGAAACGGTGGATCTCGTCCACAAAGACGATCGTGCGCTCGCCGAAGCGGCGGTTGTCCTCCGCCTGCTGCATCACCGTGCGGATCTCCTTGATACCGCTGGTGACGGCGGAAAAGTCAATAAACGCAGACTTGGTGCGGTTGGCGATGATGCGGGCCAGGGTGGTCTTTCCCACCCCGGGCGGACCCCAGAAGATCATCGAGGACACCGCGTCCCCTTCGATCAGCCGCCGCAGCACCTTCCCCGGGCCGAGGAGGTGGGTTTGGCCGGCGAATTCCTCGAGGTTCTGCGGACGCAGACGGGAGGCCAGGGGCTGGGGGGAATTGTCTTGGGTGAAGAAGGTGGTTTGTTCCATGGGGGCCTCCGTTGCAGCGTTTTCTGATATGAGAATAAGCATTCGCCATTCAAGTCCGTTTTCCTGCCTGAATCTCAAAAGCCGCCGGACACAAACGAGCCGAAGGCTCTCCGACGGCCTTGCTTTATTCCGCCACAAAGCTCATGTCGCTGAGGCGGCGGATGACCCGCTTTCCCTTGGTCGTGCCGGGGTCGGCGCGATCCTCCGCGACGTGGAAGAAGCTCACGCCGCCCGCCATGCCAAACAGGTCGATGCCGTTCATCGCCTCCACCGGCAGCCCCAGCCACATCACGTTGAAGATGCTCAGCAGGTCGCCGTGGCTGACGAGAATGATGTTCTCATCCTCGCTGGCCAGGATCTCATCAAACAGCGGCTGCAGGCGGTTCCAGGCGTCGCGCCTTGATTCCGCATCGCGGAACAAGCGATCATCCACGGTGCGCTCCTGCATTTCGAGATTCTCCCGCAGCCATTGCACGGACTTCCCCACCGCCGGGCCAAGGTTGCGCTCCCGCAGCTCCGGCCGCAGGATGGGCGTGACGTTGAGCATCTCTGCCAGCGGCGCGGCAGTCTCCCGCGCTCGCAGCAAGTCGGAGGAATACAGCGTCCACGCCTTCCCTGCCAGCATCGGCATGATCCGCTGCGCGATGCGCTCCGCCTGGGCGCGGCCCAGGTCAGTCAGGTGCCAGTCTGTCCAGGAGCCTACCATGCCGTTGGTGTGGTGCACCGATTGCGTGTGCTGGATGGTGATGATCTGCTTCATGCGCGCCTCCCTGAATACAAAAGCCCGAAGGTCACGCCCCCGGGCTTTTGGTCGCTTACTTTTTCGCTTTGTAATTCTGCTTTTGCCGGATCTTCTGCTGCACGTTCTGCCTGACCTTCTGCAGCACGGGAGCGGAGTTGTCCTCCGATTCTTCCGGCTCTGCGGGCGTTTCCGGCGCCTGCGGTGTGCCATCCGCGTTCAGCGGGCGGCCTTCCTTGTCGATGCCGCGGTAGCGCAGACACCACTCGGCGAATTCCTTCACCAGACCCAGCAAGGTGGCGAACACCGGCACGCCGATCACCATGCCCACCAGGCCGAACAGATCGCCAAAGACCACGATGGAGAACAGCACCCACAGTGCGCTGATGCCGATGGAATCGCCCAGGATCTTCGGGCCGATCACATTGCCGTCCAGCTGCTGGATGATGAGGATGAGGAACGCGAAGCCCAGCGCCTGGCCGGGATCCATGAACAGCAGGATGATGATGCCCGGCACTGCGCCGATGAAGGGACCGAACACCGGGATGATATTCGTCACGCCCACGATGATGGAGATCAGCGGCGCGTAGGGCATGCCGAAGATGAACATGCACACATAGGTCAACACGCCGATAATGGCGGAATCGATGATCTTACCGGTGAAGAATCCGGAAAGATTCTTGTTGGCCGTGGAGCAGATGCGCAGCGTGGTTTCCGCCACATTGCGGGGCAGGAAGGCGCGGGTCAGGATCCGCGCGTGCCGCAGGAGCTTATTCTTCTGCGTCAGCAGGTAGATGGAGGACGCCAGGGCCGTGAATACCGCAACGAAGGTGCTCGTCACGTCGGAGAAGTAGTTCATGATCTGCGGGACGTAGTTGAAGGCCATCTTCAACAGGTCGCTGACGATCATGGACAGGTCCTGCACGTACTCCATGGCTGTGGCAAGGTAGGGCTGCAGATCAGGCCAGCGTTCCGTGAGAGACAGCAGGAATGCCTCCAGGTTCTTCGTGTAACCGGGCAGGTTGCTGGCGAAGGTGCGCATGGAATCGAACACCTGCGTGACGATCAGGTACACAAGGCCGATCACCAGCACCAGCGTCACCAGATAGGCGATCAGCATGGACAGCCAGTGCAGCTTTCGGTTTCTGCGGAAGATATTCTTCATGATCCAGGCGTCCATGGGATTGATGATATAAGCGATCACCACGCCGCCGGCAAAGGGCGACAGGATCTCCACCACGCCGCCCAGCATCCCAAGGACAAAGCCGCCCTTGTTCAGCACCATATAAAAGGCAATGGCGGAGAAGATGATGATCATCCAATCCAGCATGGTTTCCGGCTTGCGCCGCATCCATTTCCGTTGCTGATTCATAATAGCCTCCCGCACGCGCCGGATCGCGAAACCGGCACGGAATCGTCTTTGGGCATATTATAGCGCACTTTCTGCGGATGGTCAAGAAAGTTTCCCCTTTAGACGGGCATGTCAATTGTAACAAAAAGCCCCCTGCCTTTCGACAGGGGGCCGGTATTACCCGTTAAGCAGGCTTACTCCTGGCCGGCCAGCTTCTTGTAGGAAGCCAGACGGTACTTGGCGTCCTCCTCAGCCTGCGCGAAGAGCTTCTCGGCAGCTTCGGGGAACATCTTGGCCAGGGTGGTGTAACGAACCTCGCCCTTGATGAACTCCTGGTAATCGCCGGTGGGCTCCTTGGAGTCGATGGTCATGGGCTGCTCGTTGTCGGGGTTGAAGCGGTACAGGGGCCAGTAGCCGCACTCCACAGCCTTCTTCTGCTCAGCCTGGGCCTTGCCCATGTTGATGCCGTGGTTGATGCAGGGAGCGTAAGCGATGATCAGGGAGGGGCCGTTGTAAGCCTCAGCCTCGGTCATGGCCTTGAGCAGCTGCTGGGGATTGGCGCCCATGGCGACGGTGGCAACGTAAACGTAGCCGTAGCTCATGGCCATCATGCCCAGATCCTTCTTCTTGGTGCGCTTGCCGGCGGCAGCGAACTTCGCCACGGAGCCGGTGGGGGGGGACTTGGAGGCCTGACCGCCGGGGTTGGAGTACACCTCGGTATCCAGCACCAGGATGTTGACGTCCTGGTTCTGAGCCAGCACGTGGTCAACGCCGCCGTAGCCGATGTCGTAAGCCCAGCCGTCGCCGCCGAAGATCCACACGGACTTCTTGACCAGCATGTCCTTCATGCCGTAGATTTCCTTGCAGAGCTCGTCGCACTCGCAGCCGCAGTCCTTGCAGCCCTCGACGCAGGCGATGATCTTCTTGGAAGCAGCCTTGGAGCCCTCGGCGTTGTCCTTGTTGGCCAGCCACTCAGCGGCAGCCTCCTGGTACTCGGCCCAATCGGGGCACTTCTCGGCCAGCGCCTTGATCAGGTCAGCCAGCTTGGCGCGGCGCTGCTGCACAGCCAGGTTCATGCCGAAGCCGAACTCAGCGTTGTCCTCGAACAGAGAGTTGGCCCAAGCGGGACCATGGCCCTCGTTGTTGGTGGTGTAGGGGCAGGTGGGGGCGGAACCGCCGTAGATGGAGGAACAGCCGGTAGCGTTGGCAACGATCATGCGATCGCCGAACAGCTGGGTAACAAGCTTGACGTAGGGAGTCTCGCCGCAGCCAGCGCAGGCGCCGGAGAACTCGAACAGGGGCTTGAGGGCCTGGGAGTTCTTGACGGTGGCCTTGTTGACGACCTTGTCGTTCACTTCGGGCTGAGCCATCGCGAAGGTCCAGTTGTCCTGCTCAGCCAGCTGGGAAGCCAGGGGCTCCATGGACAGGGCCTTGACCTTGGCGGGGCAGACCTCAACACAGTTGCCGCAGCCGGTGCAGTCCAGGGGGCTGACCTGCATACGGTACTGCATGCCGGCGAATTCCTTACCGGTGGCCTTCTTGGTCACATAGCCCTCGGGCAGCTCGACGCCATCCTCAGTGTAGATGGGACGGATGCAGGCATGGGGGCAGACCAGGGCGCAGTTGCCGCACTGGATGCAGTTCTCGGGGATCCACATGGGAACCTTCACGCCGATGCCGCGCTTCTCGTACTTGGTGGTGCCGGTGGGCACAACGCCGCGGGGATCCAGAGCGGAAACGGGCAGCTTGTCGCCTTCCTGGGACAGGACGGGCTTGACAAACTCGTCGAAGTACTTGGTGGTGCCTTCAACCTTGGCAGCCACAGCGCCGGTGGTGGCGTTGGCCCACTCAGCGGGCACATCAACCTTCACCAGGCCGGAGATGGCGATATCGATGGCGTCCCAGTTCTTCTGAACGATGGCGTCGCCCTTCTTGCCGTAGGTCTTCTTGGCATAGGCCTTCATGTACTCGTCAGCCTGCTCGTAGGGGATGACGTCCGCCAGCTTGAAGAAGGCAGCCTGCATGATGGTGTTGATGCGGTTGCCCATGCCGACCTTGGCGGCCAGCTCGATGGCGTTGATGATGTACATCTTGGCGTTCTTCTTGGCCAGCAGCTGCTTCATCTCAGCGGGCAGGTGAGCGTCCAGCTCATCAGCGCTCCACTGGCAGTTCAGCAGGAACACGCCATTGTCCTTCAGAGAGGACACCATGTCGTACATGGTCACGTAGGCGGGGTTGTGGCAGGCGATGAAGTCGGCCGCGTCGATCAGGTAGGGGCTCTGGATGGGGGTCTTGCCGAAACGCAGGTGAGAAACGGTCAGACCGCCGGACTTCTTGGAGTCGTAGGAGAAGTAAGCCTGAGCGTACAGATCGGTGTGGTCGCCGATGATCTTGATGGAGTTCTTGTTGGCGCCAACGGTGCCATCAGAACCCAGACCATAGAACTTGCAGGAGATGGAGCCCTCGGGAGCAGCGTTGAACAGCTCGGGCATGGGCAGGGAGGTGCCGGTCACGTCATCGTTGATGCCAACGGTGAAGTGGTTCTTGCACTCGCCGTCCAGGTTGTTGAACACAGCCTTGACGTGGGTGGGGGTGAACTCCTTGGAGCCCAGGCCGTAGCGGCCGCCCACAACCTTGATGTCATTGCGGCCAGACTCCAGCAGAGCGGCGCAGACGTCCAGGTACAGGGGCTCGCCCAGGGAGCCGGATTCCTTGGTGCGGTCCAGCACAGCGATCTTCTTGCAGGTCGCGGGGATGGCGCCCAGGAAGTGCTTTACGGAGAAGGGACGGTAGAGGTGGACCTTGATCAGGCCGACCTTCTCGCCCATGGCGACCAGCTTGTTGACAGCCTCGTGAGCCACGTCACAGCCGGAACCCATAGCGATGATAACCTTCTCAGCGTCGGGAGCGCCGACGTAGTCGAACAGGTTGTACTTGCGGCCGGTCAGCTCCTCGACCTGCTTCATGGTCTCTTCCACGATCTCGGGCACGGCCAGGTAGTACTTGTTGCCAGCCTCGCGGCCCTGGAAGTAGATGTCGGGGTTCTGGGCGGTGCCAGCCTGGTGGGGATGCTCGGGGTTCAGGCCGCGGGCGCGGAACTCAGCAACCTTGTCCCAGGGCATGATCTTCGCGATCTCCTCGTAATCGGGAGCGTCGATCTTCTGGATCTCGTGAGAGGTACGGAAGCCGTCGAAGAAGTGCAGGAAGGGCACAGAGCTCTTCAGGGTAGCCACGTGGGCAACCAGAGCCATGTCACAGGCTTCCTGGACGGAGTTGGACGCCAGCATGGCGAAGCCGGTCTGACGGCAGGCCATAACGTCGGAGTGATCGCCGAAGATGGACAGAGCGTGGTAAGCCAGAGCACGGGCGCTCACGTGGAACACGGAGGGCGTCAGCTCACCAGCGATCTTGTACATGTTGGGGATCATCAGCAGCAGACCCTGGGAAGCGGTGAAGGTGGTGGTCAGGGCGCCAGCGGCCAGGGAGCCGTGGACAGCACCGGCAGCACCAGCCTCGGACTGCATCTCAGCAATCTTCACGGTCTGGCCGAACAGGTTCTCACGCTTCTGCGCGGACCATTCATCAGCAACTTCCGCCATGGGGGAGGAAGGAGTGATGGGGTAGATGGCGGCCACATCGCTGAATGCGTAAGCGACATGGCTGACGGCGGTATTACCGTCGCAAGTGTACTTAAACATTGGGTGGAAAACCTCCTTATGGACAGTATTCTTCGGTTATTATACACCCGAACGCGAATTGTTGCAACACCTTGTGAAAAAAAAACCGAATTATACAGGCAACTTGCGGCCGATTTATGCCGTGAAAGGCAAAAAAGAAAGCGGCCTCCCGGTAAAAAGGCCGGTTAGCCGCTGATTTATGCAACTTTCTCCACCGACGCAACCTCCCAGCAAATGTCGGGATGCTGCCCACCGGTGCGGCGGACGACGATCCGCAGATTCACCGCCGGATACGCCATATCATGCTTGCTGTACTTGCTGTGAACCGTCACCGACACCTGCACCACGCCGGACAATTCATTGTTCTCAAAACGTGACGAGATCAGGTATCCGTTGACGCTTGTGCTGAAGACGCCCTTCTCTGCCGCGCGCATGGTTGCCAGCTGCTCCGGCGTGAGGGGCTGGCACAAAGCGTCCTGCATCTCGGGGCTGACTGCAATATTCCACAGCATATCAACAGGCTCGCCCAAATGGGCCTGCTTCACCAGCTTGAACAGCTGCTGGGGAACCTCGTCAAAGGTGTAATGAAACGCTTCGCGAACCCTGGTCGTGACCTTTGACCCGAGCCGTACCCATAAGTGGACCAGCAAGCGCATCAGCACACTCACCGCTTCACTGCCCCGATGGATTCACCCACCACCAGCTTCGTGGGCACCATGGCCCGCTCGCTGCCGGCGGTACGGGGGTTCTCGATGCGGTCGATGAGGTACACGGCGGCCTGGCGGCCCATCCGGTCCGTATCCTGGGCCACGGTGGTCAGGCGGGGACGGGTCAGCGAGGCAAGACGGCTCTCGTCATAGCCCGCGATGGAGACGTCCTCCGGCACGCGCAGGCCCAGTTCCGCCGCAGCGTCCAGCGCGCCAAGGGCTGCGTGATCATCCTGCATGAGGATGCAGGTGGGCGGCAGGGACAGCGCCATCAGCTTCTTCACCGCTTCAGCGCCGGCTTCGGGGCTGTCGTAGACGGATTCCACCAGGTATTCCGGGTTGGCAGGGATGTTGCGCGCCGCAAGGCCGCGATAATAGCCGGTGATGCGGTTCTCCGTCACGCTGGCCTTTTCGCCGTGGACATATGCGATGCGGGTATGGCCCAGGGACGCAGCATGCTCCACCAGTGCCTTCATGCCCTCCACGTTCTCCGACAGCACGCAGGAGCGGTTGGCGAAGGTGTGGTCAATGGTCACCACGGGGATGTTGCTGTTCACCAGCTCGATCACCTCAGGTGCATAGAAGTTCGCGCAGACGATGACCACGCCGTCCACATTGCGGTAACGGCAGTGCTCCAGGTAGGTCATGCCGTTCCAGCCGATGTTGTGGTTGATGAAGGTCAGGTCATAGCCGTGCTTTTCCGCCTCGGACTTGAAGGCCTCCAGCACCGACGCAAAGAAGGAGTGGGTCAAACCGGTGCCGCTCTCCTCCTGGAACAGAACGCCCAGGTTGTAGGAGCGGTTGGTCTTGAGCGTACGCGCGATGGCATTAGGATAGTAGCCGATCTCCTTGGCGGCACGCTGAACGGCCTCGCGGGTCTCGGCGCTGATATCAGCATAATTATTGAAGGCCTTGCTGACCGTGGAGATAGACAGACCGCACTTTGCCGCCACGTCCTTGATCGTTACTGCCATGAGAAATCTCCTCAAATCCATTCGTCGTTGGATGCGAAACCACTAAACCGGTTTCGTAACACCAGTATACATGGTTCGTGCGAAAATTGCAAGTGTTATTTTCGCAGCGCCGGCATAAGGAAAGCCCGCCTCCCTTTGGGGAAGCGGGCTGCGGATGCACTTATTCAAACCATTTGGCAGGCAGGTACTGGCGCTGGTTCTCCAGCATGTCGTTAAAGAGCTTCTCGCCCTCCTCCGGGGTGACGGCGCCCATCTGCGGGTCGTTCATGAAGGTGGCCAGGCCCAGCTTGCGGTCGCAGGTCAGGGCCGCGCGCAGGGTGTTCTCCTGGTTATGCACGTGGCGGGCGATCAGCGGCAGGATGCCGTCGGGCACAGGGCCGGCGTACACGGGCTCGATGCGGTCCAGGCCGAAGAGCGCATTGGTCTCCACCACCGCGCCCAGGGGCAGGTTCGGAATCTGGCCGCGGTTGGGGACGTTCACGTTGCTAACGAGGTCGCCCAGACCGAGAATTGCCTTGAGCAACAAATGGCCCTCCTCGCCGGAAGCCTTCAGCTTCAGCTCCTCCTTGCCGGAGATCAGGTCATCGGAGCGCTGCAGGCGGCGCTTGAGGTCGTTCTTGCGCCAGTCCACCGTGGTCAGGCCGAACTTCCAGGAGGTGACGGTCTCCGGGGTGCGGGTGTACCAGGGGGGCAGGAACTCCGCCAGATGACGGTCGCCCGCCGCCGCGATCACGCCGTAGCGGCGGAACAGGTCGAACTTCACCATCTGCGCGCAGGCGAAGGAGGAGTTCATCCAGTTCTTGTCGCCGCCCTTGTCGTAGCCGTCCTTGTACTTCTCGGCGAACTTCGCGTACAGGGGGTAGATGTCCACGTCCTTGTAAGTGGCGCGGGTCAGCCAGGTGAAGTGGTTGATGCCGGTCACGGTGGTGTAGATCTCATGGCGATCAACGCCGTGGATGCCCATTTCCTCCGCCAGCATCTCGCACATCAGGTGCTGGGTGCCAAAGACCTCATGGCAGCAGCCAAAGGCCTTGATCTCCGGGAACACCTCGTACAGCGTGCGGATGCACAGCGTCATGGGGTTGGTGTAGTTGATGACCCAGGCTTTGGGCGCATAATCGCGGATGGCCTCTCCGATCTCCACGAACATGGGGATGGTGCGCATCGCGCGCATGAAGCCGCCGGGGCCGACGGTATCGCCCACGGGCTGATACACGCCCACGCGCTCGGGCAGATGCACGTCGGAGGCCATCTCGTCAAAGGTGCCGGGCAGGATGGAAATCACCACGAAGTCTGCGCCGGTGAGGGCTTCCTTGAGGGAATCGGACACCTCGTACCGCCACTTCGACTTGGCGTCCGGATGGGCGCTGATCTTGCCACCGATGATGCGGTTGCGCTCCGCCGCGTCCTTGTCGATATCATACAGACGGACGGTGCCGCAGAGCTGCTCGTCCATCGCCAGATCCATCATGAAGCCCCACGCCCAACCGCGGCTGCCGCCGCCGATGTAGGCAATGTTCAGGTTCTTGGCCTTACCAGTGATACTCATGCTGAATAGCCTCCTAAATATCCATTTGGGTTCTGTTACTCTATTTCGACCTGATCCAACACATTTCCTGCCTGGTCGGTGATCAATCTCACGCCGCAGCGGCTGACGGCTTTCTTCTCGCCGTCCACCAGGATGCGGGCAGTCTTTCCGTCGGATTCCACCCGGTAGGTATGCTCGCCCCAGCCCAGCTCGTACTCATATGCCGCGCCGCTGCCAAGGCTGAACCACAGCTGCCCGCGCACCATCGTCACGCCCCAGATGTGGGCGATATACGTCAGCACGGAGAGCAGCGTCGGGCCGTAGGCATTCTGATAGGGCCTGCCCGAGTCCGGCGGCAGAGGTTCCTTGGTTTCCGGGTCAACGATGCTGGGCTTCCCTGTGAAGGGATCGAACTGCTGGGTGAACACATACCCGCCGTCGATCACCGCCTGCATGAGCTTCCGTCCCAGCACAGTGACCAACTTATGATACCCGTAGCGCTCCAGCGCAAGGATCGCCCGCTGATACGTCAATCCCTCGCACTGGCCCGACCAGTTGTTTTCCGGCGCATTGCGGAAGGCGGGATCATTCGCCGCCACGGACGGCAGGGGCAGGGCCGTCCAGAACTCTTCCGGGTTGAGCATATGCGCCTTCACAAACCGATCCGCCATCCCCTGCGTGAACGAGCCCCAGTACATGCACCGCAGGCTGTTGTGGCACAGCACGTCGATGACGTTTCCATACTTGTCCCGATCAAAGCACGCGCCGCGTTCCTCGTCCCACAACTTCTCCCGTAGGACAGCGGCGACCTCGTCGGCTTTGCGGCGCCACTCCCCTGCCCGGCCGTCCTGACGGATGCGGCTGATCTCGCACAGCGTATCCCGCGCAGCATAGGAGAAGGACGTCACGTCCATCGAGGCCATGGGGACGATATCGAAGCCCTCCGGCGGCACGTCCTCCGTGCAGTAGACGGGGGAATCGCCGTAGCGCACGGCGTTGTCCTCGCCCGTGTCGTACACGCACCAGCTTTCGAGGACGCCGTCGCCATCGGAATCGCGCACCTTCCACAGGTACGCATCGAAGCGCTCCAGGCAATCGGCGAGCTGGTCGAGATAATCCCGATCCTCGCCCAGCCAGTAGTACATGTTCAACGCCGGCCACGGGAAGCAGAAGCCCTGGAATTTGTTAAACTGGGCCTCCACCGTGCCATCCGGAAAGCCTTGAATCGAGCCCGCCAGCCGTCCGTCCGCCCTTTGATGGTGCATGAACAGCAGTTGGTTGTTCAGCGCAGCCTCCATATTGAAGGGGGCGTACATCTCGCCACCCATGGGCTGGGTCTCCAGCCAGATCTTCTCGTAGCCGCCGCCCTCGACGAGGACAAGATCCTCCCCGAAGCGGTTGAGATTGCCCCGGCACTTACCCACGGCTTCATCAAAGAGCCGCTGAAGGGCCGCGTCCGCAGTGCGGAACCTGACATGGGTATATGGGATCATAGCCGCACCTCCGGAACGAATTTGTCTGCCTGTATTGTACGGCATGGCGGCAGAATTTGCAAGCAAAAAGGGCTGCTCCCATCGAAACAGCCCTCAAAATGCGTTTTACTTCGCCTCAGCGATGAGGTTCTTGATGTCCCCCACCACGCTGGCCATGCCGGAGGCGGTATCCTTCACGCCGGCAGCGATCTTGTCGCAGCCGTGCAGGACGGTGGTGTGGTCGCGGTTGCCAAAGACCTGACCGATCTGCGGCAGGGAAAGGTTGGTCATCTCGCGGGTCAGGTACATCGCAATCTGCCGCGGCACAGTGATCTCCCTCCGGCGGGAGTGGCAGATCAGGTCGTTCACCGTGATGGAGTAGTAATCCGCCACGGTCTGCATGATGTGCTGCGGGGTGATCTCCTTGCGGGTCTGGGTGGAGAACAGGTCGCGCAGGGCCTCGTTGCACAGCGCCACGGAGATGGGCTTCTGGGTCAGGGTGGAATAGGCCACCAGACGGGTCAGGCTGCCCTCCAGCTCACGGATGTTGGAGTCGATGTGGCTGGCGATGGTCTCCAGGATGACGGGATCCACCTTGATGCACTCGGATTCCGCCTTCGCCTTGAGGATGGCGATTCGGGTCTCGAAATCGGGCTTCTTGATGTCCGCCAGCAGGCCCCAGGCAAAGCGGCTCTTCAGGCGGTCCTCCAGACGGGCGATCTCCTGCGGAGGCCGGTCGGAGGTCAGGATGATCTGCTTGCCCGCGGTGTGCAGGGCGTTGAAGGTGTGGAAGAACTCCTCCTGCGTGGACTCCTTGCCCGCGATGAACTGGATGTCGTCCACCATCAGCACATCCACATTGCGGAAGCGGTTGCGGAACTGCACATTGCGGTTCTGCTGGATGGCGGAGATCAGCTCGTTGGTGAACTGCTCGCCGGGGATGTAGAGGATGCGCTTGGTGGGATCTTCCTCCAGGATGAAGTGGCCGATGGCATGCATCAGGTGCGTCTTGCCCAGACCCACGCCGCCGTAGATGAACAGCGGGTTGTAGGCCTGCGCGGGCGCCTCGGCAACGGCCAGGGACGCCGCGTGGGCGAAGCGGTTGCCGCCGCCCACCACAAAGGTGTCAAAGGTGTACTTGGGGTTGAGGGCGATGCCGATGATCTCGTCGTCCTCCGGCTTTTCCTCGGCCTTGGGGGCGCTGCGCTCCTGCAGCTCGGCGCTGGTGAGGATCTCGACGTTCATGCGCTTGCCTGCCGCGCGGCTGACCGCGTCGGTGATGCGGGCGTGATGCATGTTCATCAGCTGACGCTGCATGTTTTCCATCGTGATGCGCAGGATGAGGGTGTCCTCCTCCAGAGCGATCACCGTCAGGTTATTGGCGATCCAGGTCGTGTACACGATCCGGTTCATTTCCGATTCCATGAGAGCACAGGCTCTCTCCCAGATTTCCTTCATTTCCATCGCATTAGCGTCCTTTGTCTTATGGATTATTTTCCGCATGGGCGGACTTTAATAACGGGCGGTATGCAGAGAAAAATCAGCCGCCCCACCGTTTATGCAAGCCCACGGCCGGATGGCGGTGGGCTGTAACATGCTGTGGATAACTTTTGTTCCTAACGTATCATAGCACAGACCCTGCGAAATTTCAAGCATTTCAGCGCACTCCGGTTTGGTGGATCCCCCAAATCCTGTTGATAACTTCCCGGGGAACATCTTGTGCCGGGACATCCGTTTGACACAATCCCTGCGGTTTTGATTGAATATTCATGCACAACGAGGAATATTATGCAGATTTCTTTGGGGGATTTTTGCTGAAAAAAACATCGAAAAAAATCGGCATGCAGGATTCCGCCGTCCGTATGTCGAAAAGTACAGCCATGCGGGATCCTCCCCGCCGCAGCGCTGAAGATGAGCAGGAGGTGCACGATATGGCCATCCACATCCGTCCTGAGGACGTATTCGCCGCCCTGGAACCGATGCTGGGCGCGCAGTTTCTGTGCGCCACGCCGCTGTGCGGCAACACTGCGGACTGCCTGAGCCTCTACGCCCCTTCCTGCATGACGCTGAACGACATGTTCCTCAAAGTGAGGGACGTGATCTTCGGCGACCTGTACACCGCCCTTGGTCAGGGCATGATGCTGACGCTGGAAAACGGCGTCCGCCTCCGCCTGCGCCTCAAGGACGTCGACACCCTCGCCGACGAAGCCCTCGGTCTGCTGCTGGACGCTCTCCCCGGCGACCAGCTGCCGCTGACCTTCCTGCGCCCCTTCGCGCTGGAAACCGGACTGCTGTGCGCCATGCGTGTGCTGCTGCAGCGCTACGGAGCCGTCCTCCCCTCCATGGAGCGGGAGATGCTCATCCGCATTGTGAAGGAAAATCACCCGGCGGACCGATATTCGGCGTGGCTGGAATAAATCCGCCGACTGATCCGTTATATCATCGCCAATCAATAATGGAAGGAATCACCCCATGAAGAAACTCCTGACCCTGCTGCTCGCGCTGATGCTGCTCAGCGTTCCCGCGCTGGCCTCCGCCGAGACCGTGGCAACCTCATTCTACCCGATCTATCTCTTCGCCCTGAACCTGCTGGACGGTGTCGACGGCGTGGAGGTCACCAACCTCACCGAGCCCACCACCGGCTGTCTGCACGATTATCAGCTGCAAACCGGCGACATGAAGACCCTTTCCCGCGCCGACGCATTCCTGATCAACGGCGCAGGCATGGAGGGCTACCTGGAGGGCGTGTTCGAGGCCTTCCCCACCCTGCCCGTCATCGACGCCTCCACCGGCGTCACCCTGCTGGAAGACTGCTCCGATCATGATCACGACGAGCACGACGGTCACGACCATGACCACGCCTACAACGCCCACATCTGGCTGGACGCGCAAAATGCCATCCTCATGGTGAACAACCTGGCGGACGGGCTGATCGCGGCGCTGCCCCAGCACGCCGACGCCATTGCCGCCAACCGCGACGCCTACATCGCCCGCCTGACCACGCTGGACGCGGAGATCGAATCCGCCCTGGCCACCGTCCCCCGCAAGGACATCATCACCTTCCACGAGGCCTTCCCCTACTTCGCCCACGCATACGGCCTGAACGTGGCTGCCGTCATCAACCGCGATCCGGACGACGCGCTCTCGCCCCGTCAGCTGGCCGAGCTGTGCAAGACGGTGGAATCCCTTGGCGCGCCGCCGCTCTTCGTGGAGCCCCAGTACGAGGACAAGGCCGCCCAGACCATCTCCCGCGAGACCGGCGCTGCCATCCACACCCTTGACCCCATCGTCACCGGCCCCGCCGCCGCGCCCCTCACCCACTACGAGGACGTGATGCGGCAGAATCTGGCTGTGCTGATGGCGGCGCTGGGGGAATGATCCGCCGCAATTCGTCAGGACTTCCCCCTCGGAAGACCTTGACAACACCACCTGATTGTGCTATCATAATCAGGCTGCGCGCCCGTAGCTCAGTTGGATAGAGTGTCAGACTCCGACTCTGAAGGTCGCTGGTTCGAATCCAGTCGGGCGTACGTGAAAATCCCCCGGAATCTTACGAGGTTCCGGGGGATTGATTTGTTTTGGCGAGGTGCGGGAAATGTATCAGGCGCATGGTGGGCGTACATCGCGCATTCGTGACCGCCAGCTGTATTCCCTATATCAAATAAGAGCTGAGACGCAATCGCCTCAGCTCCTTGTCTTTATTGTTGTTTGTAGTCGCCAATCACCAGGCCGCTTTCCCGGGCCCGGACCGCGAGCTCAGTGCGGTTGGCGAACTGCGTTTTCTCCCGGATGTGCTGAATATGCTGCTTGACTCTCGTCACGGACAAACACAGCGTTTCGGCAATCGCAGCATCGGTTTTACCATTCACCAGCTCACGAAGCACTTCCAGTTCACGCTCAGTGAAGTCGTTGCTCAGCGCTGCGCCCAGGCGGGTAACAGGAGCCACATCCGGGTAAATGGACTCGCCCGCCATCGTCCGGTCCATAACCTTGAGCAGGGCTTCGGCAGTGGGCTCCTTGTACCAGAAGCTCTCCACGCCGATCTTGCGCGCCTGCGAAATGTAGCTGTATTCCGGCTGACTGGTCATAATCATGATCTTGATCTGCGGATAGTGCTTCTTCAGCTTGGCTGCCGCTTCGATGCCGCTCATATCCATCGCAGTGCAGACGTCCATCAGGATCAGATCAACCCGGTTTGTCATACAGTAGAGCTCTGCCATGGCAGCGCTGTCCAGCGATGGCAGCAGATGATAGCTGTCGCTGGTGCTGATGAAAATCTCCAGCAGCTTTCGTGCCATCGCGTCGTCTTCTACGATCAGAACATTATACATCCAGCGTCACCCCTTTCTCGAAGATAATGGTCAGTGCAAAGCGCGGTGCAGCCTCGATTAACATGCGTCCGCCGGCAGATTCGATCTTCCTGCGGGCAGTGCTCAGGCCGCCGCCTTCTGCGATGGGGCTGGAGGGCGCCGAGCCATCATTTGTGTAGCGGATGATGTGGGCAGCATCCGTTTCCTCCACGTCGATCCACAGCTGCTTTGCGCCGGCGTGGCGGACGGCGTTGGTCAGCGTTTCCGCACCGATGGCAGCGATGAGCTTGCGATGCTGTGCATTCTCCGGCAGATGGCCGCTGACATGCACCTGCATGCCAATGGCCTGCGCCGCATTCCGCAGGCTGGCAAGGGAATCGGTTTCCTGCTGGGGTTCAGCCTCCAGGCGCAGGACGTCGATATTGCGCTGCCAGATATCAATGATGCGTTTCGGGTCACCGGATTCATATTGCAGGTAGTGGCGGGTCATCAGCAGCGCCTGGCCGAGGAAACCGTGAAGATTCACGCGGGTTTCAAGGCGTTCGCGGGCGATGACGTACTCGTCAACCTTGTCGCCGTAGCTGCGGATGCGCGTGTTCATATCCTCCAGATCACGGTGCCTGTCCTGCAATTCTCCCAACAGCTGATGCTGACGGGTCGTGTTGGCAGCCGTGATCTGCACCGCGCCGTCCAGCATTTCTCTGCGGAAGGTCCAGATGCTTCCGTCCGGAAGGCAGAATTCAGGCTGTTCGTCCACTGCAATACGTTCCACGCCTTCAACCGGCGGGTCTGCTGCAAGCGATTGCCAGAACAAGTTTGCGTTTTGAAGCGCCTTGCCGAAGATGGCATGGCTCAGCTCGTTCATGCGATGGTTGGTCAGCATGACCAGACCGTTGGGCTGGGAAAAGCACAGGCCCGTATCCAGGTGATCCAGGCTTTCTTTGATGGAGGAAGGGGTGATGGCCGTCCTGCGGCGGTTGACTTCCTCAACGATCACCATCACAAAGAAGACTGCGATCGCCAGCCACACCAGCAGCGGGAAGATCACCGACTGCTGCTCGAACCACAGAGAAACAGCGGGAATGTACGCCGGCGCGCGCTCCGCCCGGATGACAGAGGCATACAGAAGCAGCATGGCCGCAATCACCGCGGTGCACACCGGCAGCAGGATCAGCTTGATCCTTCCCTGCTTTCTGCCCACGAGGATGCAGGTGCAGATGCCGGCGATCATCGTCAGGAAGAACAGCGTGGCAATCACGGTCTTGAAACTCATCGAGAGAGAGGCGTACGTCATCAGGCCTTTGCACCTCCCTGTGTCAGTGTTGCTTCAATGATCAGGTCCTCATCCTGCGCGTCGCAGCTGACGTTGCCGTCCGCAATGGAGAATGCCGGCAGTGCGGCGACCGCCTCCCTGCAGCCCACCTGGATGCGCATCCGAAGGGTTCCATCTGCGTATTCAGCAGTCACCACCATCGCGCTCAGCTGGCCCAACAGTTTCTCCGTCACGTCCTCAAACAGATCGTAGGCAGCGATGATCTGCCCGACATCAGCCTGTCCCTCGCAGTGGCAATCCAGATAGGTGATCACACCGCACAGGCGCAGATTGTCCAGCGATTCCCTCATACAGGATTCCAGCTCCCGGGCGGAGATCGCAGCCTTTTCCTCGCCCAGCAGGATCAGATTGGCGCGGCGTTTGATGTAGGCACTGATCACGCACACCTGGGAAAGCAACAAATTTGCCAGTTCAGGATGCTCCCGGCTCTGCTGAAGCAGCATATCCACTTGATTCAGCTGCGGTGCAATCTGCTGTGCAATACGGTCGTACAGGCGGCTCTTTTCTTCGGTCTGCAAGCGGCGTTCCTTCAGGTCGACCTCCGCCTTCATCAGATCGTAGCTTTCGCCGAGGGTATCGTTGGCGTCATGCAGCTGCTCCGCCAGGTTATTGATGGCCTTCACGTCATCCTGCCAGAAGATATATCCGCCATGAACGGCCTGTCCGTGCAGGATGGTATCCCCCAGATCAACGACCGCCGACTTAGCCTGCTCCATCACAGGCTTGTCCAGCGGCGCGGCGTTGGCAGAGGCGTAATGGATATGCTCCTGCCCGTCCACGATCTGTGCAGCAATGGTGGATTTGGCGAACAGCTCCTTATAGTTCATGTTGGAAGGAATGAGGCCGCTCTGGATAGCGCCCTCCAGCAGCATGATGATGATCAGGCTGTCGATGGCAGTCAGGTCGCACTCAATATAGCCCAGACTGTAGAGGGTCCAAAAGCCGATACCGAAGATCGCGATCAACAGCGGCATAGTCTGGAAGCGCTTGCTGCCGGGCACGCGGCTCTTGACCAGCAGACCGATGACAAAAGACAGCGCAAGCACAAAAAACCATGCCATCACCGGGATGTACATAAAGCCGTAGCCATAACCGCTGTTGTAGGCTTCAAAGCCGCCCGGGAAGGTGAATACCAGCTGGTGCAGGTCGTTGGTAAACACAACACCCAGCAAAAACAGCGCCGGAATGAACAGATACCGCATCCACACAGGAGAATGGTAACCTTCGGGCTTGCCGATGTGAGCCACCACAAACACGCCGATCAGGGGCACCAGGATCATGGCAATATAGTAGCTGTACCAACAGTAGCGTCCGATGGGCTCCGTCACGATGACATAATCGAATTTGATGATGCGTGCAACCTGCCACAGCAGCAACAGCCCGCCCACCGTCAGCAGCATTTTACAGATGCTCGTGTTCAGAATACGCCGCCGGATGGACACGCACCAGGCAACCGTCAGCGGAACCTGAATGGCCCAGCGCAATGTCATCATAGAGATGGCCAGCAGGGAATCCTCCGTCATGGGATGAAACACAAAGCGCAGCAAATACGCAATCAGCAGCGCAGCGGTTATCAACAGCAGATAGGTAATGGAGCGTTTCCTGGACATAAGCATCAACGAACCCCTCGATCATACAACACAATTCACGCCTGTGGCTGTAACGCAATACAATCCTTTCATGTATTATAGCAGACAATTTTCATCCTGACCACTATACAAAAGTATATTTTTCTTACATTTATACTGCAAAACAGTACTTTCGTGTAGTCCCCAGGTGAAATGCAATGTGGTATACTGAGACTAGCATATTGTCGGTATCCGCATAATGACTGTTCTGACAAAGGATGTAAACCATGCGAATACGTCGTTTTTTCCTATTTTTATTACTCGGGTTGATGCTTCTTCTGTCTGGTTGTCAGCCCGGCAACACCACGCCTCCCGCGCCAACGCCCAGGTCTGTGCCGGACGCACCGCTGATATCGCTCTCCTTCAGCGAAAGCCATTCCTATCATGTCCGGGTGCAAGGCTATGAATTCCGCGCCGAGGATGGCAAGTACACCGCATCCTTCGACCTGGCGGACATGGAGGAGCCCTATCCCGTCGCCGTTGATCAGGCGTGGGTGGACACGCTGACCGGCTTCATCCGCCAGTATGACATGATGGCATGGGACGGATTCCGCGGCAGCGACTCCATGCTGCTGGACGGCACGCACTTCTCCATGCACTTCGGTTTCCAGGACGGAACCGCCGTCCACGCCAGCGGCTACGGCAGATTCCCGTCAGACTATGGCGACGCATCCGCTGCGATCGAGGCGCACTTCCTGCAGCTTCTTCCGGAGGACATGCGCACCTGGTAATCCCGTTTTCCCTTTTACCCGGCGATTCCATATCGCTTCACATAGAGAATTCACCATGGAGGATAGAAACATGAAGCTTCGTAGACTGTTTGCACTGTTGATGGCTGCTTTGATGCTGCTCGGCATGATCCCTGCAGCGCAGGCACAGGACATCTGGTGCCCCGATCTGGGCTTGGAGCACGACTGGAGTACCCCGGAGTACGATTACGGCACTTGCGAATGGGGCTTCAAATATTGTAAACGCTGCGGAGCCGGCTCCGAAGTACCGCCCCAGCACAAGTGGGTAACCCGAACCACCCTTGAACCTGGCTGCGAAACCCCTGGTTACCAGGAAAGCATCTGCTCCTCCTGCAACTCTGAACAGGGCAACCCGCAGGAGATCCCTGCCCTGGGCCACAACTGGGGCGGCTGGCGCTGGGTTCACGGCGAGCCTCCCTGCAACAGCAACGGCGCCTGGCAGGTACGCGATTGTCAGCGCTGCGGCACTCAGGAGGACCGCTGGGTTGAGGGCGGTGTGCATTCCTTTGGGCCGTGGCAGACCACCCAGGAAGCGACCTGCATGGCATCCGGCCGTCAGGAGCATACCTGCACCCGCTGCGGCCATACCGAGTGGAATACCATCCCGAAGCTGGAGCATGTCTTTGGTGAGTGGCATGTAATCACGCCCGCCCAGATTGGCGTGCCCGGCCTGGAGCAGCGCGACTGCGCCTACGGCTGCGGCACCAATGAACAGCGCCAGATTCCGCCGCTGGATCCGAACAGAACCGACACGGGCAGCAGCTCCGGCCTGAATGTGTATAAAAAGCTCATTGACAGGCCCGCTGATGAAACCGTCGGGTTTGTGGCGGGTGAACAGATCAGCTATATGATCACCGTGGAAAACAAGACCGGTGTGGATCTGTTCAATCTGGAAATCTCCGATCCGCTCAAGAACGGCAATCCTGTCATCGCCACCTATCCGAAGATGCCTGCCGATGAGGGCGTGACAGTCCACTTTTACTATATCATCACCGATGCGGACGTCGCCAACGGCAGCATTGTCAACACTGCATACGCTTCGGCGGAAACTGCCGGAGGTCTCCCTGTGAACGGCACCAGCAACACGGTGACCACCCCGGTGGGGACGAAGTCCGGAGCGAATGATTTCATCGTCGGGACGATCATCCCCACGGAACCGAAGGATCCCGTCGCTGGTCTGGATATTCGCATGGAAGATACCCTCACCCCTGCAAATGGCGCTTACTATGTGCCCGATGAATGGATTGAGTACCGCTACAACTACGGTAACACCGGCGATGTTGACCTGATGAATGGTACAGTGTATGCGCCAACGGTTCATTCTGGCGGACATTGGACGGTGGTTCCTTCCCTTCCTGCAAATACGGGAAGCCGTGAGCGGGGACTGCTCCGTCACCGGGTGACTGAACAGGACGCCATCAACGGCAGCATTGACCTTTATGTCTACATTGTTGCTTACGATGCGGATGGCAATGAATACACAGCCACCAGCAACATCGTCACCGCGCCCTGCGGCTCCGGCGAGCCGGCAAATGTCCCCGGCCTGACCGTTGCCATGACCTACACCAACACCCCCGCCAACGGTTCCTTCTTCACCCCCGGCGAGGCGATCGACTACCTGATCACCGTCACCAACACCGGTGACGTCCCGCTGACGAACCTGCAGGTGGGCAACTCCTCCTCTGAGGCTGTGATCCCTGCGCCCAGCGAGATCGCCCCTGGCCAGACCATCCAGGTTCCCTACTACAAGCTGGTCTACGAAGGCGACGCCAAGGCTGGCGGCATCAACAGCTACGGTCATGCCAATGCCTTCAACGGCGACCCCGCCCTGCCTGAGAGCCTCGTCAGCGGCCGTTCCGCCGATGTGTTTGTTCCCTGCGGCATGGGCGATGGTACGCCCTCTGTCTACTATCTCAAGATCGTGGCCAATGCCCCTGCCAACGGATTGTACTTCACCGAGGGCGAGACCATCAAGTACCGCCTGTCCTTCGGCAACAACACCAAGAAGGACATCTACAACATCACCCTGAACGACCCCATGGCCAACACCCGCTCCGTGGCCTTTGCCCGCAGGCTGAAGGCCGGCGAGTTCCTCATGGGCGAGTTTGAGCACGTCGTCACTGCAGCGGACGTGGAAGCCGGTCAGATCTTCAACACCGCCACCTCCACCTGGGCTACCAAGGCGGAAGGTGCTCAGACCACCACACCCTCCAACACGGTCGTCACTCCCTGCGGCAGCGGCGTGCCTTCCACAGGCAGCATTGATGCCATGCTGGAGAAGTATGTCAAGAACGAACCTGCCAACGGAGAGTACTTCGTCCCCGGCGAGACCATCGAGTATGCGGTCATCTTCATGAACACCTGTCCCCATGAGCTGCACGATGTAGAGGTCTACGATCCCCTCAAGGGCGGCAATGAGGATATCACCATTGTCCGCGAGCCCATTGTAGCCCCCAACGGTACACTCTATCTGAGCTTCAACTACACCGTCACCGAGGAAGACGCCGCCCGCGGCACGGTGGTGAACACCGCATCCGCCCTGTGGCTCAACCCCGAGACCGAGGAGTGGAGCAGCTGCGATTCCAACACCGTGACGACGCTCGTTGGTCACGCTGTTTCCACTGATGTGGCCATTATCAAGACGATTGAAAATGCGCCTGCCAACGGTGTGTACTTCGTGCCCGGCGAAGTGATTCAGTTCGCTGTCGCCGTACAGAACAACAGCGCCAAGACGCTGGACATCGTTGTGCTGACCGATCCGCTGTCCGCGGACTTCTTCCACGAGCTTCTGGATATCCCCGGCGGCGCAATGGACAGCCGCACCTTCAGCTATACTGTAACTGAGCTCGATGCTGAGATCGGCAGCGTCATCAACTACGCCTATGCTGTCGCCTATGTGGACGGCAACCCCACCTCTCTGATCAGCAACACCGCCATCGCGCCCTGCGGCTTCCCTGAGGGTGATGATCCCTTCGGTGTGCTGACAGGCCTGGAAATCACCAAGGTAGTGGAGAGCCTGCCCCTCAACGGCAGCTACTACACCGAGGGCGAAACGGTTGCCTACAAGATTTCCTACACCAACATTGGCGAAATGCCCCTGACCGACGTGATGATCTATGACGCGATGGGCGGCTTGAGCGAGATTGCCACCGCCGAGACGCTGAACCCCGGCGAAAGCCGCATGTGCTGGTTCAACTATACTGTGACCGCAGCCGATGCGGCCCGCGGCTACATCGCCAACACGGCCATCGGTCAGTTTGAACTGAACGGCTTCCTCAACAGCGTCAACTCCAACACCGTAGTGGTGGATACCGACGGACAGCCCGATCCCGACGGCTTCGACTTTGTGTGGGGCACCTTCATCCCCACTGCTCCCGGCGGTTCCGGCGCCGACCATTGCGTCACGACGCTGAATGGCTGGAACAGCAACAGCATCGACACCCAGACCTTCTTCTGTTCCAACCATGCCGCCCTGCAGGATACCATCAGCATCATGATGAGCACCGCAGCGGACGACGCCAGCAAGCAGCGCGCGTATGAATATGCCATCAGCCTCTGGCAGGCGGATCTGGAGCAGCAGTATACCGACATACTCGCCATCGCTGATCCCGCAGCCCGCGCGCTCCTGATCAATGAGTATGTGCAGTTCTGCGCATGGGCCGGCAACTATCAGACCATGCTGACTGCCCTGTACCCCGATCAGCCCCTGCTGGCTGCAAGGCTGACAGCACAGGTCTGGCAGAATCAGTGTATCGGCCTGTGCGGCGAGTTTGCCACTGCACCTGCGCAACCCACGGACAGCCTCTCCCTGATGGCGCAGGGCGCGGATGCTCTTACAGCGGCAAACATCTGCACAAAGGAAAGCGCTGCTGCTTCCGGCGCCATGACCTCCACAGACGTGTTCTGCGCAGAGCACAGCTTCCTCTTCGGCATGACCTCTGCCCTGCTGAGGGGAGAAAACACCGCAGACAGCTGGAGTCGCATCGCCCAGATGTGGAAGACTGAACTGAACAAAACCTACAACGCGCTGTATACCGCTGCAGGCGACGAATACAAAGCCGCCTGCCTGATCGAGCGCAATATATTCCAAAACTGGCTGACCGCCCGCGAGGCAGAACTGCACCTGCTGTATCCGGAGAATCCGGAGATCGCAGCCGAACTGCTGACCCGCGAAATCATGACGCATGTCGCCGACCTTTGCGTGGCCGGGCAGTGAATCACCGAATCAGCTGCCGGGCGGACACCTTCCCGGCAGCTGATCATACACAGTTTTCGCTTCCTCCTCCCATAATGAAAGGATGATACCATGAAGAAGTTTCTGAGCCTGCTGCTGGCAGTGATGATGCTGCTGGGCTGCCTCCCCGCGATGGCGGAAGATGATCCCGAATGGAAAATCGATCAGTACACGGGCCTTGTTTCCAGAAAATCTGCTGCGGAAAAGCTGGATAGCATCGTCGTTCCGGCTGAGGTGGATGGCATGGCCGTGCGCGGCATTGAATACATGGCCTTCAACATGCACAAGAATTTTAAGCAGCTGACCATTGCGGACAGCGCAGCCATGCTTGACCGTCGCGTGCTGCGGGATCTGCCCAAGCTGGAAGCGGTGGATCTGCCCGAGAACCTGCTGGTCATCCGCGAGGGCAACTTCACCAACCTGCCCAAGCTGAGCAACGTGGTCATCCCGGCCAATGTGGTGCTTGTCCACAGCTCCTTCAACAAGTGTACGAGCCTCACCAGCATCACCTTTGAGGGTATGTGCCCCATCTTCGTGACGGCGGGCACCTTCGGCATGTTCACCGATCTGCCCGCGGACTGCGTGATCTACGTGCCCGACAATCAGGTCAGCGCCTACAAGGCAGCCTTTGCCGACCGGGAGGACGTCGTAGCCCGCATCCAGCCCAGCGGCAAGAACGCCGAGCGCATCGACCGGCCCGCCTCTGAAAGCGACATCGCCTTCGATGCCTCTACCGGCACCATCACCGGCTACACCGGCACTGCCGACTACCTGGTGATCCCCGCCACGATCGGCGGCGTGCAGGTGAAGCACATCGCGGACTTCGCATTTGAAACGAATGTGTGCTGCATCATCATCCCCGAGGGTGTGGAAACCATCGGCCGGTACAGCCTGGGCCGTGAGCTTGTGAGCTATGTGTCCCTGCCCTCCACCCTGACAAATGTGGGCTCCGGCGCATTCTCCAGCAGCTATGTGAGCGCGATCTCCTATCCTGCTGCTACCGTGCCGGCATATGAAGCGGCTGCTTTCGAGGCCGTCAAGAGCGACGCCTGGCAGCTGATCCTGCCCTACGGCACCAGCCAGGAGCAGGTGGACGCCTTCGCGGCTTACATGGCACCCTCCGCGCCCAAGGCGGTGGTCAAGGCCTCCATCATCGAGCCTTATTCCTTCCCCAAGCTGGACGCTGAGGCCGGCGCTCCCTACATCGGCAACTGGACTGCCGTAGCAGTCACTGACGGCACCGACTTCTACGGCATGGATCTGCTGGGCATGAGCATGAATGTTGTGCTGAATGATGACGGCGCCGGCACCGTGGATATGGACGGCGATGCGACTTCCGGCGGCTGGTATGTGGAGGATGGCACGGCCATCTTCGCGCCCATCCTGGAGGAGGGCGGTCAGCCCGTGCCCGAGGAGGCCATGCCCTTCACGCTGGATGAAAACGGCCGCATGTGCCTCGACCTGGGCGGCCTCATCGTCCTGATGGAGAAGGAGGGTGCGGAATATGCCGTGCCCGCCATCCCCGAAAAGCCCTGGCCCGATCTTGACGCCGACAAGGCCCAGTACTACGTGGGCACCTGGGACGCCGTGAGCTACATCGTTGACGGCGAGACCTACGATGCAGCCCTGATGGGCCCCATGACCCTGATCCTGAATGCTGACGGTACTGCTCAGATGACCGAGGGTGAGGAAGAGGCTTACGAGCTGCGCTGGTACGCTGAAAGCTACTCCGCCTATGTCGGCCCGGCAATGAGCGCGCTGGCGGAGATCTACTTCGACATGAACGGCAATCTGGAGATGCTGCAGGACGGCTCAAAGATCATCTTTGCGCCCCATGTGGATGCAACGCCCGTCCCCACCGCTGAGCCCACGCCCGTTCCCACCCCCGAACCCGTCATCAACCCCACCGAGGGCGGCGAGCATCTGCTGGGCGACTGGTACGACGACCTGGGCAACAAGCTGACCCTGGCTGCTGACGGCAGCATGACCTACACCTACGCCTCCGACGGCTGGACTTACAATGAAAAGTGGGCCGTTGTGGACGGTGAGGCCGTCGTCACTGAAGGCCGCTGGGAAGGCGCTGCCATCTATCTGCGGGACGGCATTGTGTTCATTGACAACGACGAGGGCATCTTCCAGCTCTTCAGCGCGGACGGTGATCTGTCTGCCTACTACGGCGAGGATGACGAAGATTACGACATGCCCCAGGCCCAGCCCATTGGTAACGAGGGCGAACCCTACTTCGGCGCCTGGAAGGGTGACATGTTCGGCATGGAGGTCATCCTGAGCCTGAATCAGGACGGCACCTGCGCCATGGAAATGTTCGGTGAATCCGAGCCCGGCGTCTGGTCCATTGTGGACGGCAAGGCCAACATCATGGGCGACGAGATCTTCGTTGATGGCGATGGCAACCTGGTGTACGAATCCATGGGAATCATCTTCACCAAGGTGGAAACTGAAGAAGCCACCGGCGACGATGGCGAAATGTCCGAGGAAGAGCAGATGCTGGCTTTGCTGGCGCTCCTGGCCCAGATGGCCGAGCAGGAGAATGGTGGCGAAGCGGAGCAGCCCCAGGACGGTCCCTCTTATACGGATACGACCTTTGTGCTGACCAAAGCAGAGACGGTCTTCAACGGGATGAGCTTCCCTGTGGATGCAGCAGCCTTCGGCGAGTACACCGTGCGTTTCAACGGCAACGGTTCTGCGCAGCTGGTGCAGTCCGGCCTGGCTCTGCCTTCCGAGTACCTGACCTGGTCCAACAACGACGCCGGCGAGTATGTCATCGACTACTCTGTCAACGGCGTGCCGGTCATGGAGTACGTATTCGTCCCCGCCGATGGTGCGCTGACCTTTGATTACTACGGCACCCTGATGACCTTTACTCCGGCTGAATAAGCATAATTGAATCCACATGCTGCCTGCCGGTATACTCTGGCAGGCAGTGTGCCTTTATTCGCAAAGGAGGAACCAAACATGAAGAAGATTCTGAGGATGATTGTGCTTCTTGCTGTGCTGCTGGCAGCTGCAACAGCCCTGGCAGAATGTCATCATACCTACGACATGGTCGATGTGAAGAAGGCAACTTGTGAGAGCGACGGTTACTATCTCCTGAAGTGCAACGACTGCGGCCATACCGTGAAGGAGATCACTGACAAGGCAACCGGCCATACCTGGAAATACGAGTCCAACAAGCCTGCCACCTGTGATGAAAAGGGCTATAACAAATACAACTGTGTAACCTGCGGCGAGGTGCTTTATGACCGTTGGGATGCACTGGGGCATGACTGGAAGGACAGCAAGGTACTGGAAGAGGCCACCTGCACCAAGGATGGCTCCATGCGCACTGTCTGTAAGGTTTGCGGCCTGTCTGGCACCCGAAAGATTTCGAAGGGCCACCAGTACGGTTCCTGGAATGTAACCGAAGAAGCCACCGACCACTCCAAGGGTACCCGTACCCGCACCTGCAAGGTCTGCAAAAAGAAGCAGACAGAATCCTTCTACCCCGAAGGAACGCTCTACAAGAACATCAAGAACAAGAAGACCGAGGTCAAGGAACTACAGCAGATGCTGACGGATCTGGGCTTCCTCAACGACAAGGTGGACGGCATCTTCGGAGCGAAGACCGAAAAGGCTGTGAAGGCCTTCCAGAAGGAGTATGGGCTGAATGCCGACGGCATCGCCTGGCCCCAGACGCTCCATACCCTGGGCGTGGCATGGGATGTGGCTTTCGGCGAACCGGAGGAACCGGCTGAGTCCAGCGCGGCCTATCCGCCCATGTGCATGCTGCTCGTCCTGGAGGATGAAACGGAAACCTGGGACACCTGCGAGGTTCACTCAGATATCTTCATGCATGCCGCAGACGAATTGCCTGAAACTGCTACCGAGACCGAGATTGCCAATGCATATACCGCCGCCTGGCAGAGCGAACTGGACAGGCTGTATCAGATCTGGCTGCTGAACAGCCTGCCGGAAGAGCAGCCGTTGGTCATCAACCACAAGACCATGTTCCAGGGCTACCTGAACAGCCAGCAAACGCTGTGGAATGTGCAGTACGGTGAAGGTTCTGTCAAAGTTCTGGAAATGACCAATGACATGCTCATGGAGCAGTGCTACACGCTGTGCAGCGTGGTCTATCCACTGATGATGGAAAAGTAATTCCATCATAACGGGAGATAAGAAAATGAAAATCGGAAAGCTTATCCTCATTGTGTTAGGCGTTGCGCTGATCGCCCTGGGCGTTAAGGGATTGATGGACATTCCCGGACAACAGGCGGCTCTGGATGCCGCAGTTTATCTGGACGAGCCGGTGGTGCTGCAGGAGAACGAGGGTAAGCTGGTCATCGTTCACGGCGTTCCGGAGATGACTGCCCCTGCCTACGATGAGGAGCTTGGTCTGACGATCAACACCATCAAGGCCTACCGCTATGCGGAGGAGTATAAGCTGGTTTCCAGCGAACAGCTGCTTTACAAGTATAAATGGGTCTCACGTGGTTCCAAGGGGATTGTCGGCAAGGCTTCCCTGGGCGGGTTCGCACTGGATGAAAAGACGTTGAGCGGTCTTCCTGCTGACAGCGAATATGATGATTTTGATGCTGCGGAACTCAGCGCCAACGGCTACGTCATGGGCCGCGGGAAAACGGCGGAGGGTGCCTTAACGGACCGCTGGTGGGTAATTGTTGGCGGAAAATACTATTACGATGCATTTGAATACAGCGGCAATCTGGACATCCCGCATATCACCCGCGAGATGGATCAGGAAATTGCCAATGAGCGAGCGGGCGCGCGCGCTTACGCTTACAAGGTCTACACCGGAGCCGGTGATCAGGAAGTGACTATCGCCGGCATCCAGCAGGGCAATCGCCTTGTGGCGGATGACGCCATCGGCCCGATGGTACGCACCGGCATCCAGACCAAGGATCAGCTGCTATCCTCCAACAAAGGCGGCATCATCGGCAGCGCGGCTGTCTTCATGGCACTGGGGGCCGTACTGGTTTTCCTTGGCATCCGCAAACAAAAGACAAAGGAGAAATAATCCATGACGAAGAAGATCATTTCCCTGTTGATGCTGCTGATGCTGCTGGCGTCCTGTATCCCCGTCGCGCAGGCTGCCAGCGCCCCGGAAGTCATCACCCATCCGGAGCCGCAGATCGTCATCGAAGGCGGAAAATGCACCTTCACCGCTGCCGGTAAGGGGCACACCGGCATCACCTGGCGTATCCAAAGCCCCGACGGCAGCGAGGATTTCCCTTTCACGGATGCGCCCACGCACTTCCGCGGTCTCAAAGTGTCCGGCAAGAACAGCAACAAGCTCACCCTGAGCAAGATCCCCGGCGAGATGGACGGATGGCTGGTGTACTGCTGCTATTCCAACAAGACCGGCAAGACGAACACGGACATGGTTCCCCTTTTTGTCACCGACCGCAGCGGAAACCGCATCAACGGCAATGTTGCCGCACCCGCTGCGACGCCTGCTCCTGTTGCTGACGACGAGGAGGTCACCTTCGCACCCGCTGAAGGCGCGAAGATCCTCCGTGCTATCGGCTGCGTTATTCACTTTGTGGACAAGGACGGCAACATCAAGGGCGATTCCTTCACCGAGCTCAACTTCGGCGAGGAGTACTACAACACACTGACCCGCAAGACCGTCACTGACGGCTCCGTGGATGTAAAGATCTCCGCTGAAATCCCCAAGGGCAAGAAGGTCGCCTACTGGGTCATCAACGGCGCCAAGTATACCTTCAACAACGAAGTGAAGAGCTTCACCCTGCGCGAGGTTCCCTATGGCATGGTGATCGAAGCCGTCCTGAGCGGCAATACGGCCCAGACTCTGCCCTCTACGGAAGAGATCCAGCAACAGCGCACCGGAGAAACCCTGCTGGTGGAGACCAAGAGCGCCCGCATGTCCCATGTGAACGACAAGAACAAGGCTTCCGGCGGCTCCTTCACCGAGTTTGACTTCACCAACGATTTCACCAACAACGCCACCGGCGAAACCGAGCAGGGCGGCCGGGTGACGGTTCGAGTGGCCGCCAGCATCCCCGAGGGCAAGCTGGTCACCTACTGGCGGTTCAATGGTGCATGCCTGAACTTCAACTCCGACGTGTCCTCCTTCGTGGTGGAAAACCTGGCCGAGAGCATGCTCTACCAGCCGGTGTTCTACACCAAGACCACACCCGTTCCGGAGTATACCATCAACTGCACCAGCTGTACCTTCTCCGGCGGCGGCTATAGCAATGCCAAATCCGGCACAGTTCCCTATGGCACGAAGATTACCATCACGCCCATCGGCGGCTCCTACACAGGTTACTGGACCGGTAGCTACAATGCCGGCAACTACCGCGATGGTGTGTCTGCTAAACCCATCACCTGGACAGTGAAGAATAACTGCTCCTTCTATTGGCATGCAGAAATCAACTGACGTAAGGAGGATATGCATGAAGCGTTACATTGCGCTGTTCCTGCTGCTGTGCATGGTGCTTGCCGCCATGCCGGCCCTGGCAGACAGCGGGTATATCGGCAACATGGAGGTTGTCAACTGCAGCGAATGGGTTTCCCTGCGGGAAGAACCCAGCACCCGGTCAGAGCGGCTGGTGAAGGTATCTCTGGGCGCCATCGTCAGCAACTGCCGGCAGGTCAACGATGCGTGGATCTACGCGGAGTACGATGGCTACAGCGGCTACATCCTGGCGGAATACCTGGAGTCCAGCGACGGACGCATCACCTTCAGCGCCATGATGGTCACCATTTCTGACGGCGCGCCCTTCTATGCCACGCTGGACAGCACTGTGCCCATTGATTACATTCCGGCCAGCACCATCGTGCGCAACTGCCACATCATGGACAACAACCGGATCTACGTGGAATGGGGCAGCCGCTGCGGCTTCATCAGCCTGCTGCATGCGGAGGTGTACAATGAGATGCTGCATTTTCCGCAGCAGATCACGCTGCATTGCAACCCTTTTGATGCTGCTTACGAGGGCTCCGAGCCCGTCCTCCGGATCGACTACACGGCGGATTTCCCCCTCGAACAATACGATTACAGCAAGTACGACTATGCGGAATTCGGGCTGCCCGAAGGCATGGATCCGGACACGCCTGCGGTGGAATTCGTCCTGCATTCGGACGGGACACTGAATCACGTCCACCTGTTCAACCTGTCCCTTGTGTCCTGGGACGACGAAACCGGCGATACGGTGTATGACGCGACGCTGGAGCACATCCAGTACCAGGTGGACCCCGAGCATCCGCTTTCCGTCAAGACTGTGATCTGGGGAGACACTCCCAATCTGGCTGTTGGCTATGCGGATGATGAAGGCGTATACCATTTCGCCTTCATTGATATCAGCGGCGAGGACGGAAGTCTGATTCTTCGTGAATTCTAACGATTCAGAAGGAAGAAATGTAGTTACGCTAAGAAAAGAATCAGGAGGAAATGCGTTGGAAAAGGAGCCTCTTATGGTTCGCTGCCCTGTCTGCAACGGCGAAACAGGCGTGAAAGTGTTTGAAGCCACTGTGCTGCTGTACTTTCCGCTGACCTGCCCTCACTGCAAACAGGAAACGATCATCAATGTTGTAAAGCTGAAACTGGTCCCCAGCGGACCTGCCACCTAATTTGCGTCTCCATACAAGCAAAAAGCCTGCTTCCCTGAACAAAGGAAGCAGGCATGTTTTATTGGTCAGCAATCATTTTCCCCTGCGCTGAGCGGAAGGCGTCCAGCACCGATTCACAGATCGACAGCAGCATCGACAGTTCCTCATCGCTGCAATCATCAAGCAGCAGCTGCAGACGCTTTATATCGCTGTTATCGTGGTTTTTTTCGGGATAAAACACAGCATTTGCGTCAATACCCAGTGCACGAATCAGCGCCCACAGGATCTCCATCTTCGGGTTGCCCTTGTAGTGCTCAATATTCAAAATGGTTCGCTCATCCGCCTGAATACGCTCGGCAACTTCCAGCTGGGTCATTTTCTGGCCAAGCCTGGCTTGCTTGACAACATTTCCCAGGGTATACGCAAATTCCTGCACTGCAATTCACCTCATTGCTATTCTACAATAGATTGCGCCATTCTCAAATGTATCTCCTTTCATGTTTTTTATGTATTTGGTTTCACATTTCATGTTTTAGACATGGTGTAGTTGGTGTAGGTTTCCATAAATCCTTCTTCTATATATTCTTTCCTCCATTGCCTGTATTCTTGCTTTATACTGCGGCGTGGCAATGAACAGCTCCTTCACCTGAGTATCCAATGTATGATAGATTGCTGCAATGACGTCTTCTTCTCGGGCATACATTCCTGTGCAATGATCTGCCCCGATCCGATTCTTGGTTATGCAGGTGAAAAAGTGCCAGTCAGCATGTCCTGTGCCACGCTTTCTCTGCATCTTGCTGCCGCAGCAGGCACAGATCACTTTCCCTTTCAGAATGTTTTCTGAAGGCTGTGCATCAGGTGCAATATGGATACCTCCTGTTCGATAATTAAGTGATCATGATGACTGGTCTTTGCCACTTACAGCTCAGGAACACTTCGTTTCTTGGTCTTTCCCATATGCACGGGATTCTTATGCTGGTGCTACTTCAGCTGCTCCCGCAGAGAGGGACGCTTTGCCTCTGCCGGGCGCTTCTCCTCACGGTCGTTCCGCACACTCTCTGCCTTCCCGTTATTGATCACGCCGTCCAGCATACGCACATGGACGTGAGGATAAGATCATACAGGCGGCGGGCTGCTGAAGGATATGTATGGGTAAGAATGCAGTTCTGCATCACCGCAAGCACGAGGTTGTTCTTTACAGGAGCAGCCTCTTTTTGTTTTACCGTGATGGAACGAAGAGAAGGTCTTGCAAGCAAAGCTGCCCCTATATGCCGAAGCTCCGGAGCGGCTACCATTATGACAATTCCGCAAGACCATTCCTGTGGAGGGTATACACACCAACCAGCAACGCACCCTGTCCCAGCACGTTCACGCCTTCAGCGATCCAGTTCATGGCAGCTTCTGCAAAGTCCTTGGAGGACAGATACCCCATGCACAGTGAGCAAACAAAGGAGAATACAATCACTGCGATCAGCCAGGGTTTCTTAACCTTCACAGCGAGGATGCACAGCACCGTGTCGATCATGCCCAGGCCGGCCACCATCAGGCCAACGAACAGGAATGTCCCCATAAACAGCGGAGGTGCAACAGCCAGCATGGCGGTTTTTCTACCCTGCTTGCGGCACAACATCGTCAGGGTGCCAATGCCTGCCAGCAGGAATCCGATAGACTGCACAGGAAAGAATATATCGTTCAGGGCCGCGAAGTCACAGATGCCCGCTGCATACAACAGCTTATAGGTTGCTTTGAGCGCGCCCGCAATGGTCACATTGAGCAAGCCTGCAGAGAAAATGGCAAATGTACCTTTGCTCATCAGGTGATACAGGTCACGCATCAGGATCACTGCCGCAATGGCAAAGAACGCAACCGGGATGTAATCCGCCAGCGCCATCGGAACAGAAAATTCCATATTCGCAGTCTCCTCACTTCTTGTTCAGATGATAAACAGGCAGCAGCGGGATGATGATGGGTGTCTTGTCAGCATAGGCCGCATATTCGGCATTGTTTCCGTAACGAGCCATCTGACGCTTCTCCAGTCGCTGGGCGCCGTTGAACATGATGTACACAATGCAGATATATGCCAGGATGGCAGTGATCCACTGGCCTGCGCCCGCATAGGTGGTCAAGCCGCTGATGAACACGCCGGTCCAAAAGAGAATCTCGCCGAAGTAGTTGGGGCAGCGGCAGATTTTGTACAGGCCCTGGGTCGCCACCATGTCGGGGCGAGCCTTCTTCTGGGCGGATTTCTGGTTATCAGCGATGGATTCCAGCACCAGACCGAAGACAGACACCGCAAAGCCGACAACAGGGACGGCCACATCCACAGAGGCATTGGTGAAGCGGAACAGCATGGGGCTGATCTGGGCAGTGTAGAGGATGGCGACGGTCACCCAAATGACAGCCAGTACGAAGACAGGCATCTTCTTTTCGCTGTTCTTGTTCAGAGTATCCTTGGCGACGTCGGTTTTGCGGAAGGTGATACTCTTGAGCTCACGCACCAGCAGAAAGCCACTCAAACGCGTGCCGTAGGCAATGAACAGCGCGCACTGCACCAGCATAATCCACAAAGGCGCAGCGGTCGGGCTGACAAGGTACATGATCAGCGTGGCGATACCGCCGGCAGCGACCGCAAAGCCATAGCCGATGGACAGGAAGTACACAAACTTATAGAAGCCGACAGCGCAGGCCGCAGCACACACAATCAGCAGAATTCCAAGCAGATTCCAAGGCATATCCATTGCCCTCCTTAACCGAAGTAGAACTTAATGTATTCGCCAAAGCTAGCCTCGCCCACCGCAGTGTCGCCCACGAGGTTGTGGGAGAGAGTCCACTTGGAGAACAGGATGATGTCGTGCTTGCCAGCCTTTTTGATCTTGGGCAGATTAGCCAGAATGCCGAAAAGCCAGATGGGCGCCCACTTGATCTTCAGCGGCTTTTTCGCAGCCGCAAAGCACATGGCGGCCATTTCCTCGTAAGTATAGGTCTCCTTTCCGCCCACGTTATAGACGGCGTTCCTGTCATTCATGTGCGCCACGATGAACGCAGCGAAATCCGGACAATCCACCACATTGGCCTTGACGGAGCCATAGCCCTTGAGCAACTGCATCTCGCCCTTGTCTACATAGGGCTTGAACACCTTGGCAATATCGTAGAAATAGCCCGTAGGGCGGTGGATGACATAGGCCATGCCGCTCTTTTTCAGTTCCTTCTCAAAAAGGTATTTGGCATGCAGCATGGGCACCTTTTCCGCACCCGGCTCGTCGCAGGAGATAACGGAAATGTAGGTGAAGTTCTTCACTCCTGCGGCCAGGGCCTCAGCAAGAAGGTTCATATTGCCCTGGTAGTCAATATCATAAGCGGTGAACTTGGTGGACGCACCCGTCAGGCCCACGGTGGAGATGACCGTATCCACGCCGTCACAGATGCCCTTAAGGGTTTCGGACTTCGTGGCATCGATGGGCGCAAAGGTGTATTTCCCCTCTGTCCCGGAAACGCTGCCTTCCTTCAGGTCAGCCGCCACAACATCGTGGCCCTCTGCACACAGCTTTTTGAGAATCTCAGCGCCCAGGTTGCCAAAGGCGCCTGCAAGCAAAATCTTCATTGCTCGTCTCCTTACTTCTTGTTCTTTTCCTTCGCGCGCTTGTCATTGATGATCTTCATGTGTTCTTCTGTGATCAGCGTCACATTGTTTTCCTTCGCCCAGGCCACGCAGCCCTTGAGCACCACGGACAGGAACACGCGCGGCACGCCGAGGATGGTCATCAGCGCCTCGTCGGTAAACTTGATGGTATCATCAGCGCGGTCAGCCGCATAACGCACGGACTCCAGCGATGCCTGTCGCATCTGCAGCAGTTCTGCACGCATGCGGGTCTTGCGATGGAACCAGAAGTTCTTGCTGTCGCGGTAGCCGTAGTCAACAGGCAGCGGCGGAAAATCCTTCGCCTTCACGCCGTTGATGATGGCGTCGGCGTACTTCTTCTTCATCAGGATCTTGTCCACACGGAGGATGAAGTGCGCGCCAAACTTGGAGGTAATGCCGTTGAAATCATGGTAAGGACCCTCGTAGCCGTTCAGCTCCCCGGGGAGGTCCTTGTCTGCGCCATCCAGCTCACGCATCCAGGTGCACTCCACGGCTTCTATCGCGTCCGTCAGCACCATGGGGCGCTTTTCGCCGGTTTCCTCCTCCAGCAGGCTCGTTTCCAGCTTGAACTTGCACTTGGGCATCTTCTCCTCAGGCTTGTCGCCGGGCCAGGAGAGCTTCACCGCCTCCTTGAAAGTAGCAGGCTTGTCATCGATAAAGTTCAGCGTGCACTTGCCGTTGCGCAGGATGTTCTGCGCGGTATTGGAGGAATTGCGGCAGCACAACAGCATTGCATAGTAGTCCTTGCCAGCCACATAATAGGGCTGCACAAGGGAGTAGGGGCCGAGGTTGGTGGTGCCATCCTCACAAAGGGTAGAGATGATGACCGTGGGCATCGGGAAATACAGGGAGGTCTGATAGAAATTATCTACGATGCGAAGATTCTCAAAGCTGCTCATGTTGATGCTCCTTTTCGCTATATCTTACTTGAAGAAATCACGTTTGTTGAAGCCTGCCGTCATGAAACGCCACGCGGCCTTACCACCGGTGAGCCACTCAATATGGGCGTTGTTCTTCATATTCTGAAGCATGCGTTCAGAAAGGAATGCCGCCACCACATCGGGATAATCACCAAGGATGTTGTAAACCTTTTTGGTCTTCTCCGGTAGGTCGATAGCCTCCTGATCTCCCAGAGCCTTCACTGTGAAATCCGTGATCATGATACCAGGGCTCAGACGGCCCACCAGCACACCGGTCTGCTTCTCATCGCTTTCCTTCGCCAGCGCCTGGGTAAAGTGGGTCACCGCCCGCTTGGTGGTACCGTACATATTCAAACCCAGCATCATGGCGTCATTGCTGCCGTAGCCCTCCATGTTGTAGATTGCGCCGTGGCCCTGCGCCGCCATGATCTCCATGGCTGCCTTGCTGCCAAGGACAGCACCCTTCAGGTCCACATCTACCAGCAGGGAAATTTCCCGCTCGGTCAGCTCCCACACCGGCTTCATCGGCTGATTCACGCCGGCGTTATTGATCCATATGTCAATCTGGCCACACTGCTCCCTGGCATACTGTGCCAGCTGCTGCATGTCCTCATACAGCGCCACATTGCCGGCGCAGGCATAGACCTGGCTGCCGCCGGGTAGCTTCTCGATTTCAGTCTTTGCCTCATTCAGACGCTCAGCATTGAGGTCGTTGAGGACGATCTTCATTCCTTGCTTGGCAAAGCAGCGTGCCAGTTCTAGACCCAGCCCACGACCGCTGCCGGTAATAACGACAGTTTTCATAATTTTTCCTCCTCATTTATGTTATAGTTCTTGATGTAAGTATACTCCCTGAAGAGGAATAAAGTCAATATATCAAGCAAGAATGTATTTAGGTATGCGCGGGAACTGTTCCTCCAGCATTTTCCGAAAGTATTCTCTCAGGGCCTCAAGAGCTACAATGGTCTATACAACTTATGGGTATGTTTCCGAAGTCCGGAGTTGCGCGATAGTATTGAGGCATCCCCACATAACAGGTGCAAATATGATACCACAGAAACAAGTTGAACGTACGTTTGTTCTCTTTACGGGCTCCAATCTGATGGTCGCTGGTTCGAATCCAGTCGGGCGTACTTCCCGCCATCCTTGTGTTTTCAAAGGGTTGCGGGACTTTTTGTTTTCTCCGAAATGACCTCACACCTCATCCAACCCAACAGTCTTATTGTTCTAACTCAGCATGACAAAAAACGCACCGGATTTACTGATAATCCGATGCGTTTATTTGTGGTTTTCCAACTTTTTCTCTGTTATTTTGTGCGGTTCATTTCCGCGATAACTGTCTCCATCATAGGAATGGAAGGCTCTGCACCTTTACGAGAGACCGCGATACCAGCGGCAACAGACGCAGTGCGTAGCGCCTGGGTTGCATCACCGTGGCGCAGGATCTCAGAAAGGAAAAAGCCGGTGAAGGTATCGCCTGCAGCTGTGGTATCCACTGCCTGCACCTTATGTACGCCGCAGTTGAAGCGCTGACCGTTGCAATTCTGATACACGGAGCCATCGCCACCCAGGGTCAGCACAATATTCAGCGCAGGATATCGCTCGTGCAGATCGTCCAGAATGCTGTCAGGATCGCTGCAACCGGACATACCTGCGCCCTCCACCTCGTTGACGAGGAGGTAGTTCACGCAGGAAAGGTCGCAGTCGGCGATCTTCGCATCGTAGGGAGAGGGGTTGAAGGCCACGATCATCCCCTTTTCGCGGGCACGGCGCAGAATGTACGGCACGCAGGAGATCTCATTCTGCAGCACGATCAGATCCCCCTCGCCGAAGCTCTCCAGGGTAGATTCCACGTCACTTTCTGCGATCTCACCATTAGCGCCCGCCAGGATGATGATGCAGTTTCCACCCTGCTTGTCCAGCTGGATGATGGCATGACCGGTGGCGCCATCGGTCACCTTGACATGATCACGGTTGATTCCATTGCGGTCAAGATTTTCCAGCAGCATGCCGCCATCCTGGCCCACTGCGCCAGCAAAGTATACTTCATTACCCGCGCGACGCAGAGCGATGGCCTGGTTGAAGCCCTTGCCGCCGCAGAACTGTTCCATCTTACTCGCGGAGATGGTCTGGCCTGGGCGGACGAAGTCCTCCAGGGAGTAGGTCTTGTCAATGTTCAGGGAGCCGAAAACAACCATTTTCATGATGATTCTCCTCAGCTATTCAGCATCCGGGCCAGTTCGCAGGTATGCTTGCTCAGCTCGTAGATGCTCAATTTCTTGATATCGCGCATGTAGGTGTCCAGCTTGTCGCCGATGGGAGCAGTCCACTTTTCATTCAGCTCGACCTTGTTGGCCGCAGCGATGACGGTCGCGATCTGGGCGGCGTTGCAGTCCACGTCCCAGCCGCACATAGCGATGATGTGCATCGTCTCATCGAAGTCGCCGTTGCCGAAGTACATCGCCACGACCTCCGCCGCCGCGTTGGGGTAGGCGTGAATCCAGTTGTAGCGCTCGTACTTCTTCTCGCAGACCTTCCAGGCGGATTCCCAGTCAGCGTGCTTCTGGCACTCGTCCCAAGCGAACTTTACCACAGTGTAATACTCGCTGTCAACGGGAATCATGTCGATAGCCATCTTCACGATCTTGCGGACATCGGTCTCCACGTAGGACAGGGAGGCCATCACCGCGTTGAACACCTCGCCCAGGATACCGTTGTTATGGTGGGATACCTGGCCGTCCATCCAGGCCAGACGGGCCGCCTCGCGGGGCTTGCCGGGGAAGAGCTGGCCGCAGATAACGCCGCGCATCTGGGCGCCGATCCACTCGCGGTAGGGGTTGTTCAGATAGCCGCTCATGGGCGGGAAGATGCCCAGTTTCAGGTTCGCCAGGGCGATTTCCTCCGCGGACCAGCCCATGGGAACCAGAGCCACCCACTGCTCGGCAATGTCGGCAGAGGTGATGTTCTTGCCAGCCTTTTCGACCGCCTTGATCAGCGCCAGCTCGTAGGTGATGTCGTCGTTGAAGGTGTTGGGGGTGCGGGGATAATCGTAGATCTCGCCGAAAACCTTACGGATGTTTTCCGTCACATAACCCTCCACCGCAGTACCGATGGCACCGGCGACGATCTGCCCCTGCCAGCCCAGGTGGGTGCGGCGCAGGAAGTCCTCGCTCTCCATGTCGTACTCGTAGGTGGGGAAGGTGACCTTCGCCGCGTACTGCTCGAAGCTCTCGTAGATGGTGTGCTTCCAGTAAGCATTAAGCCCCAATCATTTCTTTGTCAGCGCTGTAGTTTATATGGGAACATTCACGCTCTTTTCAAGTTCCAACTCTGAAGGTCGCGGGTATCGAATCCAATCGGGCGCACATGAAAGTCCCCCGGAAGCCTGCGAGGTTCCGGGGGATTGGTTTAGTTTTGGAGAATGCACTGAATGTGTATGAGGTGCAGGCAATCGTACATGTTCTCGCCAGCATGACAGTAACAACGTGAGCATACAACTTATGCAATTAGCGAAAGCATCAATGCACGCCAGAACACTTTGACATAACCCCAGACCCTTATTCCCTCAACGAGCTCCCTGCCTGCGTTTCCTGCAATGTGCGGTACTGCCGGGGAGAGATCCCGTATGTTAGCTTGAATGCGCGATAAAAGCCGGAATAATCAGCAAAGCCCGTCTGCGCTGCTACGTCTTCCAGCTGCTTGCCTTTTTCTATCAGTGTCTTGGCTGCGATCAGCCGCCGCTGCGTCACATAGCGGCACAGACTGACGCCCAGTTTCTGTTTGAACAGGTGGCTGATCGTACTGCTGCTGACAAAGAAGGTCTTCGCCAAATTCCCGATGGTAATGGCACGAGAGAAGTTCTCCTCCACATAGGTGGTGATCCGGTCCAGCAGCTCGGGCTGCTCGGCTTTCAGAGGATTGGTGGTTTGTGCATCCGTCGCCCGCTTGATCTGGGTCAGCAGCAGCATGGTATTGCCGATAACCGCCGCTTCCCAGCCATCCGCTTGCCGCTCTGCCTCCTGTACGCCGGCGCGGAATATGTCGCCCAGATGCTCCCATGAGGTGCCGCCGGTGCGCAGCATATTGGCATGGGACTGCTTCTCTGTGAAGGCATAGGAAAACAGCCGGGCATACTGTGCCATGAACTCCGGGCTCAGCCAGAGCACATAGCGCATATAGGGCTCCTGCATGTTTTCCGGCAGCAGCGGACGATGGCTGACGCCCGGCGGCACAAAGATGATATCTCCCTGCTGGAGACGGTAGCGCTCCGAGCCTACCAGATACTCTGCGCCGCAGCTGTTGATGCAATAGAGCAGCTCGTAAAAGGTATGGCTGTGCAGCTGCATCTGGGCATTGGAATAGCTGGTATCCCGGTGGGTATCCACATAGCGGGAAGTCATCTCCAGTTCCTGATAGATCGCATCAGGATCCATCCCGATATCCGGCAGATGTCTCTGCATCCACTGCTGAAGCTCCGCTCCCCGCAGATCAGGAACCTGTTTGGCCAGCTTCTGCAATTCTGTCAGTTTCATGTTGTTGCTCCCGGAAAAGTATTGCGTGAATGTATTATAGCATGTATTTGCAGGATTTTCAATGTTTATTGCAGTCCGCGCAATTTACATTGCATATTCTGTCTGGTAAAATAGAGTCAGCGTATTGTGCTGTTCTTTTGTTATACCTAAGAAAAATAAGGAGGAACCTACAATGGCAAAGAAAACCAAGGCTCCCGGCAGTTTGACGACCAAGCACTGGCTGGGCTACATGTTCGGCGACTGGGGCGGATGCATGACCTTCGCGCTGATGGCCAGCATCTTCTCCATGTACTGCACCAACGTTCTGGGCATCGATCCGACGCTGATGGGCACGCTGGTGCTGGTCTGGACGATCTGGGACGCCATCAACGATCCCATGATGGGCGCACTGATGGACAAGGCCTTCGCCAAAAAACAGAACAAGAACGGTAAATTCCGTCCCTGGCTGCTGCGTGCCACGCCCCTGCTGGCGGTGACCGCCATCGCCCTGTGGACGGTGCCCACCTTCTTTGATGGCATCGCCACCGTCGTCTGCCTCTTCTCCTGCAAGATCCTCTACGAGGGCGCCTACACGATGTTCAACATCCCCATGGGCTCCCTGCTGTCCGCCATGTCCACCAATGACTCCGAGCGTGCCTCCCTGTCCTCCGCCCGCGGCGTAGGCTCCATGATCGGCAACATGATCCCCGGCATGGTCGGCCCCGTCGTGATCGGCATGTTCGGCGACCGCACCTCCACCGGCTACATGATCACCGGCGTTGCCTGCGCCCTGATCGGCTTTGTGGTCTGCCTGATGCATTACTTCTGGACCGAGGAACGCACCGTTGTGGGCGCGGACGCCAAGGCGGACGACATCAAGTTCTCCGACATCCTCACCGTGATCAAGAAGAACCGTCCCTTCGTGGCGCTGTGCATCCACGGCATCTGCATCTGCACGATGCAGTACCTGGTGTCCAACATCAGCCTGTACATGTACTCCGAGGTCTACCATGACGTGACCTACCAGTCCATCAGCTCCGTGCTGTCCTCCCCCTTCATGATCGGCTCCATGATCGCCGTACCCTTCATCTGCAAGAAGCTGGGCCTGGAGAAGCTGATCCGCTACTCCCTGCTGATCGGCGGCGCGCTGTGCGTGGCACTGTTCGGCATGCACCTGGTGATGGAGGTGCATCCCCTGGTGCACGGCGTGATCCTGGGCATCGGCTCCGGCATGGCCATGGTCTCCATCCAGATGCAGTGGGGCCTGGTGGGCGAAGCCATCGACTACAACGAGCTGATTACCGGCAAGCGTACCGAGGGCTCCATCTACGGCACCTTCAACCTGTCCCGCCGCATCGGCCAGGCCATCGGCAGCTCCTTCGGCTTCTACGTCCTGGGCTGGATCGGCTTTGACGCTGCCAAGGAAGTGCAGAGCGCCGCGACCATTTTCGGTTTGAAGTCCCTGTGCGTGCTGGTGCCCGCAGTGTTCATCCTGGGCTCCTGGGCTGCGTTCAAGTTCGTGTGGAACATCACCCCCGAGAAGCGCGCGGAAATGGCTGCCCTCAAGGCCACCAAGGTCGAAGCAACCGAAAACGCATAATTCATCACGATCAGCGGTGCGGCATTGCTGTGCCGCTGATTCTGTGCTATGATGAATACAAGCCTCATGAAAGAAGGTATACCATCATGGAATATATTGTGAATACGCCCTGCGGCGCTGTGCAGGGCACGGCAGGGCGAGTCCCCGGCACGGCTGCCTACAAGGGCATCCGCTACGCCACTGCCGGCCGCTGGGAATACCCCGTACAGGTCACCCACTGGGACGGCGTGTACGACGCCACCCGGTACGGCGCATGCTCTTACCAGCCCCGCTCGTTCTACGACGAGGCAAAGAACCTCAAAAAGATCTTCTACTACAACGAATTCCGCAGGGACGAGCATTACGATTACAGCGAGGACTGCCTGTTCCTGAACGTTTTCACCCCCGACACGGCGAAGGAAGGCGACAAGCTGCCGGTGATCATCTACATCCACGGCGGCGGATTCACCGGCGGCTGCGGGCACGAAAAGCACTTTGACGGCCCGGTCTGGCCCACGAAGGGCGTCATCGGCGTGACGATCAACTACCGCCTGGGCCCGATGGGCTTCGTATGCCTGCCCGAGCTGAAGGACGAGGCGGGCTTCACCGGCAATTACGGCCTGTACGACCAGCTGACGGCCATCCTGTGGGTGCATGACAATATCGCTGCCTTTGGCGGCGACCCGGCCAACGTGACCATCATGGGCCAAAGTGCCGGCGCAATGAGCGTCCAGCAGCACTGCCTTAGCCCGCTGAGCAAGGGGCTGTTCCACCGGGCTGTGATGTCCAGCGGCGGCGGGGTCAGCAAGATGCTGTCCGCCTCCCCGGCGGAAAAGAACTACGCCTTCTGGCAGAAATGCATGGAATATGCCGGTTGCAAAACGCTGGCGGAGTTCCGCGTCCTCTCCCCGGAGAAGCTCTTCGAGGCATGGAATCAGACCAAGAAGGAGCTGCGTAATCCCGGCTGCTTCCCCTGCATTGATGGCAGACTGGTTGTGGGCAGCGGCGCTGACCTGCTCGCACAGGGCAAGCAGCGCGATATCCCGTACATGGCGGGCTCCACCAGCGAGGACATGATGCCGCCCATCCTGCAGAGTATGGCCCGCAAGTGGTGTTCTTCCCAGAATCAGCCCGGCTACGCCTGGTACTTCGACCGGCAGCTGCCCGGCGACGATAACGGCGCATGGCATTCCTCCGACCTGTGGTACTGGTTCGGGACACTGCCCAACTGCTGGCGCCCCATGACAGACAAGGACTACGCCGTCAGCGACCAAATGACCTCCTTCCTATGCAATTTCGCCCGCAGCGGAGATCCAAACGGCAGCGATCTTCCCGTGTGGACTGCATCGGATGCACACAAGAAGGCCGTACTGATGATCGGCGAAGGTGAAACGCGTATGGCCAAGCCCAGCCTGTTGAAGATGATCAGGACGATGCTGACCAACAAGGCCGTGGGGGAATAAGCGACGTCCAAGCGTCGCACGTTTCTCCAAGAAGGCAGTATGTTGTAACTTCCGAACACCACTGGCATGTTTCTCTGCATAGGTTCCATTGCAGACGGCTGGTGGTGAAAATCCATTCCCGCATTCCCTTGCGCATCAAGGGAGGCGGGATTTTTGTTTGATCCTTGTCACCGGCGGACGGGTGTGCTTCTTTGTATCACCACCTCAAAGCAAAAATCGGAGTGGCGATGCTTATGCTTCGCCACTCCTGTTTGTTTACTTTTTGCTTTTACTGTACCTTGCCGTTATGCCGGTTGATGCGCAGCAAGGGCCCGCCATACTTGCTCACTTCAGGAGCAGCGCGGCCTGCTCAGCGGTCATGGTGTAGACCTTCTCACCCATCTGACCGTAATTCACGGTGATGGTCAGGCTGCCGTCGGCGTTGGCGACGATGGTGGAGGGGTAGGCCATCTCCAGCACCAGATTGCCGCCGTCGACCTTCCAGGTGCCATCCATCATGGTCTGCTCGTAGTTCGTCCACCCGGAACGCAGGGTACCGTCGGCCTTCAGGTCCAGCACGAAGGGCTTGCCTTCAACGGAGGTTTCCAGTTCAAGGGTAACGTCCTGACCAGCAGGGGCAGCAGCGGCTTCCACGCCCGTCAGCGCAGTAAGCTGCTCAGCGGTCATGGTGTAGACCTTCTCGCCCATCTGGCCGTAATTCACGGTGATGGTCAGGCTGCCGTCGGCGTTGGCGACGATGGTGGAGGGGTAAGCCATCTCCAGCACCAGATTGCCGCCGTCGACCTTCCAGGTGCCGTCCATCATGGTCTGCTCGTAGTTGGTCCAGCCGGTGCGGAGGGTGCCGTCGGCCTTCATGTCCAGCACAAAGGGCTTGCCTTCGACGGAGGTCTCCAGCTCAAGACAGACGTCCTGACCGGCAGGGGCAGCAGCGGCTTCCACGCCCGTCAGCGCAGCGAACTGCTCCGCGGTCATGGTGTAGACCTTCTCGCCCATCTGACCGTAATTCACGGTGATGGTCAGGCTGCCGTCGGCGTTGGCGACGATGGTGGAGGGGTAGGCCATTTCCAGCACCAGATTGCCGCCGTCGACCTTCCAGGTGCCGTCCATCATGGTCTGCTCGTAGTTCGTCCAACCGGAACGCAGGGTGCCGTCGGCCTTCAGATCCAGCACGAAAGGCTTGCCTTCAACCGAGGTCTCCAGCTCCAGGGTGATGTCCTTGGCTGCGGGAGCTTCCTGAGCGGCAGGGGCTTCGGTGGCCTCGGGTTCCGCGTTGTCGCCGGAGGGAACGTACAGGCCCCAGGGAGCCACAACAGTCTTCAGCGCACCGAGCTTAATGGTGAAGCCAGATTCGGAAACATAGAAGGTCGGAGAGGGGGCATTGAAGCTGGTGGACAGCCAAGAGAGGAAACCGTCCTTATTCTGCAGGTCAAAGTGCATGTGGGAGCCGTTGTTGTTGGCATACATGTAGCCAATGCCTGCTTCGCCGGTGACGATATCATAGGTCTCTTCGGGCTTGGTTTCGTCGGGAACGATGCCCTTGTTGGTATCCTTGATCACGTAGGTGCTGTATCCGAACAGCGCACCGGTGGTCTGCTCGGCGTTGTTGGAATTGGTCGCCTGGGAGTACACGTAGTAGGTGCCGTTGTCCAGGGTGACCAGGGTCTTGTAGGTCTTGCGGCCCTGAGCGATGAAATCGGTGTAGACACGGCGGCCCGCGGGAGCACCCAGTTCGTCAGCGGCGTCGCTCTTGCCGCCCACCACGAAGCTGCCGTCCTGCATCAGGGCGATCTGGCGGGAAGCATACTTCATGTCGTACACTTCGCTGCGAGTCTTGTCGCCGGCGGCTTCTTCAGCCGTCAGGTACTGGGCATTGTAGTAGGTGTAGCTGGAGCCGTCCTGGCTCAGGGCCAGCACGCCGATGCCAGGCTCCACGGTCAGCATATTGCCTTCGCGGGTGTAGGCGCCGGTCATGCGGAAGTACTCCGAGGTGTAGGAGCGATCGCCGATCACGGTGCGCTCGTAGAAGTTCAGCTCATAGGTGTTCTCGGAGGTCAGAACCAGCAGGTGGGTGGTTTCGAGCTTCTTATCACCGCTGGTTTCCTCATTGGTGGTCAGGTAAGCCTGCTTGTGGAAATTGTTGACCGCAGCCGTATCGTTTTTCTGCGCTGCCATCTCTTCTGCTTCCAGCTGCGCCAGGATCTTATCGGTGCGGTTGCCATCATAGATCGAATACACGAGTCGGCTGACAGGCGCGCAGACAACGAGGGCCACAAACACCAGGAGGGCCAATACGCCGGTCAGGACCTTTTTCATCTTCTTATTCATTTTGCGACTCCTTTGCGGCTCTTATTGAACTTCACGACATCCCGTACGGTCAGGGCCAGGAAGATAACGGCTGCCAGGGCCGAGAAGATGATGCCGTCGATCAGAGAGAACTGCCACCAGTTCATGTTGCTGACGACCACGCCGCTTTCGTTCATGGCGTTGGAATTGGCAACGGTGTACAGGATGCGGTGAGCAGCCTGACGCATGCAATTCACCAGATGCACGTCGTTCACCGCGGGATCAGCCGCGTTGTACACCAGCAGCTGGTAAGCCTGAGTGGTGGTGGAGCTGCTGTCGAAGGTGTCGGTGCCGGCCAGCACGCCCAGCAGACCGTCGTAGGTGCCGCGGGAATGGGCGGAAGTGGCATAGCTGCTGGTGGTGTAGTCGGACACGCCGAAGCCACGGCAGCCCCACTCGCCGCGCAGCACGTCGGTCATCAGGCCGCGGTGTGCGCCGGTCCAGATCACACCAATGCGGGCAAAGGCGTTCATCACGCAGTAGGCGCCGCCGTCCACGACAGCATGCTCAAAGGGCTGCAGATACAGTTCGCGGATGGCCTGCTCATTGACAAAGGTGGAGATCGCGCGGCAGTTGGTCTCGCAGTCATTCAGCGCGAAGTGCTTCAGGAACACGTACACGCCCTTGGACTGGATGCCCTTGACTTCCGCAGCAGCGATCTTGCCGCCCAGGAAGCCGTCCTCGGAGTAATACTCAAAGTTACGGCCGGCATAGGCGGTGCGGTGAGTGTTCATCGCGGGGCCGTACAGGCCGGAGTAACCCGCCCACAGGCCGTCCTCGCCGATGTGCTCGCCCAGTTCCTCCATCAGCTCCACATTCCAGGTGGCAGCCATGATGTTTTCGTCGGTGTAAGCGCACAGAGTGATGGAGTTACCGGTCAGGTCGGTCAGGTTGGCGGAGAAGCCCTGGGGGCCGTTCTCGTCATGGGTCTCGGGCTTGGAAACGGAATCCATATGGATCGTGCCGTGGTAGCCCACGCCGATCAGGTTGCACAGCTCCTCGTAGGTGACCTGATCCAGCAGTTCCTCCCACTTGGGATCGTCATAGGCCAGGCCGACCATGTCAAACAGCTTGTGGTGGGTGGCGGTAGAGCCCAGCGTGGGCATGACTTCGCCCTCCACAACGATCTTCTCATACTGCTTGATGCCGGTCATTTCGGACATCATGCCCTCGGTGAGCTCCAGTTCCAGCTTCGCGGTGGGGAAGGTGCCCTTCCAGTCGCTGCGGCTCACATAGGTCATGTTTTCGCCGCCGTAGTAGGACAGGTCGCTGCTCTGGAAGCGGTTGACGATGGGTTCGCCGGTGGCAGCGGAAACAGAGTAGGTCTCGGTGTCCATATCCTCATGCCAGGTGTACACCAGCGCGGCGTCACCGGTAGAGGTGGTCTTGTGGCCGGCAGCAACCATGCCGGTATGGCCCTGGGCCGCCAGGATGTTGTTCAGCGCGTCGTGGGCGTCGGTACCGATGGTCAGGTAGTAGTCGCCCTCATCCATGATGTAGGTGCCTGCGCCGTAGGTGTCATAGGTGCGGAATTCTTCCTTATCCACCGTGATGGTCACGGTTTCGGAAGCGCCAGGCTCCAGCTTGGCAGTCTTGGCGAAGCCGCACAGCTCAACGGCAGCCTTCTCGATGCGGTTCTGGCGATCGTAGTCGGTGTACTCGGACTGGAAGTAGACTTCCACCACTTCCTTGCCGGCCACATCGCCGGTATTGGTGACGGTGACGGTCACGTCGATGCTCTTGCCGTCGGCAGAGGGAGCAAACTTCAGATCGGAGTAAGCGAAATTAGTGTAGGACAGGCCATAGCCGAAGGGATAAGCCACGTCGGACAGGTAATCATAGCCTTCGGTGTTGCCGGTGCCGGCAATGGCGTCAGCATAGCGGGTCTCGTAATAACGGTAGCCCACATAGATGCCTTCCTGGTAGGCATTGAAGAACATATTGCCGTCCAGGTCGCCGCCGGAGGAGCCGGTCATCAGGCCGCCGCCCTTCCACTTGCCAGTGGAGGGATCATAGGTAGCGCCAAGGTTCTCGGCATTGGACCAGATCTGGCTGTAGAAGTTGACCATCGCGGGGTTGGTGGTGTTGTCGTTGCAGTAGGTATCCACCAGACGGCCGGAGGGGCTCTCGTTGCCCACCAGCACGTCCGCCACGCCATACAGGCCCACCAGGCCGGTGTAGCCGATCCACATGGCGGCGTCCACGTCGGAGTTTTCCGCAGTCAGGAAGTCACACTCCAGGGGATTGGCAGAGTTGATCAGCACGATGACGGTGCCGAACTGCTGCTTCGCCTGCTTGATCAGCTCCAGTTCCTGGATGGTCAGCTCCAGAGCATTGCCGCTGCCGCCCACGGTCTCTTCGGCATTGCCCTGGCTCTCCACATTCGCAGGCAGGTCATACATTTCGCCGCCCAGACGGGACACGACCACGATGGCAGCATCGGGGTACTGCGCGAAGGAGTCCGTCACACCGGGCTGCTGGGTCAGGGTCGCCCACGGCACTTCATTGACCTTGTAGGAGCCCTTCACGCTGCCGTCACCGCCGCGGATGGAGTTATCGCCCTTGGCGGGGTTGGTCTTGTAGGTCTCGGCCTCCGTCCAGGCCATGTAGGTGCCCCAAACGGTGTCATTCACGGCCACGTCGGAGCGCTCTTCCAGCGCCGCCTTCAGCGTCAGGTAGCCGTTGGCAGACTTCAGGGAGCTGGGGTACTTCTCCACATCCAGCGATGCATTGATATCCGCGGAACCGGTGCCGCAGACCAGAATATTGGTGCTGGAGTGGCCCAGGATGGTGACCTTTGCATTCTGGGCCAGGGGCAGCGCACCGTTGTTTTTCAGAAGGACGACGCCTTCTTCGGTCAGCCTCTCGGCCAGTTCCTTGTCAGCCTCCTTGGCTTCTTCCATGGAACCATACGTGCTGACAAACTGATTTGCTTCTTCCTCAGCACCTTCGGGACGAATGGTCTTGGTCGAACTCAAACCAAGGGCCTGGTTGATGAGCTTGGTATAGTTGTTGGCAAAAACCATGCCAACGCTGAATACCACGACCATGACCAGGCTGATGATCGACAAGATCAGATGCTTGCGGGGGAAACGGGGAGTCTTCTTCGGTTTCATGTGCTGCCTCCTTCTTATAACAAAGCAGACTAATTCCATCCGGTTGCTGACGCCGGATGCTTTCGCCTGCCTTATTTACCTTGCAATCTGTCCATTTTTGTTGTATAATCAATGATACACTTGTATCATCCGGTCCATAAAGGCCCAAATTACACACTTATTTATTATTCTATCAAATATTTCGATGGCTGGCAAGGGTCGCAAAGCAAAATGAAACACTTATGAGGCATTTGTATCATGAAAGAAAGAAGTGTCACCACAGATATTACCGACGCCCTGTTCGAACTGCTGAAAACCAAGGAGCTGTCGCAGATCACCATCACCGAGCTGATCCAGAAGGCAGGGGTGTGCAGGTCCTCCTTTTACCGGAATTTCTACCTGACGGAGGATGTGATCCGACAATACGGCACCACCATGTATGACGAGATCAACCGCAAGATCCCCCTTGACCTTGACGGGATCTATGAGCATATCCTGGCAGTCAACACCTATCTGTTTTCCAAGCGTGAACGGCTGGTGCTGATCGAGCAGCGGGGGCTTTATCATCTTCTGGAGGAGCCGATCATCCAGCAGTGCAGGTTCCAACTCCGGCGTCTTGACATCTGGGGGAACCGCTATCAGGCGGAATTCTACGCTGGCGCTACCAGCCACCTGCTCCGCGCCTGGGTCCGCAACGACTTCGCTGAATCTCCCGACGAGATCTCCCGGATCATCTATACCCTGCTCCACCATGAGCATTTGAAGCTGTGAGGGATTTGATCCCAGGCTCATATGAGGATCGCCCGTGCCTCCCCTTGCGCACCAGACTCAGTCCTGCTATAATTGATTCAAATCCTACTGAAAAGGAAGTACTAAAATGAAACAGCAGGTTTTCAGTCCCTATCTGCCCAGCTGGGAGTACATCCCCGACGGCGAGCCCCGCGTATTCAACGGCCGGCTCTATGTGTACGGCAGCCACGACTGCTTCAACGGCGCTGTGTACTGCCAGAATGATTACGTCTGCTGGTCTGCGCCGGAGGATGATCTCTCCGACTGGCGCTATGAGGGCGTGATCTTCCGCAAAACGCAGGATCCCCGCAACCCCGACGGCACTCATGCCCTGTGGGCTCCCGATGTTTGCCACGGCAACGACGGCAAATACTACCTCTATTACTGTCTGGATTTCCTCAAGGAGATCGGCGTGGCCGTGGCAGACAGTCCCGTGGGCCCCTTCGAGTTCCTGGACTTCGTACGCTACCCCAATGGGGACATCCTCGGCGCGCGCCCGGATGAGATCCGCCAGTTTGACCCCGGCATCTTCATCGACGATGACAAGCGCATCTACCTCTTCTCCGGCAACAGCCCCCGCTACAAGATGACGCCCACCGACAAGGACAGCCTCAAAATGGAGCTGGAGCAGGATATGATCACCGTCAAGGACGGGCCCTATCATAACCTGCCCATCATCAACGATGCGGACGGCACGGAATACGAAGCGCATCCCTTCTTCGAGGCCAGCTCCATCCGCAAGATCAACGGCAAGTACTACTTCATCTACTCCTCCACCTGGATGCACGAGCTGTGCTGGGCCGTGGCGGACAGCCCCCTGGGCGATTACCACTTCGGCGGCGTACTGGTGTCCAACGCGGACATCGGCGTGAACGGTAACTCCGAGGCCCTCAACTACCGCGGCAACACCCATGGCTCCGTTGCACTGGTGAACGGCAAGTGGTATGTGTTCTACCATCGCCAGACCAACCGCCATTTCTTCTCCCGTCAGGCCTGCGCGGAGGAAATCTACTTCGACGGCGAACGTTTCCATCAGGCGGAGATCACCTCCTGCGGCCTGAACGGCGGCCCCCTGAAGGACGAGGGCACCTATGATGCCCGCATCGCCTGCCACCTCTACTCCAAGAACGGCACCTGCGAGAGTCTCCCCGACCAGCAGGACGCCAATCATCCCGCCTTCACCCAGGATGGCGAGGATCGCATGGACACCCCCAACCAGTACATCAACAACATGGTGGACGGTGCCACCGCCGGCTATCGTTACTTCCAGTTTGCCACCGCAAAGACCATCTCCGTGGAGACCCGCGGCACCTCAACCGGCATGTTTGTGGTGAAGGATGGCCGGCAGGGCAATGTGGTGGCGCGCATCCCCGTGGCCCCCAGCGAGAACTGGACGACCTTCTCCGCGCCACTGACTATTGAATCCGGCAAGAAGCCCCTGTACTTCACCTACGAGGGCGAAGGCGCGGCAGACTTCATCCGGTTCAGCTTCGCGTAAACAGATGCACGAAAATATCCCCCGGAGTCATGATGATTCCGGGGGATCGCTTCATTATTCACATCAGCCGCGCAGGAGCTTGCAGGCAGCATCGAGGATCTCCGGACAACCGCCGCCCTGAGCAAAGTCAGGCCGTCCGCCGCCCTTGCCGCCAAGGGGTCGCGCGCTGTCCCTGAGGAGATTGCCCATGTTAGCCTCCACATCCGCCGAGCGTCCGAAAACATAGATCGCCTGGTCGCCATTCATCGCGCCCAGCAGCGCGATCACGCCAGGGTTCTCGATCAACCCGGAAGCCAAGTCGCGCAGGAGCATCGCGTCCGCCTCCACGAAGCGGGCAATGAGCTTCGCACCGCCGGGGAGGCTCTCCGCCTCCGCCAGGAAGCGTTCTGCCTGGGCCAGCAGCTGCTCACGGCGCATCCGCACCAGTTCAAACTCCGCCATGCGCAGCTTTTCCTGCAGGCTGGCCACGGCAGAGGTCAGGTTTTCCACGCCGGTAGAGAGCATCGCCGCCGCCTGATGGGCCGCGTCTGCCACACGGGCATAATCCGCCAGGGCCCGCTGGCCTGCCAGAAAGGTCACCCGCATCTTGCCCCGGGCCGGCGCAACGGAGAGGATCTTCACCAGTCCCAGCTGTCCTGCCGTCGCCGGATGCGTACCGCCGCAAGCCACCATCTCGTCCGTGCCGATGGCGACGATGCGCACATGCTCCTCCACCGTGGGGGGCTTGCGCAGGGGCAGCGCCGCCAGTTCATCTGCCTCCGGGAACCAGCAGCGGATGGGCACGTCCCGCTGGATGCGCTCGTTGACGTCCGCCTCAATGCGGCGGATGTCCTCATCGGAAATGCGGGTAACGCCCTCGGGCATGGCCACGTCAATGGTGGAAACATCGCCGCTGATGTGCAGCCCGATGGTCACGCCGCCCATGAGGCGGTGCAGGGCGCTGGCGATCATGTGATCCCCGGCATGCTGCTGCATGTGGTCAAAGCGGCGGGCCCAGTCGATCATGCCGTAAACGGTATCCCCCACGGTCAGCGGTGCATCCACCGTGTGCCAGACCTCGCCCTCCGTCACGTTCACATCCGTCACCCGGGTGCCGCCCAGCAAGCCGGTATCAAAGGGCTGTCCGCCGGAGGTGGGATAAAACGCACTGCGATCCAGCAGAATATCATAGGCAGCACCGTTCTCCCGGCAGGCCAGCACCGTCGCGTCAAATTCGGTCAGATAAGCATTTTCATAGTAGAGGCGTTCGGTCATCGTCGTCACACTCCGCAGCGTTGGTATCATTCTGCTTGATTATAGCGCAAAATTGTATATTTTTCAAACTTTCTGCACCAAAACAGGGAGGAAATCTCCCGCCATGTTGACGGAGGGGGCCAAAGCCTGATATACTTTTCCTGACTAAACCGTCGGAAGGAGACTGCCTATGACTAAGACAGCACAGGATATCATCCGCATCATCAAGGAAAACGACATTAAGATGGTGGACTTCAAGATGGTCGACATCAACGGCCAGTACCGTCACGTCACCATCCCCGCGGAAAATTTCTCCGAGGATACGATGAAGAGCGGCATCGGCTTTGACGCCTCCAACTATGGCTACGCCGTGGTGGAAAAGAGCGACATGGTGTTCATCCCCGACCCCGACACCGCGCTGATCGACCCCTTCTGCTCCATCCCGACTCTGTCCATGACTGGCAACGCCATGATCATTGACAACCCGGACAACCGTCCCCTGAAGCAGTACCCCCGCAACATCGTCCTGGCTGCGGAACAGTACATGAAGGACTGCGGCGTGGCCGATACCATGCTGATCCTGCCGGAATTCGAGTTCTACCTCTTCGACCAGGTGGGCTGGGAGGTTGCGCCCAACCAGATCACCGCCTTTGTGGATGCAAACCAGTCCTACTGGAACAGCGCCAATGAGGGCAAGGGCGTGATCGTCGCCAAGCAGAAGAACTACCACATCGCCAAGCCCTTCGACACCTCCTACGAGTGCCGCAGCGAAATGTGCATGCACATGAAGGACGCAGGCATCGAGATCAACTATCACCATCCCGAAGTGGCGGCCTCCGGTCAGTTCGAGATCGAGCCCCAGCTGGGCGTGATGTCCAAGATGGCCGACGCCACGATGATGATCAAGTACATCATCCACAATACGGCCCTCAAGTACGGCAAGTCCGCCACCTTCATGCCCAAGCCCATCTACGGCGAGGCCGGCAGCGGCATGCACGTGCATATGCTGCTCCTCAAGGACGGCCAGCCCGTCTTCTCCGATGACAACGGCTACGCGCACCTGAGCAAGGAGGCCCACTGGTTCATGGGCGGTCTGCTCAAGCACATCGCTTCCCTGTGCGCGCTGACCAACCCCAGCACCAACTCCTTCAAGCGTCTGGTGCCCGGCTTCGAGGCCCCCGTCACCGTGGGCTATGCGACCTCCAACCGCAGCGCGGTCATCCGTATCCCCGCCTACGCCAAGTCCCCCGACAAGCGCCGCTTTGAGCTGCGCAACCCGGATGCGACCTGCAACCCCTACTTCTGCTACGCCGCGATCCTCATGGCCGGTCTGGACGGCATCAAGAACCAGATTGATCCCCACGCAAACGGCTGGGGCCCCTACGACATGAACCTCTACACCCTGCCGGAGGAGGAAAAGGCCAAGCTGAAGGGCCTGCCCACCTCCCTGGACGAGGCGCTGTGCGCCCTGGAGAACGACCACGACTACCTGACCACCGGCGACGTCTTCCCCGAGGAGCTGATCCTGAACTTCATCAAGGCCAAGCGCCAGGAGTGCCGTCAGATGGCCGCCATCCCCCACCCCGCCGAGTTCGACAAGTATTACAACCTGTAATCCATCTGCCCCGGAAGCATCCGGGGCTTTTTTCTGCTTGCCTGTATCCGCCGGACGCAGTATAATGTACATATTCATCTCCCAGGAGGCTGCCATGAATGATTTTTTCCGCCCGGACGACTTCGTCTCTGTCAGTGAAGTCATCCCGGATGTGCTGCTGGACGTCCGGTATTATTCGACCTACAACTTCGTCAGTGAGCGCGTTGACGGCTACGAGGCGCCCGTCGTGCTGCTGACGAAGGAAGCTGCCGCAGCTCTCTCGCTGGTGAACGCCGACATGCGCCGCAAGGGCCTGCGCTTGGTTCTCTACGACGGCTACCGGCCCCAGCGGGCGGTGGATCACTTCGTTCGCTGGGCAGAAAGCGCGGATGAATCCATGCGCGCCGCCTTCTACCCCGATGTAGAGAAGCGCGCCCTGTTCGAGCGGGGGTTCATCGCCCGCCGCTCCGGGCACAGCCGGGGCAGCACGGTGGATCTCACGCTGCTGGAGGAAAAGACCGGCATGCTCCTTGACATGGGCGGGCCCTTCGACTTTTTCGGCGAGCTCTCCCACCCGGATTACCCCGGCGTCACCCCGGCGCAGCACGCGAACCGCATGCTCCTTCGCCAGGCTATGCTGGATCACGGCTTCAAGCCGCTGAGCACCGAGTGGTGGCACTTCACCCTGAAAGACGAGCCCTATCCCGATACTTACTTCGACTTCCCCGTGCGCTGAGCCGCTTTGTACAGGAGATAAATAATGAAAGAATTCCTCATCTATTTCTTCACCCAAGGCACCGAGCCGGAGTTTGCGCTATTCACCCTGGCCCATTTTGCGCCAATCCTGATGATGATCGGCGTGATCCTGCTCCTCCGCTGGAAACGGGAGTGGATCCGCCAATACAAGCACGAGGAGGTCTTCCGCTGGGTGCTGGCCTTCATGCTCATCATCGCGGACATGTCCTATTACTGGCGGCTGGTGGGCTGCCCCTCGCTGCAGCCCGGCCCGGTGGAGAACCTCCCCATCGGCGTGTGCGGCTGGTCGGTGATCCTCTCCAGCTACATGCTGGTGGGCAAAAAGCAGACGCTCTTTGACATCGTGTACTTCTGGCTGCTGTCGGGCTCGCTCTTTGCGCTGCTGACCCCGACCGTCCTCACCTTCACCGGCCCGACCCGCTACCGCTACTACCAGTTCTGGCTGGAGCACACCCTGGGCTATGTGGCCATCTTCTACATGATCTTCGTCCACGGCATGCGCCCGACGGTGAAGTCCGCCGTCAAGTCGCTGATCGCGCTGCTGGCGATGGCCCTGCTTGCCTACGGGGTCAACACCATGATCCCCGGCGCGAACTACCTCTACCTCGCCCGCCCGGAGGCTGCTCCCTCCGTACTGGACATCCTCCCGCCCAACTTCGCCCTGCGCACGGCCATCATCGTGGCCGTCATCCTGCTGATGTTCGCCCTGGCCTACCTGCCCTGGTACCTCAGGGACAGGAAGGCCGCCAAATCTGCGCAGATCGCCGCCTGATCATCCGCCTGCGTTCCCGATGGGAGCGCAGGATTTTTCTTGCCCCTGCGCCTCCGATATGCTAGTTGACAAAATTACTCTTTAGCATTACATTATTGTCAGAAGCTGTACCGCTACTCGCTTCGAGCGTATTGATGGAAGCGCGTTCATCCATCGGGGTGGCAAGGCTTCAGGTGCTCGAATCAGTTTACAGCAACCGGGACGCATGAGTTCCCCAAGCGAAGGAACTGACTCGGGCATTTTGATCATACAGGAGGTATACGCATGTCAGATACAAAACAGCTCACAATGCACTTTATGCGTCTTTGCAGCGAACGGCATGTGCCCAGTCGCCTGTCTACGCAGTGGATGGCTGAGTATGCTCTCCACACTCCGCATTCTGACCGTGAAGCTTATAATGGCCGGGTACTGCACAAGCAAAGGAGATCATCATGAGCATTCTGACCGTCGAGCACCTGTCCCACGGCTTTGGCGACCGCGCCATCTTTGAGGACGTTTCCTTCCGCCTTTTGAAGGGCGAGCATATCGGCCTTGTCGGCGCCAACGGCGAGGGTAAGTCCACCTTCATGTCCATCGTGACCGGCAAGCTCCAGCCCGACGACGGCAAGGTGGAGTGGTCGCCCCGGGTGCGCGTGGGCTACCTGGATCAGCACGCCGTCCTCACCCCCGGCATGACCATTCAGGATGTGCTGCGCTCCGCCTTCGCATGGCTGTTCGACCTGGAAGCCCGGATGAACGAGATCTGCGACAAGCTGGGTGAGGCCTCCGAGGAGGAGATGACCGCCTGGATGGACGAGCTGGCGGAGATCCAGGAGCTGCTGGACGCGCACGACTTCTACCTGATCGACTCGAAGGTGGAGGAGGTCGCCCGCGCCTTGGGCCTGATGAGCCTGGGTCTGGAGCATGACGTGGCGGATCTCTCCGGCGGACAGCGCACCAAGGTGCTGCTGGCCAAGCTCCTGCTGGAAAAGCCGGACATCCTCCTGCTGGACGAGCCCACCAACTACCTCGACGAAGAGCACATCGCCTGGCTGAAGCGCTACCTCACCGAGTACGAGAACGCCTTCGTCATGATCAGCCATGACATCCCCTTCCTCAACGACGTGGTCAACCTCATCTACCACATGGAGAACCGCAAGCTGACCCGCTACGTGGGCAACTACGACAAGTTCATGGAGGTCTACGAGGTGCAAAAGGCCCAGCTGGAGGCCGCCTACAAGCGCCAGCAGCAGGAGATCAGCGATTTGCAGGACTTCGTCAACCGCAACAAGGCCCGCGTCGCCACCCGCAACATGGCCATGTCCCGCCAGAAGAAGCTGGACAAGATGGAGCGCATCGAGCTCACCGCCGAGAAGCCCAAGCCGGAGTTCCGCTTCAAGCAGGGCCGCACCCCCGGCCGCTACATCTTCCAGACCCGCGACCTGGTCATCGGCTACGATTCTCCCCTTTCGAAGCCCCTCACGCTCTCCATGGAGCGCGGGCAGAAGATCGCCCTCGTGGGCGCCAACGGCATCGGCAAGACCACGCTGCTGAAAAGCATCCTTGGCCTGACACCCGCCCTCGCGGGCGAGGTGGAGCTGGGCGATCACCTGGAGATCGGCTACTTCGAGCAGGAGGGCGACTACAACAATTCCACCACCTGCATCGAGGAGATCTGGAACGAGTTCCCCAGCCTTAACCAGGCGGAGATTCGCGCGGCGCTGGCCAAATGTGGCCTCACCACCAAGCACATCGAGAGCCAGGTGCGCGTGCTTTCCGGCGGCGAGCAGGCCAAGGTGCGCCTATGCAAGCTGATCAACCGGGAATCGAACGTCCTGCTGCTGGACGAGCCCACCAACCACCTGGACGTGGACGCGAAGGACGAGCTGAAGCGCGCACTGAAGGAGTACAAGGGCTCCATCCTGCTGATCTGCCACGAGCCGGAGTTCTACATGGATGTGGTGACCGAGGTATGGGACTGCCACCAGTGGACGACGAAGATCATTTGACAGGAGGACATATATGTTTTATCTCCTCCTGACCAGCGAAACCGACCCGGACATTCCCCGCCTGATGGAAGCGTACCAGCATCCGAGTGTGGCCCGCTACATCCACCTTGATGAGGTGAATTACTGGCATTATGTGTCCACAACGAACAACGTCTTCTACCACAAGGTTTACGATAAAGACCATCTGGTTGCCGCAGTGCACTGCGAACTGTCCATGCAGACACTGTATATGGACATTATGGTCCTCCCGCAATTCCAGCGCCACGGAATCGGCACAATGATCCTGCAGGATGTTCTGAATGGAAAAGTTAGCCCGCCCTTTTCTCGAATTGAAGTTGACATTGATGAATCAAATGCTGCTTCTCTCAAGCTTTTTGAAAAAGTGGGCTTCCAATTCGTGTCGCAGGAAGACGAGCTTTGTCACTATGTCTGGCAGCGATCCTGATCCGCATAAACATCCCCCGGAGCCACAACAGCTCCGGGGGATGCATTTATTTTTGGCGTTATACCTGTTCGATTTTCTCCAGCGCCTCGTACACCCGCAGCATCTCGCCGACGCTCCAGGCCTGGGCGAAGCAGCCCCGGCTGAAGGCGGGCGCGTCGCCGTTGTAGATCTCCGGCAGCTGGCCGATGCAGCCCTCGCGGAGAGTCGCCTCCATGGGAGCGAGGTCGGCGCGGACGGAGGCTGCATCGCCATACACCTTGAGGTGCGCCAGGTAGTACGCGCCCAGCGGGAACACCCAGGTCGTGCCCTGATGATAGGCCATGTCGCGCTCCTTCTGCACGCCCTCATAGACCCCGTGATACTGCGGATCGTCGGGCGACAGCGTGCGCAGGCCGCAGGGTGTGTACAGGTGGGCGTAGACCGCATCCACCACGGCCTTCTCCTGCGCAGGACTGAGCATGGTGAAGGGCTGGGTGATCGCCCAGATTTGGTTGCAGCGCAGCTGTTCGTCGGCACTTGTGCCGGACACGACATCCTTCAAGTAGCCCTTGTCCTCCAGCCAGAATTCGTGGATAAAAGCCGCCTTCACCTTCTCCGCCAGCGCGGCGTAATCTGCCCGGTCAAGGCCGAGCTTCTCCGCCAGCGCGTCCATGATGCGCAGCGCGCTGTACCAGTAGGCGTTGATCTCCACAGGCTTGCCGTGGCGCGGCGTGGGCAGGATCTCCCCTACGCGCACGTCCATCCAGGTCACCTGATCCAGGCCCTGTCCGGCGCAGATCAGGCCGTCTGCATCCATGTAGATGCCGTGCTTGGTGCCCTTGCGGTAATGCCGGACGATGGATTCCAACACCGGCCAGGCTTCTTTAGCGAAGGCCCAGTCGCCGGTCTTTTCCACGTACAACCATACCACGCCCACCAGCAGCAGCGCAGCGTCGACAGTGTTGTACATGGGCTCCGACGTGCCCTCGGGGAAGAGATTCGGCACAAGGCCGTCCTGCTCGTATTGCAGGAAGGTGCGCAGGATGCTCTTGGCGTCGTCATGGCGGCCGGCGCTCAGGCAGCAGCCGGTCAGGGCGATCATGGTGTCGCGGCCCCAGTCGCCGAAGAAAGGATACCCCGCGAGGATCGTCTTGCCGCCGGTGGACGCCCGCTGAGCGATGTAAGCGTCCGCAGCAGTCACCAGCTGCTGCGCCACGGGATCGGTCAGGCCGGACTGGGCGCGCAGGGACTGCATGCGGGCCTTTTGCGCTGCGATGATCTCCTCAGCAGCAGGGGCATGCTCACAATCGGCAAAGGTGACCCAGAGGCGCCCCGTTTCACCGGGCTGCACCGTCACGGAGATCGCGCATACATTGGCCACCAGACCCTTTTCGGGACGACCGTCGGGGCCGTCGTGCATGTAATGCTGCATGGCAAAAGCAGGGGCCTCCGCAGTCAGTATGCCGCTGGTCTGCACATGCACCTTCATATCATTGGCAGTGATGCAGCCGTCCTTCAGGGAGACGGTCCACGGCTTTTCCGGGGCATGGCCCTTTTCAAAGCCCAGCACCCAGGGATGGATCGTCAGCCGACAGGGCCTGCCGGTACGGTTCCGGATGGTATACGCCGCCGCGACGGCGTTCTGCTCAAAGGCCATGCCCACCTCACGGGTCACGCGCACACCGCGCACGTCATAGGCCCAGCGGGGGGTATCCTCCACCACGAAGGAGGACAGGTATTGCCAACCGTCCTCGCAGGGGGTATCATCAGCAACGTCCTGGGTGGAGAGGATGGCGTATTCTCCGTCGTCCAGCCACAGGGTTTCCTCCAGTCGGGCCACCAGCGTCACGCGGTCATTGGGCGCGGTGCGGGCGGCCACCAGCAGACCCTGATCCGCGCGGGTCATGGAAAAAGCTCCGGACAGGGACGAATATCCCCCCAGGCCGTTGGTCAGCAGATAGCAGTTTTCCTGGGCGCGGACGCGATCAGGCGCGTCCTGCCGTCCGTAAACAAAGCGCATCGGGATGCCTCCATTCGGGATTGTCGTTGCCTTCATTATAGCACGGCGCGCTGCGGCAGACAAGGCGCTTGTTCTTTCTCCGCACATTTTTCGTGAAAACGCTTTCATTTTGCTCAATTCTGTGGTATGATGATGACGATGGGAATCTACCCGCACCCGTTCAATTGAAAAGGAGGCTCACACATGAAACATTGGCTTGCAGTCCTCATTGCCGTGCTGCTGTGCCTGCCCTTTGCCGCCCTGGCGGAGGACGTCCACACCCTGGACGCAACCGCTGACCTCGCCGCTATGGCGCAGGGCGAAAAGGCGGATGGCGACGCCGACACGGTGAAGGACTTCTTCACCATCCAGTATTCGGCGAAAACCAAGATCGACGGCTCCAACAAGGCCTTCGACGACGGCTACACCGCCACCCAGCGCCTCAACTTCGGCGGCAAGACCAACCCGGACAAGGGCATGATCAACGCCGTCCGCTTTGCGGTGGACGGCCCCGCCACGGTGAAGCTGTGGTGGGTGTCTGGCGGCGACGGACGGCAGTTCGCGCTGTACAACGGCGACTGCGAAGTCATCGTCAAGACGGAGGTCGAATCCGTCAAGAACAGCCTGTACATCTCTACCCTGACCATTGACGCTGCCGGCACCTACTATCTGGGCGTGCCCGACGGCAGCAACTACCTGTTCAAGCTGGAGGTCACGGAAGCTGCGGCTGAATCCGCCCCTGCCTCCGCCGGCGATATGATCTTCGACGCCACGGCTGACCTGGCTCCCATGGCCCAGGGCGCCAAGGAGGATGGCGACACGGATGAAGTGAAGGGTTTCACCATCCACTACTCCGCGAAAACCAAGATCGACGGCTCCAACAAGGAGTTTGACGACGGCTACACCGCCACCCAGCGCCTGAACTTCGGCGGCAAGACTCAGCCCGGCAAGGGCATGATCAACTCCGTCCGCTTCAGCACCGATGGCCCGGCGACGGTGCGCATCTGGTGGGTCTCCGGCGGTGACGGGCGGCAGTTCGCGCTCTACAACGGCGACTGCACCGTGGTGGAAAAGACCAAGGTGGATTCCGCCAAGAACGCCCTGTACATCACCGATTTTGAAATTACTGAGGCCGGCACCTGGTATCTGGGCGTGCCGGACGGCAGCAACTACCTGTTCAAGATCCAGGTGACCACCGGCGCGCTGGAAACCGTCAAGGTCAGCCGCCGCGCCTGGGCCGCAGTGCTTGCCCCCTGGTTCCGTGGCGTGAAGGATCTGGGCGACGGCAACATGGAACTCACCGTGCGTACCACCGTGGGCTATGATGGCGGCGATGAGGTCGTAGTCACCGCCTACGACGCTGAAGGCAACGCGGTTGCTACCCGCCGTTCCATCGCAGAAAAGGACACCCACGTCATTACCCTGGCGCTGCCCGCCTCCGGTGAGTACACCTTCTCCGCATCCCTCAACCGCGAAGGCGAGGAGCCCAAGATTTCCGATCCCAAGACCAAGGCCTTTGTACTGCCCCTTGGTACCCCCTCCCTCACCAGTGCCACCAGCCTGGGCGGCGGCAGCGTGGGCCTCATCTGGACGGAAGTTGCCGAAGCCACCGGTTATGAGGTCTTCGTGAACGGCCAGTCCGCCGGCGTGACCGACACATTGGCGTTCACCGTGTCCGGCCTCGCCATCGGCGAAAAGGCCGCCTTCACCGTCCGTGCGCTTCGCGGCGAGGAAACGGGCGACATGTCCGCGGAGATCACCGCCCTCCCCACCGAGGAAGCTCAGCGCGTGTGGTCCTTCATCGTCTACGGCCCCTCCACCAATGAGGCCGACAACGGCTACGTGGGCTCCATCAACGAAAATGGCTCCGTCACCGTGTATTCCGAGAACGGCAAGGGCAAGATCCAGCCCAATGCCGACGACGGCGTGGCCTTCTACTACACCGCCATCCCCGCAGACAAGAACTTCACCCTGCGCGCCAATGTGCATGTGGACAACTGGGATTACTCCAACGGCCAGGAAGCCTTCGGCCTGATGGCGGCGGACTCCCTGCCCCAGATGCACGCCGGCAGCCACCTGACCAACCAGTACATGGCCCTGGCCAGCAAGATCGAGTACTACTGGTACAACGGCAAGCTGGCAGACTCCGGCAATAAGTATTCCATGCGCCTGGGCCTGGGCGTGCTGGCCAAGACCGGCCGCACGGCGGATACCACCGAGGCCATCATCGGCGTGACCTACCCGCTGGAGACCTCCGCGCCCATGCGCATTGTCGAGGGCGCTTCCGCCTACAACATCGTGGGCAACAACACCAACCGCGACGTGCTGGACAAGACCGCCGTCACCATCGCGGAGCTGACCGACTTCACCCTGGAGATCCAGCGCAACAACACCGGCTACTTCGTCACCTACTACGGCGAGGACGGCAAGATCATCGGCCAGTACAAGGACTATGACCCCGCTGCGCTGTGCCTGCTGGACCCCGAAAATGTGTATGTGGGCTTCTTCGCCGCCCGCCGCGCCCGCGCCACCTTCTCCGATGTGGTGCTGACCGTCATCGATCCCGCTGACGACGCCGCCGTCGAAGAGCGCGCGGTGGAAAAGGTCACCCCGACCCTGTCCTTCGTCTCCGGCGGCAGCGCAGGCGATAGCGCCTACACCGTCTCCTGGGTCTCCAACGTGGCCGGCACGGTTGATATCTACGCCGGCGAACCCGAGGGCGACAAGGAGCTGATCGCCAGCGGCATCCCCTCCGTGGCGGAAGTCCGCAACGACCATGTGATCCAGCTGCCCTTCACGGGTGAAATTGCCGTGGAGGTCGTCCTCCAGCCTGACCCCGATCAGGATCTGGGCGAATACCGCCAGCTGGCCTCCACCCGCAGCGTGTCCGCCGAGGGCACGGTGGTGTACATCAACGTGTACGCCAACCTCAGCGAGATCCACGTCAGCCCCTCCGGCACCCCCAGCGGCCTGGGCACCAAGGAAAGCCCGCTGAACCTCCCCACCGCGTTGAAGTACGTCCGTGCGGGCCAGACCATTGTGCTGGCGGAGGGCCACTACAACCTGCTGGAGCCCCTGCGCATCCCCCACGGCATTGACGGCACCGCCGAGGCTCCCATCCGCATGATCGCCTCCCCCGACGCCGCCACCCGCCCCGTCATCGACTTCCAGAACCTCTGCGCCGGCATCATCCACGGCGGCGATTACTGGTACTTTGCGGGCTTCGACGTGACCCGCGCGGCCAACGGCCAGAAGGGCTTCCAGGTCTCCGGTCACTACAACGTGCTGGAGCGCATCGACACCTACTACAACGGCAATACCGGCATCCAGATCAGCCGCTACGCCGGCAGCGATCCGGTCAGCGACTGGCCCAGCCACAACCTGATCCTCAACTGCAGCTCCTGGGGCAACGCCGACGCCGGCTACGAGGACGCTGACGGCTTTGCCGCCAAGCTCACCTGCGGCGAGGGTAATGTCTTTGACGGCTGCGTCGCGCATCACAACGCCGACGACGGCTATGATCTCTACGCCAAGCTGGAAACCGGCCCCATCGGCAAGGTCGTTATCCGTAACTCCGTCGCATACGCCAACGGTATCCTGGAGGACGGCACCATCGGCGGCAACGGCAACGGCTTCAAGCTGGGCGGCTCCAACATCCCCGGCGGCCACGAGCTGATCAATTCCTACGCCTTCTTCAACCGCTCCAAGGGCATCGACTCCAACTCCTGCCCGGACGTGGTGGTGGAGAACTGCGTCAGCTACAACAACCTGCGCTACAACGTGGCCCTGTACACCAACGTCGAGCAGGACACCGCCTACCGCGCCAATGGCGTGATCTCCTTCAAGGACGCGACCATCGACGGCGGCGACGCCTCCGAGGGCGACGAGTTCAAGCCCAAGGGCGCGCAGGACATGGCTGCCTTCCAGAATGACAGCTGCTACTACTGGGACGGCGCCTCCTGCACGAACGCCTCCGGTGCGCAGATCACCGCGGACGCCTTCGTTTCCCTGGAATTCAAGGGCGTGGAACGTCACGAGGACGGCTCCATCGACCTGCAGGGCTTCCTGCAGCTCAAGTAATCCCACAAAAAGAATCGCCCTGGCCTGTATCATGCAGGTCAGGGCGATTTTGTTTGGGATGCCTGCGGCGCTGCCGCTTTAGCGTTCCTCGCGGAAGTAGCTCAGGCCCAGGGAGGCCGGGGGCTGATTCTCACGCTTGTTGCGGATGCTGGTAAACACAAGCACCGCGATGGTGAATAGGTAGGGCAGCATCTTCAGCAGAGGCTTTGCCGCCATGGTGACGGTGATGCCCTCGATGTTGGCAATGTAGCTGGAGCAGCTGAACAGGAAGCCGAACACCGTGGAGCCGATGATGGTCATGTGCGGGCGCCACAGCGCGAAGATGACCAGCGCGATGGATAGCCAGCCGAAGATCTCCAGGCTCAGGTAGGCCTCCTGGGAGGCCATGTAGTCGATGATGTAGTAGAAGCCGCCCAGGCCCGCGATGCCGCTGCCGATGCAGGAGGCCACATACTTGTACTTCGTCACGTTGATGCCCACCGCATCCGCCGTGCCGGGGTTCTCACCCACCGCGCGCAGATGCAGGCCCACCTTCGTGCGGTACAGCACCCAGGAACCCGCGATGGCGACGATCACCGCCAGGAAGAACATCACGCCCAGGCACTGCAGCGCATCGGTGCGGCCGGCAAAGGGCCAGCGGTAGAGCATCTTGGGGCCGACGAGATAAACCGTCGCGTCCAGCTTGCTCATGATGACCTTCATCAGGCCCGCGCCGAAGGTGGTCAGGGCCAGACCGGTCACGTTCTGGTTGGCGCGCAGGGTGACGGTAAGGAAGGAGTAGATCAGGCCCATCAGCATGGCCATGGCCAGCGCGCCCATGATGCCCAGCAGCACGATCACCGCACCCGGCAGGTTAGACTTGCCGATCAGGTTCAGCACCAGGCATCCGCCCGCGCCGCCCATGCACATCACGCCCGGGATACCCAGGTTCAGGTGGCCCGCCTTCTCCGTAATGATCTCGCCCGTGGAGCCATACATGAACGTGGCGCCGAAGGCCAGGGAGTCAACCAGGAAATTCAGCCAGATATTCACTTCAGGGCCTCCTTCCCCGCGCGGCCCTTACGGGTCATGACGATGCGGTAATTGATGAAGAATTCACTGCCGATGATGAAGAAGAGGATGATGCCGACGATCACGTCCGGGAATGCGCCGGAAACGTTAAAGTCCTGGGAGATCTGGGACGCGCCGGAGTTGAGCAGGGATACCAGGCCCGCCGTCAGCAGCATCACCAGCGGATTGAACTTGGCCAGCCAGGAGACCATGATGGCCGTGAAGCCCTGTCCGCCCACCGACTCAGTGGTAACGCTCTGGTCCAGGCCCGCACCGATCAGGTAGCCGGCCAGGCCGCACAGCACGCCGCTGACCACCATCGTGCGGATGATGACCTTGCCCACGTTCATGCCCGAATACTGGGCCGTGCGCACGCTCTCACCCACGACGGAGATCTCATAGCCATGCTTGCTGTGGCGCAGGTAGATGTAAAGCAGCACCGTCAGCGCCAGGACGATCAGGATGATCAGCAGGTACTGATTGCCAAAGGGCAGCGCAGGCAGCTTGCCGTGCTTCAGCTTGCCCAGGGCAGAGGAGCCGCTGGGCACCCACACCACCAGGAAGTAGCTGACCACATAGGTCGCTACGTAGTTCATCATCAGGGTAAAGAGGGTCTCGTTGGTGTTCCACTTGGCCTTGAAGATGGCGGGGATCACGGCCCACACCGCGCCGCAGATGAGGGATGCGATCAGCATCATCACCAGCAGCGTCCACTCCGGGACCTTGCCGCCGAAGTAGAATGCCACGGCGATTGCGCCCCACACGCCCATGAGGGTCTGGCCCTCGGCGCCGGTGTTCCAGAAGCGCATGCGGAAGGCGGGGGTCACCGCCAGGGAGATGCACTGGAGCACCGCCATGTTCTTGAGGAATTTCCACAGCTTACGCTCAGTGCCGAAGGATCCCTTGATGAAGCAGTAGTAGAAATCCTCCAGGGTCTTTTTGCCTGCACGGAGCCTGTCGCTGAACAGGTAAGCCACCAGGCCGCAGACCACCAGGCCCAGCGCCACCGCCAGAATACGGATCAGCCACGCCTGCCACCAGGAGATCGTGGCCCGCTTGGTCAGGTGGAACAGCGGCTCATGCACTTTGTTGTTCTTGCCGTTGCTCATTGGGCAGCCTCCTTTTCCGCAGCGTCGGTTTTGGTCATCAGCAGGCCAACTTCTTCCTTGGTGGCGGTGCGGGCGTCTACAACGCCGGTCACCGCGCCGGAGTTGATGACCAGAATACGGTCGCACAGCTCCAGCAGCACGTCCAGATCCTCGCCCACGAAGATGACGGCCACGCCGTTTTCCTTCTGCTTGTTCAGCAGGTTGTAGATGGTATAAGAGGAGTTGATGTCCAGGCCGCGCACGGGGTAGGCAGCCATAAGCACCTTGGGCGCGAAGGCGATCTCGCGGCCCAGCAGCACCTTCTGCACGTTGCCGCCGGACAGACGGCGCACGGGCGTATTCACGCCGGGGGTGTTGACCTCCAGCTCCTGGATGATCTCTTCCGCCAGCTTGCGGGGCTGCTTGCGATCCACGAAGCCAGCATGGCCCTTGCGGTAGGAGCGCAGCATCATGTTGTCGGTGATGCCCATGCTGCCCACCAGGCCCATGCCCAGGCGATCCTCCGGGACGAAGGACAGGCGGATACCCAGCTCGCGGATCTGCAGGGGAGTACGGTCACGCAGGTCGATGACCTCGTCCTCGTTGAAGAGCACCTCGCCGCTGCCCACCAGACGGCGGATCACGGAATTGCTCATGCCAGCAAAGGAGACCGGCTTGCCATTCCAGGTATGGAAGGCATTCTGGGCGGCCAGCTGCTTGACCTTCTTGAGCGTCTTGTGATAGAAGGTAACGGGACGGCCCTTCTTGGGATTGATAAATACGATCTCGCCGCCGGCAATGGGCTGCATACCGGCGATGGCCTCCAGCAGCTCGCGCTGTCCACTGCCTGCAATGCCCGCAATGCCCAGGATCTCGCCGCTGTTGACGGTGAAGCTCACGTCCTTGACCACCGGCAGGCCCTCGGGGCTGAGGCAGTTCAGGCCCTTGACGTGCAGGCGGGGTTCGGGATTCACCGGATCGGTGCGCTCAATGTTCAGGCTAACCTTCTTGCCCACCATCATTTCCGTCAGGCTGCTTTCCGTGGCCTCGTCGGTGTTGACGGTGGCGATGTGTTCACCCTTGCGGAGGATCGCCACGCGGTCGGAAACCGCCAGCACCTCATGCAGCTTGTGGGTGATGATGATGATGGACTTGCCGTCCTTCTTCATGCTCTTGAGCACGCTGAACAGGCGGTCGATCTCCTGCGGGGTGAGAACGGCCGTAGGCTCGTCCAGGATGAGGATATCCGCGCCGCGGTAAAGCACCTTGATGATCTCCACCGTCTGCTTTTCCGACACGGACATCTCGTAGATCTTCTTCTGGGGGTCTATATGGAATCCGTACTTTTCCGCAATCTCGGAAACACGGTTGTTGACGGCTTCAAGGTTGTACCGGCCCTTTTCCTGCAGGCCCAGCACGATGTTTTCGGCCGCGGTGAACAGATCCACGAGCTTGAAATGCTGGTGGATCATGCCGATCTTCAGATCGAACGCGTCCTTGGGGGAACGAATGACGGCTTCCTTGCCGTCCTTGAAAATCTTGCCCTCATCGGGATAGTAAATGCCGGCCAGCATGTTCATCAGCGTGGTCTTGCCACAGCCGTTTTCGCCCAGCACGGCCAGGATTTCACCCTGATACACGTCAAGGTCAACATTATGGTTGGCGACGACACTGCCAAAGCGCTTGGTAATGCCGCGCATGTTCAGAGCGATCTTCTTTTCCACGGTGTATCCTCCGTATGCAGAAGTGGGGAATGACTGAAACTGCCTGGGCCGCCCCTGTGGACGACCCAGGCAGCTGGGATTGCGTTACATGCGTACAGGCTTGCGCCTGAACCGCTTCAATTAGAACTTGGAGTTCAGCAGCTCGATGCCGTCGATCTGAACGTCGAAGTAGGGAGCAGAGCGGAACTCGGACTCGTGGAAGTAGCCGTCAGCCACGGCCTCGGTATCCTTGGTGAAAGCAGCGTCGGTGTCAACGTCAGCCATGTAGGACTCCAGCTTGGCGCCGCCCACGGTGATGAAGGCGTCAGCAGCGGTGTCGAACACCTTGATCTCGCCCTTTTCCAGCTTGGCCTTCACGTCAGCGATGGCTTCCACGGTGCCGGCGGCGGCAGCAGCCTCGTTCACGTCGGTCAGCACGACAGAGCCGGTCGCGATGGTGCCGGTCCAGTCAGTGGCGATGGCTTCGCCGTTGGCAACCTGGTTCACGATGTACTGGAAGTAGGGAGCCCAGTTGATGCGGGAAGAAACGATGAAGGTGTTGGGGCAGGAAGCCACGGTGGAGCCGTTGTAGGAAACGTTGGGGATGCCGGCGTTCTCACAGGCAGTGGGGGCGCCCATGGAGTCAGCGTGCTGGGAGATCAGGTCGCAGCCAGCCTGGATCAGGGCCTCAGCAGCGGTCTTCTCTTCCTTCTCGTCGTACCAGGAGCCGGTGAACTGCACCTTCATGATGACGTCGGGGCAGACGGACTTGGCACCCAGGTAGAAGGAGGTGTAGCCGGAGATAACCTCAGCGTAGGTGAAAGCGCCAACGTAGCCCATCATGGGAACTTCGCCCTTGAGGTTGCCAGCAGCCTTGATCTCGTTGAGCTTCATGCCGGCAGCAACGCCAGCCAGGTAGCGGCCTTCGTAGATAGCAGCGAAAGCATTGTGGAAGTTGGGCAGGCCAGCGGTGTGGGCCATGGTGCCGGTAGCGTGGCAGAACTGCACATCGGGATTCTCCTGAGCAGCCTGCAGGATGTAGGTCTCGTGACCGAAGGAGTTGGCGAAGATGATGTTACAGCCTTCGTCAACCAGGTCCAGAGCAGCCTCGTAGCACTCGTTGGACTCGGGGATGTTGCGGATCATGATGACCTGATCGTCAGACAGGCCCAGGGCAGCAGCGGCTTCGTTCACGCCGTTGATGAAGTTGAGGTCGTAGGTGGAATCCTCGTCGTGCAGCAGGATGACGCCCAGCTTCACGCCAGTGGACTTCGTCTGCTTGCTGGTGGGCAGGAAGCACAGAACGGCTACTACCACCACAACAACCAGTACGAGCGCCAAGATCAGAGGCAGCTTCTTCTTCATGTTTGGTATCCTCCTTAATCATTAGGTCGTCCGTCCGCCGGAATGGCAGACAGTACAAACGCACTTCCTATTTTACAAACATTATCGAAGAATATCAAGGCTTTTCAGCAAAATAATTCGGAAATTTTCGAACTTTTTTTGCCTCAGGCAGACAATCCTTCGGAAACAGACGGTTTTTCGCCTTGCCTTTGCCCGCAAAACATGGTATGATACTATCAATTAGTACCGCACCATTGCGATTCCGCAGATAAAAGGAGGATCATCCTGATGCAATACCGCCCCTTTGGCAACACCGGCGTGAACATTTCCACCCTGGGCTTCGGCTGCATGCGCCTGCCCGAGATCCAGAAGGAGGACGGCTCCTGGGAGGTTGACCAGGAGAAAACCAACGCCATGCTCATGCGCGCCTACGAACTGGGCGTGAATTACTTCGACACCGCGCTGTACTACTGCCACAGCAATTCCGAAATTGCCATCGGCAAGGCCCTCAAGCCCATCCGCGAGAAGGTGTACATCTCCACCAAGTGCCCGCTGGAGCTGGTGAAGGAGCCCGGCGATTTCCGCAAGACGCTGGAGACCAGCCTCAAGAAGCTGGACACCCCCTATGTGGACTTCTACCACTTCTGGGGCATCAACCAGAAGACCTTCGACGAGAAGATCGTCCCCATGGGCCTGATCGCCGAGGCGCAGAAGCTCAAGGAGGAGGGCCTCATCCGCCATATCAGCTTCTCCTTCCATGATTCCCCTGAAGCTTTGAAGCACATCATCGATTACGGCTGCATCCAGGGCGAAGCCCAGGCTGCAGCTACGCGCGGCGATTCCGAGGAATCGCTCGCGCTAATCGGGCAGGTGCCCGACCTCCATGGCGGCTCAGGCCTCGAAAGCGTGCTGCTGCAGTACAACCTGCTGGACCGCGCGAACGAGGAGATGATCCAGTATGCGGCCAAGAAGGGCCTGGGCGTGGTGGTCATGGGCCCCGTGGGCGGCGGCCGTCTGGCGGCCCCGACGGAGCTGGCTGCCAAGCTGGGCACCGAAGCCGTCAACACCTACGAGCTGGCGTTCAAGTTCGTGCTGGGCAACCCCGGCGTATGCTGCGCGCTGTCCGGTATGCAGACCATTGAGATGGTGGAGCAGAACGCCGTGGTCGCGTCCCTGGAAAATCCCATGTCCGAGGAAGAATGGCGCCGCGTGGGCGAGAGCCTGGAGAACCTGAAGAAGTTCTCCGAGCTGTACTGCACCGGCTGCGGCTACTGTCAGCCCTGCCCCAAGGGCATCAACATTCCCAAGATCTTCCAGGCCTACACCTACCTGAACGTCTACGGCCTGAAGGATCTGGCGAAGAACACCTGGAACGGCTACCTCAACAACGAAAAGAACCCCGGCGTCTCCCCCGCCGAGTGCGTCAACTGCGGCTACTGCGAGCGCAAGTGCCCACAGCATTTGAAGGTTCGCGAGCTGCTGAAGAAGGTCGAGGGCGTGCTGAGCTCCCTGTGATTTCACCAATGGCTGACTTCCCCGCACGGGAGGTCAGCCTTTTCTTCGCTGTTGATTGCGCACTTTTTAACAATCAGCCCGCTGCCTTGACATTTTCCTGTCATTCGGGGTATCCTCTCATGGGGATGATCCCCGAAGGAGGTTGCACCATGAAGAAGCTGCTCATCGTTGTGGACATGCAGAACGACTTCATCGGCGGTGCGCTGGGCTCCGCGGAGGCGCAGGCCATCGTTCCCGGCGCGGCGGCGCATATCCGCACCCGCCGTGCGGAAGGCTACACCATGATCGCTACGCTGGACACCCACGGCGACGATTACATGCGCACCCCCGAAGGCGCAAAGCTTCCCGTGCCCCACTGCCTCAAAGGCAGCAAAGGCTGGGCGCTCCACCCCGATATCGCCACTGCCCTGGGCAACTGCCTGCTGGTGGAAAAGCCCACCTTCGGCAGCACCCGGCTGCCCGGCATCATGGCGGAGCTCGTCGCGGATGACCCCGATGTGACCATCGAGCTGCTGGGCGTTTGCACCGACATCTGCGTGGTGTCCAATGCGCTGCTGCTCAAGGCGCACTTCCCAGAGGCGACGCTGCAGGTCAAGGCGGATTGCTGCGCCGGCGTCACCCCCGAAAAGCATATTGCAGCCCTTGAAACCATGGCCAGCTGCCAGATTGACATCATCTGAGCCCACAGGAGGATCGTTATGAACGCATATACCTTCAACGCCGCCGAAGTCCGGGACAGCCTGATCGCCGCCATCCGCGAGATTGCGGAGAAACAGGGCTTCACCAGGGTCATTATCGGCATTTCCGGCGGTAAGGATTCCACCGTTGCGGCGGCCCTGTGCGCCCGCGCTCTGGGCAGGGAGAACGTCTACGGCGTGATGATGCCCGACGGCGTGCAAGCTGACATCGCCGACAGCCAGCGCGTTTGCCAGGTGCTGGGCATCAACCAGCGCACCGTCAACATCGGCCCGATGCATGAGGCCCTGCGCGCCGCGACCGATCAGCTCGGTTCCACGGCAAAGGAAGGCGAATTCTCCGTGGCGTATCACCGGGAAAGCGACGTGAACGTTGGCCCCCGTCTGCGCATGACCACCCTGCGCTACATGGCGCAGGCGCTGAACGCCCGCCTGGTGGGCACCGGCAACCTGTCGGAGATCACCGTGGGCTACTGCACCAAGGACGGCGACACCTCCAGCGACTTCTCCCTCCTGGGCGCGCTGACCAGCGTAGAGGTGGTCGAGGTCGGCCTGACAATGGCGGAACTCCCCCGCGAGCTGGTCATCAAGACGCCCTCCGACGGCCTCTCCGGCAAGAGCGACGAGGAGCGCCTGGGCGTGACCTATCAGCAGATCCACGCCTACATCCGCTTCGGTTCCTCCGGCGACAAGGCCGCCGACGCCCGCATCGCCCGTTTGGAGCGCGCCGGCATGCACAAACGCTCCCGCCCGCCGGTACTGGATCCCTTCAAGCAGTAACAAAGGAGGCGCGTCCATGAAGCTGGAACCCATCGTCCTGTCCCTGCTGGACACGGATCTGTACAAGTTCAACATGGATCAGGTGATCTTCCACAAGCACACCGACCTGAGCGGCGAGTACTATTTCCGCTGCCGCAACGAGGGCGTGATCTTCACCCGGGAGATGTTCGAGGAGATCAACGCCCAGATCGACCACCTGTGCACGCTGACCTTCACGAAGGAGGAGCTGGACTACCTGCGCTCCATCCGCTTCATCAAGGGCGACTATGTGGAGTTCCTGCGGCTGTGGCGGCCCATCCGCGATTATGTGGAGACCGCACTGCATGAGGACGGCACGCTGGACATCGTCGTGCGCGGCCCGCTCTTTTCTGCGATGCAGTTTGAGATCTACCTGCTGGAGATCATTAACGAAGTCTACTTCCGCATGAATTTCAGCTATGAGTATCTGCGTGCATCTGCAGAGGAAAAACTCAATGAGAAGATCAAAGCCTTCAATGACGGAACATACACCTTTAAATTTGCAGAGTTTGGCTGCCGCAGAAGACTTTCCAGAGAATGGGAAGATGTGGTCCTGCGCAGACTGTCTACGGAAACAAAGAACTGTATCGGTACTTCCAATGTGTACTTTGCAAAGAAGTACAATTTGATCCCCGTTGGTACGTATGCCCATGAGTTTGTGCAGATGTACCAGGGTATTGATTCCATCCCCCTGGCTTATACCAACCACTACGCCATGCGTGACTGGTATAATGAATATGAGGGCGACAACGGCACTGCATTGACGGAT
>JAZNSI010000013.1:0-165062 GCA_045591175.1 Clostridia bacterium
CCGGTCAGGCAGTAGGGGAGGCCGGCCATGCGGCGGTTGTGCCAGGCGTGGCCCAGCTCGTGCGCCAGGGTGGAAATATCGGAGAAGGAGCCCTGGAAGTTGGTCAGGATCAGGCTGCGGTCGTACTCATGCGCGCCCGCGCAGAACGCGCCGCCGCCCTTACCCTCGCGGGGGTAGACGTCGATCCAGCGCTGTTCAAAGGCATTGTCCATGAACTGCGCCATCGCGGGGGTGAACTTGCCCATCTCGCGCAGCAGCACCTCGCGGGCCTCCTCGATGGTGTAGGCCTTGCTGGCCTTGCCCACGGGGGCGAACAGATCGTAGAAGGGCAGGCCGTCCTCGTGGCCGAGGTAGGCAGCCTTGGCGCGCAGGTAGCGGCGGAAGTGGGGCAGGTACTCCTTGATCGCGGTGATCATGGCTTCGAGGGTCTCGCGGTCCATGCGGTTCTGGTCGAGGGTCATGTCCAGCACGGAGTCGTAGCCCTTGGCCTTGGCCATGGTGCGGGCCTCCATCTTGATGGAGTTCAGACAGTAGCTCATGGGCAGCTCGATCTTCTTGTAGGAAGCGATCTCTGCCTCATAGGCATCCTTGCGGATGGAAGCGTCGCCGTCGTAGGCCATGCCGCGCACGGCGGGCAGGGGCAGGCTCTCTCCGCGGAAATCAACGGTGTGGGTGGAGTCCAGCTTATCGCGCAGCTGGGAGAAGGCGCTGCCGCCGGAGAGGCGCATCTGCAGGATCCAGGGCTCGATCTCCGCCGGGATCACGTGGGCGGCGGACTGCTTCATCTCCCGCAGGGCGAAGGCCACGGACTGCAGCTTCTCGCTGACGGCGATGATCTCCTCCAGGTTCTCGATAGAGCCCACAAAGCGGGTGATAGCGCTGCCCACCAGAGACGCATCGTTGGCGATGACGGACAGCTTGTCCTCGTACTGCTGGGCGGTGCCGTTGCCGGCGTCGGTCGCCAGGGTCAGGCCGGCAAAGTTGAACAGGCGGTCCATCAGCAGGGAGAGGGCCTCGTCAGCGTCCATCAGCTTCTCCAGCTTCTCCTGCACAGGTAGGTCGCTGTCGAGGATAGCCTTCTGCTCAGCGATGGCTTCGGGCAGGCGGGCGAGGTCAGCCTGGAAGGCTTCGTCCTCAAAGCCCTTGTACAGGAAGGAAAGATCCCAGGTATTCTTCATAACATTCACTCCTTACAGGATATTGTCAACGATGCGGTGGCCCATGGCGGTGAGACGCTTGACGCCTTCGTCCCAGACGTAATTGTTGCGCAGCTGGGCGGGATCATGGGCGTCCACGCCGAGGATGACGTCGTTGTCCCACTTGCGGACGTAGCGCCAGAAATCGGCGTTGGGATAGCCGCGGGGATGCTCGGTCATCTCGCCCAGGAGGCCCAGCAGGTTGTACTCGAGGGGCATGTGAGCTTCCTTGGCGGCCTGGCAGATCATGTCGGCAGCCTCCATGCACACGGGGGAGAGCTCATTGCGGTACATCATGTACAGATCGGGATGGGCGACATAGGCGAACAGCCCGGTGCGGATGGCCTCGACCGTCTGCTCGGCATAACGCAGGACTTCATCGTCCTCCTGGCAGCTGATGCCGATGTAGGGGAAATGCTCCTCGGTGTGGAGGAAGTGGCAGGCAAGGATGAAGTACTCGCAGCCATCGTCCCGCAGGCGGTGGAGCTGATCGATGTACTGATGATAATACTCGCACTCCAGTCCCAGATGGATACCGATCTGCCCCTGATATTTCTCCTTCAGCGACAGCACGGACTGCTTGTATTCTGCCCACTGATCCGCAGGCATGCGGCAGTGGCTGACATAATCGGAGGCAAAGGCCCAAGGCGCATGATCTGCGAAGCCGAGCATGTCAAAGCCGCTGTCCAGCGCGGCCTGTACATATTGCTCATCCGTGCCGATAGCGTGCTTGCAGCGAGTGGTGTGGGTGTGGAAATTGTGCTTCATAAGACTCCTCATATGGAAAGAACCCGGAAGACGTCTGTCAACCGGGCACATGTGCGATATTAGAAATTCTGATGCTTGCGCTGTTCAGCCAGGGCAGCCAGGCACATTTCCTTGGAGCGGTTGATATGGCGCTCAGTCAGGTCGCGGAAACCGGCCAGGTCGCGCTTTTCAACGAACTCCACCAGGGCGTAATGCTCCTTGTGGGCCTCCAGCAGACGGTCCTCCTGACGGATGGCCATGGAGGAGAAGCGGGTGATGAACTCGTCCTGGCCTTCGATGACGCGCAGGATGCGGTTCTGACCGCAGATGGCGGTCAGCTGGCGGTGGAAGGAACGGGTGACGGGGGAGAGTGCATCGAAATCGCGGGCCTCGATCAGGTCATCCATCTCATGCAGGTGGGCGCGCAGGGCAGCGATGTCTTCCTCCGTGGCCTTCTCAATGATGGCCGGCAGCGTCAGCATCTCCAGGGAGTTGCGGATGGTGTAGATCTCCTCCACGTCAGCGATGGTGAAGGCGCGCACCACCACGCCGCGGCGCAGCACATACTCCACCAGACCGTCGCGCTCCAGCTTGCGCAGAGCCTCACGCAGGGGGGTGCGGCTGATATGCAGACGATCAGCGTAGTCGGTCTCAACGATGCGCTCGCCAGCGGGGATCTCGCCGGTGATAATGGCGTGCTTGAGCACCTCGTAGGCGATCTCACGGATCGGGCGGCTTTCCATCATGGGCTGAAAAGAAATCGTGTTCATCAGGACTGCTCCTTCTGTATATGGGATCGGCGTTTTGCCGGGCCTTTTGAGGCAAAGTGCTTTTTGTCTGCACTTTGGATACAATAATAATACAAAGTACAATGTTTGTCAAGTACGAAAACGTTTTTTGACAGAATATCCTGATGATTTTTCGGCGTGGAAGGAAAATCGTTGCATCTGTCGAATGTTTTTACAAAAAGAAGATCAGCTGCCGTGTTGTTGGATAGTCTACTGGAGGTTCATTATATGAAAACGATCTTTTCTCTTTTTTTGACGGCCATCTTGTTTTTGTCGTCCGCATGTGCGGAGTCGGCCACTGGCGCTTTGCAGGAAATGTATGCTCAGGGCGAGCTGCTGATGGTACAGGGCGATTATGCGGGGGCTGCAGCCAAGTTTGACGCGCTTGGCACTTATTCTGATGCATCGCAGATGGCTATGTATTGCAAAGCCATTGCGGCAGCGGAAAACTTCGGTCTGTATTCAATGGCTGTGGACGCCTTCGTTGACCTGGGTGATTTCAAGGACAGCAAGCAGATGGCCAAATACTATGAAGGCCGCGCCCATGAAGCTGCTGGTACGATCGATGCCGCGACGGCCTCGGATTCTGCCCTTGCGCAAGCGCTTTGGCAGCTGGAGGAGGCGGAAAAGGTCTATGGCGGCCTGGCGTTTTTCAAGGATAGCCTGACCCGCTATGGCGCTTGCGGCGATAAGATCAAGGAAATCAAGGGCGAACAGAGTCGTCGCGCCCAAATCAAACGGGATCAGGAACTGGCCCGCATGGAAGTCGTATATCAGGACGCACTGGCATTGGAACAAAAGGGTGATTATGCCGAGGCCATCAAGCTGTACAGGAGCCTCAATGGATATAAGGACAGCGTGGAGAGAATTGCAATCTGCGAAACGGCGATTCTGGATGGTAAGTATGACGCAGCAGTGGCGTTGATGGAAGAGGGGAAGTATAGCGAGGCCATTGCGGCGTTTACGGAGATTGTGACGCACCGTGATAGTGCAGATCTGATCTTGCTTTGTCGGTACAACGCAGCGGTAGTGCTGATGAATGCCGCAAAGTACAGCGAGGCATACGATGCCTTTATTGCGCTTGACGGGTATAAGGATAGCAAGGCTCAAGCGGACTCCATTCGAGAAAAAGCCAATGCCGAGAAACTTGCCAAAGCAGAGGTTGGCGGCTATATTACCTTCGGTACCTATGAGCAGGACAACAATACAGGCAATGGCCAGGAAAATATTGAATGGCTTGTGCTTGCCAAGGAAAACAATCGTCTGCTGGTTATCAGCCGTTATGCGTTGGATTGCAAACCGTATCATACGAAGAACGCCGAGGTGACCTGGGGAAATTGCAGTCTTCGCAAATGGATGAATAGCGATTTCTTCAACGCCGCATTCACCTACACAGAACAAACGATGATTCCTACCGTGAGTGTATCAGTTGATGCGTCCCCCTCGTACAGCAACAATCCGGGTAAGACTACGCAGGATAAGATGTTTCTGTTAAGCAACGCAGATGCAAACAAGTATTTTCAGATGGACGGTGACCGAAAGTGCAGGGTAACTGCCTATGCAGATGCGCAGGGGACCCCTGGTAATGATAGCGGGTTCTGCTTTTGGTGGCTGCGCTATTGTGGTGAATATGATCATATCAATATGCTAAACGTCGTCCCTGATGGTCGCGTCCTTGGCTACGGTGGTATTGACCTCTCCAATCTCTATGAAGCCGTCCGCCCCGCCATGTGGATCGAACTGGCCCCTTAACGAAAGCCTCCAAGCATCCATCTGAATAATAAAACGCCGGGACGATTCCAGCAAGGAGTCGTCCCGGCATTTTTTACTTGTTCACAGCGGCCTTGAGGGCATCGACGAAGTCGGTCTGCTCCCAGGGCATGTTCTCCTTGCCGAAGTGGCCGTAGTTGCAGTTGGCGCGGTAGATGGGGCGGCGGAGCTGCAGGCGCTCGATGATGGCGTTGGGGCGCAGATCGAAGACCTTGGCCACGGCCGCAGACAGCACATCGTCCGCCACCACGCCGGTACCCTTGGTGTCTACGCACAGGGACACGGGCTGAGCGACGCCGATGGCGTAGGCCAGCTGGATCTCGCACTGCTTGGCCAGGCCGGCAGCGACGATGTTCTTCGCCACATGACGGGCTGCGTAGGCAGCGGAGCGGTCAACCTTCGTGGGATCCTTGCCGGAGAAGGCGCCGCCGCCGTGGGGGGCATAACCGCCATAGGTGTCCACGATGATCTTGCGGCCAGTCAGGCCGGAGTCACCCGCGGGGCCGCCGATGACGAAACGGCCGGTGGGGTTGATGAAGTAGCGGGTCTCGGCGGTCAGCATGTTGGCGGGGATGACGGGCGCCACGACGTGCTCCAGCAGCGCCGCGCGGATATCCTCCTGGGTGATCTCCTCGTCATGCTGGGTGGAGATGACGATGGTGTCCACGGCCACGGGCTTGCCGTCCTCGTAGATCACGGTGACCTGGGACTTGCCGTCGGGGCGCAGCCAGGGCAGGGTGCCGTTCTTGCGCACCTCAGTCAGGCGGCGGGTCAGGCGGTGTGCGTAGGCGATGGCGGTGGGCATCAGCTCGGGGGTCTCATCGCAGGCGTAGCCGAACATCATGCCCTGGTCGCCGGCGCCGGTGTCGTTCTCGTCGGTGTCGCGGGATTCCAGTGCCGCGTCAACGCCCATGGCGATGTCGGGGCTCTGGGCGTGCACAGCGGTCAGCACCGCGCAGGTGTTGCCGTCGAAGCACAGTTCGGAAGAATTGTAACCGATGTCCAGCACGACCTCGCGGACGATGGCGGGGATGTCCACCTTCGCGGTGGTGGTGATCTCACCCATGACCATCACCATACCAGTGGTGGCGCAGGTTTCGCAGGCCACGCGAGACATGGGATCCTGAGCGAGCATCGCGTCCAGGACAGCGTCGGACACCTGGTCGCAGAGTTTATCGGGATGGCCTTCGGTGACGGATTCGGAAGTGAAGAGCTTGCGCATGGTTGTACTCCTTTCGCAGGTCGAAACGAGGCGGGTGCCTCAAAAAGAAAACCGACTGTCTTGCACACAAAACAGCCGGGTAGATCACGTTTGATCGTCCTTATCTGCCAGGGGACTTCGTCCCTTCTTTGAAGGGGCGAGGTGTGCGTCCTCTGTGGGATTTGGCACCTTCGCTTTCGCGGGCTGCCGTGGCTTCATCGGGCCCATCCCTCTGCCACTCGTGATAAGGTATTCAGTTTGCGGGACATATACTATCATATCCGACAGCGTTCGTCAAGGGGGAAATAATGCCTTTTCATGATTTTTGCAATATTTGCTGCATTATTTTTCAAACGAGGCATTCTTGCAGGAAATCAGGATGTGCGACGGGGCAAACAGCAGGGCGGACAAGCCGAGTAGTACGGAACGGCTCATGACAGCGCTGAACAAAAATACTAGCGACGGCAGAACCGACAGCACCACAGCCCGAAGCATCGGTTGTTTGCAGAAGCCGATGCCCCATGCCAGGACATAAAGGAGTACCAGCACCGTGTTGACGATAAGGTATCCGGCAAAGACCTCGTCGGACCACCACCCGAACCAAGTGCCGGGGATGTTGAAAATCATCAGCGCAAAGCAGCCGTAACGACCGATCTGCTCAATGAGTTCAGCGGCTTTGCAGTTCCATTTGTTGACAAAGCCTTCGGGATGCCGGGCGGCATAGATGATGTTGGGGATCATGATCGCCAGCATGAAAACCAGCCCAAAGGGGTTGAACCATTCCATAGAAAACTCCTGTATCTGTCAAATGCGGATGATTTCCTCCGCATTGACCGTCCTGAAGGCCGCAGCCCGTCCAAGCCGGTTCATGACGGCCAGCCCAACGCCCTCCGGCGGCACGACCTCGGAGAAGATCACGTCCATCTTCTCGTCATCCAGGTCGCGCAGGGTCGCGAAGAGCCGGTGGGCCACCTCGGAGGGGTCATCCTTATGGCCGATGTCGTGGGGATGGCAGTCGGCGAGCGCTTCCATATGCTCGGTGAAGCACATCACGCAGGCGCGGTGGCCTTCGCTGTCTGCGTGGGTGTACAGGCGGCGCAGGGCTGCCACCACGGCGGATTCCTCACCCTCAATGAGCGTCACCTGGCCGTCGGGGGAGTAGTGCTTGTACATCATGCCGGGAGAGAGGGCCTTTTCGCCCTTCTCCAGCGGGCGGAGGATGCTGCCGGCCAGGTCGACCGGGCCGATGACTTGCTCCAGCATGGCCTTGGTGACCCCGCCGGGCCGCAGGATGCAGGGCTTTTCGCCCACAAGGGAAATCACGGTGGACTCCAGGCCAACGTCGCTTTCGCCGCCGTCGATGATCAGCGGAATACGGCCGTCCATGTCGTCAAAGACATGCTTTGCGCTGGTCGGGCTGGGCTTGCCGGAGCGATTCGCACTGGGGGCCGCGATGGGCAGATTGCAGGCTTTCAGCAGGGCCATCGCCACCGGGTGGGAGGGCATGCGTACCGCCACGGTGTCCAGCTTGGCGGTGACCTCGTCGGGCACGGCGGCCTTGCGGGGCAGGATGATCGTCAGCGGGCCGGGCCAGAAGGCGTCCATCAGGCGCAGCGCGAGGTCATTCACCTCGCAGATGCCCTCCAGCTGGCTGCGGTCATGGATGTGCACGATCAGCGGATTATCCGCCGGGCGGCCCTTCGCCGCAAAAATACCCAGCACGGCCTCACGGTCAAGGGCATGGGCGCCCAGACCGTACACCGTCTCGGTGGGGAAGGCCACCAGCTGGCCCTCCTGAAAGAGGCGGGCCGCCAGGGCCAGGGATTCGTCCGTTGCAGGGAGAAGTTGGGTTTTCATAAGTATACCTTCTTTATGTGAGGCTGCGCAGCTTGGCGGCCTGTTCCTCCGCCTTGAGCGCGTCGATGATCTCGTCCAGGTCGCCGTCCATGATGTCGTTGATGGCGTAGAGGGTCAGCCCGATGCGGTGATCGGTCACGCGGCCTTCGTGGAAATTGTAGGTGCGGATGCGCTCGGAGCGGTCGCCGGTGCCCACCTGAACACGGCGGTTCTCGGCGTAGGCAGCATCGGCGGCCTCGCGCTTCTGCGCCAACAACTGGGCGCGCAGCACCTGCATGGCCCGGGCGCGGTTCTGGATCTGGCTGCGCTCGCTCTGGCAGGCGGCGACGGTGCCCGTGGGCAGGTGGGTGATGCGCACGGCGCTGTCGGTCTTGTTGATGTGCTGACCGCCGTGACCGCTGGCGCGGTAGGTGTCGATGCGCAGATCCCTGGGGTCGATGTCGATGTCCACCTCGTCAGCCTCGGGGAGCACCGCAACCGTGCAGGTGGAGGTCTGCCGCTTGCCGTTGGCCTCGGTGACGGGGATGCGCTGCACCCGGTGGACGCCGCTTTCGTACTTCATGCGGGCGAAGGCGCCGCTGCCCACGATGGAGAACACGCACTCCTTCACGCCGCCCAGCTCGGTGTCCTGGGTGTAGACCGGCTCCACGCGGAAGCCGTGCCGCTCGGCATAGCGGCTGTACATGCGCACCAGATCCGCTGCGAACAGGCAGCTTTCCTCGCCGCCCGCGCCGCCGCGGACTTCGATGATGACGTTGTGGTCATCGTCCGGGTCGCGGGGGAGAAGGAGAATGCGCAGCTCCTGCTCCAGAAGGGGCTTCTGGGGAAGCAGCGCGTCCAGCTCCTCCCGGGCCATGCCGGCCAGATCGGGGTCGGCGAGCATCTCCTGCGCCTGGGTGATGCCGTCCAGCAGGGACTGATACCGTCGCCATGCGTCCAGCTGCGGCTCCAGGTTGGCCCGTTCCTTCAGGTACGCCTGATACTTTGCCGTGTCTGCGATGACCTCCGGCTGCACGATGGCTTCGGAGAGCTCCTCGTACCGGGAGGCGATCCACTCAAACTTGTCAAACATTACAGCCTCGCTTCGACCATGCGGTCAATGTGCTGATAATCCTCATGGGCCATGACCTCGCGGAATCCGGCCTCGCGGCACAGGGCCATCACGCCCTGAGCCTGATCAAAGCCGACTTCCAGCAGCAGCACGCCGCCGTCCTTGAGGAAAAGTGGTGCTTCCTTGGCGATGCGCCGGTAGAAATCGTAGCCGTCCGCGCCGCCGTCCAGCGCCATGAGGGGCTCGCGACGGACTTCCTCCTGGAGTTCCAGACAGTCTGCCGCCGGAATGTAGGGCGGGTTGGAGACGATCACGTCGAACCGCATGCCCTCCGGGATGCTGCCAAACAGGTCGCCCTGGTGGAGTGTCACCTTGGCATGCAGCCGCTCAGCGTTGAGCTTTGTGACGGCCAGCGCGCCCTCGGAAAGGTCTGCCGCATGAACGTCCGCCGTCGGTGCGCCCAGCGCCATTGACACGGCCAGGCAGCCACTGCCGCAGCACATGTCAAGCGCGGCGGGGGAGGGACGCATCCGCAGGGAAGCGATGGCCCGTTCAGCCAGCAGCTCCGTCTCCGGGCGGGGGATCAGCACCCGCTCATCCACATAAAAGCCGCGGCCAAGGAAGCTCTGCACGCCGGTCAAATACTGCAGCGGCGTGCGGGTCTTGCGCTTTTCGCACAGGGCCCGCAGTTGTTCTTCGTCAGCCAAAGAAACCTGCGACCAGCTGTCCAGCCGCAGGTTCATGGGGTTTTGTCCGGTGATATGGCTCAGCAGCAGCGAGGCGTCGACCTCCGCGTCGGGAACGCCGGAGTCGCGCAGCTCAGCAGCCATCAGCCGCAGCAGCTCGCGGGGAGTCACTCGGCGGCCTCCACAGTCTCTTCTGCGGGGAATTCATAGCCTGCCTCGGACTGCTTGTAGTCCGTCAGAATGGCCCAGCCCTCCTCGGTGAGGGGGGCGTTCTTAGGCATGCCGTGCAGTGCCACGTTCATGGACACGATGGCGACCTCCAGCATCTCCATGGTGGGCTCCTTGGTGGTCAGGCGCTGCATCTGCAGGCCGGGCCAGCGGGCCGCGCGGGTGAAGGCATTATCCTTGTGAGCCAGGCCCTTGAGCACCTCGTAGCTGACGCCGGCCACCACCGGCAGCAGCGCTAGATGCAGCAGGAAGCGCGGCAGGAACGCGGAAATATCGCGGCCCACAAACAGGAACAGCACCATGCTGATGACCATGACGATCAGCATGAACGCCGTGCCGCAGCGGGGATGCAGCGTGGTGAAGGGGGCTGCGTTCTCGGGGGTCAGGGGAAGATCGTTTTCGTTGCAGTAGACGGTCTTGTGCTCTGCGCCGTGGTACTGGAAGGTGCGGCGAACGTCCGGTACCTTGCCGCACAGGGCCATGTACGCGATCAGGATGGCGACCTTCGTTAAACCGCCCACGACGGTGACGAATACGCCCTTCCAGGAATCAGCGGACTGTACGGCAGCCTCTGCGCCTTCAACAACCTCAGCTGCATTGAAGCCGATCAGCTTGCCGGTCACCCATTCCACGCCAGCGGGGAGGCCGATGAACAGGCCCACAGCCATGATGATCGCCAGCACAATAGCCACGCCCATGACAACCTTATCAATGTTCTTGCCCAGCTTTTCGGCCAGCCACTTCTCGAACTTGCTGGGTTCTTCCTCGTATTCCTCGCCCAGCATCTTCATGGAGTCCTCCAGGGTGGACATGCCCATGGACAGCATGGAGCCCATGTTGACCACGCCGCGGATGATGGGCCAACCCAGCCACTTGTGCTTCTTGGCGGCGGCGGTGTACTCCTTGCGCTGGACGACCATGGTGCCGTCGGGACGGCGGACGGTGATGGCGATGGCGTCGGGGGCCTTCATCATCACGCCCTCCAGCACCGCCTGGCCGCCGATATCCACGCGGGGGCAGCTCTTGTTCTCGGACATAAGGGACCTTCTTTCTGCACGGGTGTGCGCTATATCGTTAATAGGGGGTGAAGTATACACTCCACCAACATACTACTATTCTATATGGACGTCTTGAATCCCTGCTGAAACAAGTGAAAAACCTCAAAATGGGTAAAAGAAAACAGACCGCCGATGACGGTCTGTTAACTGCAATCTCATCTGATCGGAAGCGATGAGCCTTCGTAATGACTTTATGATAAGCCTTACTGGAGGCCGAAACGCTTCTTGAAACGATCGACGCGTCCGCCGGTATCAACCAGCTTCTGCTTGCCGGTGTAGAAGGGATGGCACTTGGAGCAGATATCCACCTTCAGTTCCTTCTTGGTAGAACCGGTCTCAAACGTCTCACCGCACACGCAGCGAACGATGCACTTGCCGTAGTTGGGATGGATCTTTTCCTTCATTGCGATTTCACCTCTTTCGCGTGCAATGATCGGCTCATACAGCCGCGAGGATTATTGTACCACAATCATTTCCGGAATGCAAGTAGTTTTTTGTGTTTCCGGGCAGGAAATCGGACAAGAATTTCAGCAAATCTTATGCCTTCATGGTTTCTGCCCAGACCTTGATGCGGGAAAGGAGGTCTTCGTTGGTGGGGGCCTTCTCCAGCATGGAGGTCAGCTCGCGCACGGCGTTCTCTGCGGGCATGCGGGAGAGCATGGCGCGCAGCAGCTTCAGCCCCTCCTGATGGGCGGGGGTGAGGATGGCTTCGGCGCGCCGGGTGCCGCAGCGGCTCAGGTCGAAGGGCGGCTGGACGCCGGCACGGGCCAGGGCGGGATCCAGCACCAGCTCCATGTTCGCCGCGCCGCGGAAATCGCCCACGATGCTGTCGTCAGCCTTCACGCCGCTGTCGGTGTTCATGGCGGCGATGACGGTCAGACTGCCGCCCTCGCGCAGGCAGCGTGCCGCGCCAAAGAGCCGCTTGGCCTTTTGAAGGCTCTGCGGGTTGATCATACCGGGAACAGCGCGGCCGGCTTGCATTGCGGCGGTGGAGATCACGCGGATGAGGGTGGTCAGGCTGTCCACCAGGAGGACGACGTCCTTCTTCATTTCCGCCAGACGCTGGGCGCGCTCAATGACAAGATCCGCCAGGCGGAGGTGGGCCTCCGGAGGCATATCAAAGGTGGTGGCGGCCACTGGGCACTTTACGGACTCGCGGATGACGGTCAAGTTTTCCGGCGTCTCGTTGAAGAACACCATCATGACCTCCGCCTCGGGATGGTTCATGGTGATGACGTTGACCAGGCGGGTCAGCAGCCGGGCCTTGCCGGTGCCGGGGCCGCACTGGATGAGGCCGCGCTGGCCAAAGCCGATGGGCGTTACCAGATCCATCAGCCGCAGATCGCTCAGCTGGGGGCCTTCCTTGCGCTCCAGGCAGATGCGGCGGGTGGGGTAGATGGGCGTCAGCTGGTCGAAATGGACGCGGCTGGCAGCGGCGTCCGGGGACATGCCGTTCACCTGGCCGACGGTGAGCAGGGCAGGGTACTTGTCGCCGTCCCGCAGGGGGCGGACCTTGCCGGTCACCTTGTCGCCGGAACGCAGGCCGAAGCGGCGCACCTGGGCGGCAGCCACATACACATCCCGCGCGGTAGCGATCATGCTTTCGCTGCGCAGGAAGCCGTAGCCTTCGGGCAGCAGCTCCAGCACGCCGGTGAGTTCAGGGCACTCGGCTGCCTGCATGATCTCGCTGGCGGTGGGGTTCACGGTGAAGGGGGCAGGCTCCGTGTTGTAGCTCTGCCGCTGCGGATAGGAGGGCCGTTGCTCCGCGCTCTGCCGGGGCTGCTCGAACTGGGGGCGGCTGTACTCCTGCCGGGGCTGCTCGAACTGCGGGCGGCTGTATTCCTGCCGGGGCTGCTCATACTGAGGCCGCTGCTGGAACCGGGGCTGCTCATTGTATGCCGGACGGGCGGGTGCATAGCTGCGGGGCGCTTCCTGCGGGATGCGCTCTTCCTCCTGCTCCTCTTCCTGGGGCAGGGGCGCCGGGGGCACCTGGGCAGCCGGGCCAAACCGGGACTGGAAAGTCGCCGGACGGGCAGGCTGAGGCCGGGGTGCATCCGCGGCAGGTCCGCGGGCAGCGGCCGGACGGCCATAGCTTCCGCCCTGATAAGCGGGGCGGTTGTTGAAGCGCTGGGGGGCCACATAGGCCTGCCGGAACTGGGGCTGAGCAGGCGCGTCTTCAGGCTCGGCAGCCTTCACGGGCTCCTCGGCGGGGGCGGGCTCTGCCGGAGCTTCCGCTGCGCTCTTCTCGGCGATGGCCATGGTCAGCTTATCGATGATGCCCTGCTTGGAAATGCCAGCGCCCAGGGGGACCTTCATGTCCTTGGCGACCTTGCGCAGCTCCAGCACGGTCAGTTCGTTCAAATTCATATCGGTCATGGTGGTAGCCTCCTTGTCAGTCCCTGCGGGCCACCACGAAGTCGCGGTGGACAGCCTGTTCCACAAAGTGCTGGAAATCATCATAGGGTGCGTCGGTGATGGGGGTGAAGCCTGCGTCCTTGAGCAGCTGGACGAGGTCGGCCTTCTTCAGCGTCAGCGTGTTGAAGGAGAGGGCCACTGCGCCGCCCTTGCGGACGGCTTCCTTCCACTGAGGAAGGGCGCGCTTCATCACCTGCATGAAGGACTCGGTGCGCTTGCCGTCCTGGGGCGCATGCTGCACGCCATAGGGGAGATCCGCCACCAGCAGATGGACGGGCGCCTTCTTGCACAGCTCGCCGGTCAGCCCGGTGTCGCCCAGGTACAGCGACAGAGTGCGGGTATCGCCCTCCTTGAAGTGCTCCTTCGTGTCGGCGATGGTGTAGACCGCGGCAGGCACCGCATGCTTGCGCACCGTGCGGCTGGACTGATCCAGCTTGTGCTTCATCCGGTGATACTGCATGTAGCGCTCGAAGTAGTCGGCGCATTCCTTCAGGTCGCGGTTGTCAATATCGACGCCCACGGCGTTCATGCCGTGCTGCAGGGCCACGAAGCAGGTCGTGCCGCGGCCGCACATGGGGTCGAGGACGGTCAGCGTTTCATCCTTGCCGAAGAAATCGCTGGCGGCGTATGCGCAGTTGATCATCATGTGGGTGAATGCCGCGCTCGTCTTGCCCTTGTACTTGAGCACCTCGGCCAGGTCCTCGGTCAGATAATCATGGCTGACCTTCTCCAGCGGGCGGAGGAGAACCGATGCGTCGGAGCCCCCCTGCTGCTCGCAGATCATCAGCGCAGCGGAGTGCATCGACAGCGCGGACAGCTGCTTTTCAGTCAGCGCATCCGCTTCAAAGCGCAGGAAAGAAACGCCGCCAACCGTGCAAGAGGTGACCTCCGCCGGAATGTGCAGCGCGTTCAGCAAACAGGCAAGCTCCGCCTGGCCGAGCTTGAGCTGGGCCTCACGATAGCGGATATTCGCGTGTGGTGTCAATTGAAACAGAAAGACCATGAATTTCCTCTTTTCGTTGCATGCAAAGTGATCGGTTGCAAAACCATCAGATGTGATTAGTATATCAAATGTTGGATGAACGTGCAAGAGGATTTTTTCGCTGCAGACAGAATGAAAAATGCGACAAAATAGCGACCAATTCCGTATAAAGGGTGAAGGAGGTGAGAAGCATGGCAGACAATCAGACGCTGCTGCGGCTGATGCAGGATTACGGCGCTCATGTGGTGGGACTGTGTACGCTGCTTTTGAAGGACGCCTACCTGGCCCAGGACGTAGCGCAGGAAACCTTCATCCGGGCGTGGAAGCAAGGCAACCTGCGTCAGGAAACCGAAAAGGCCTGGCTGACCCGTGTAGCTGTTAATCTCTGCCGGGACGAGCAGCGTTCCCGCTGGTTCCGCCATGTGGATCGCCGTATCACCCCTGAGGAGCTGCCCATCCAGGCGGACGCGCCGGACACGGACAGCGGCCTTCTCGACAGCGTCCATCGCCTGCCCACCCGGGAGCGCGAGGTGATCGTGATGCACTACTGGAACGACATGGCCCCGGAGGATATTGCGAACATGTTGAACGTCGATCGCGCGACGGTGTTCCGCCGCCTGGCTCGGGGTAGGAAACGGCTGAAAATCGAATTGGAAGGAGGTTCGGGCGAATGACAGAGAATGAATTTCGCGATGCACTGAAAAAGAGTGTTGGTCACGCAGGGCTTTCTTCTGACCGCCAGTCCAGTGTACTGGCGAGGATGAAAGGGGGAAGGCGCAAGGTGTGTACATGGAGCAAAATGAAAATCGTGTTGGTATTGGGTTTGATCACTCTGATGATGACCGGAACGACGATAGCAGCAGGCCTCGCGGGGGTGGATTGGCAAGGAAACCTGACGCAGCCGCCACTGAACATACCCCTGACGGATTATGAAGGCGGCGAACGATTGCAGGAGCTGAGCGTACCCACAAATGCACAGCTTGTCACGGTACTCAAGCTGAATTCCTCGGCAGGAGATGTTGCGTTCTTGGGCGGTACAACCAGCGATCATTTTGCATCCTCTCTTGCGGAAATGCAGGCCTGGGTTACCGCTGATGGAGCACTGCCCTGGCCTGTTGCGATCCCAGCCGCGTACCAGCAGCTGCGCTTGGGCCGTGTGGGCTATGCATGCGACGGGAATGGAAGCCTCGTAAGGGTTAGCCAGGAGCGGACTGAGGATGGCTACCTTAGAACCTGCTTTGAAATTCCGGATGAGCATCGCTTCATGAGCAACTATTTCATGCGTATGCTGGACGCTGACGGCCAGGAGCTGACCATCAATGTGAGTATGCAGACTGGTGGGGGCCTTTACCAGAGCTTTCCGGTGACGGAGGAAAGCAAAGTCACGCCGCTTCAGGTGCCAGAAATGGAAGGGGCGCTGTACATCGATTCGCCGGAGGAAAACATGCTGGCGGTATACTGCCCGCTGAAAACGGCGCGGGATTACAAGACCGTAGATGTTGCGTATGATGGACGATCCACACAGAGCATTTATACATTCTGCAACCTGGTGATCGTGATGACTTCGCCAGAGCTCACTGCCGCAGAAATGCTTTCCATCTTCGGTCTTGAAGCTCAATAACACAACGAAAAACCCCTTCCCAATCGGGAAGGGGTATCTCTTTCGTTTGAAAGATTAATACTTGCGCTTGCGAGCCGCCTCAGCCTTCTTCTTACGCTTCACGCTGGGCTTTTCGTAATGCTCACGCTTGCGGACCTCCTGGATGACGCCGGCGCGGGCGCACTGACGCTTGAAGCGCTTCAGGGCGCTCTCCAGGGATTCGTTCTCACGAACACGAACCTCGGACACTGTTATCCCTCCTTTCGCTCATCTCGCCTTGACATCAGCCAAATAGACAGACGGATGGCGAAAAAACCGTAGAGTCATTATAGCAAAAACATTCCCGCTCGTCAATCCCTCAAATTGCGATTTTTTCGATATTTTTTGTAAAATCGCGGCGGCGAGGGTCAATCCATGCGGTCGGACAGCTTCTTGCCGCCCAGCACGTGGAAGTGCAGGTGCTGCACGCTCTGGCAGGCGTCGTCGCCGCAGTTGGAAACGGTGCGGAAGCCGCCGGTCAGGCCTTCCAGCTCGGCGACCTTCTTCACCGCGCGCAGGCAGGCAGCCAGGGTGGCGTCGTCCGCGGCATCGATGCCGGACATGCCAGTCACATGGGTCTTGGGCACCACAAGCACGTGGATGGGAGCCAGGGGCGCGATGTCGCGGAAGGCGTAGGTCTTGTCATCCTCGTACACCTTGGCGGAGGGGATGTCGCCCTTGATGATCTTACAGAACAGGCAGTTGTCCATGTTGGTCAATCCTTTCTACTAATTATAATGTCAGATGATCTCGCCCGTCATGCCGTCCGCGGCGGATTCCGTCAGGCGGACGGCCACGATGCTGCCCGGGACGCACGCGGGGCAGTCGGCGATGCGCACGGGGATGTATTCCGGCGTGTAGCCATGCCACATGTCGCCGAGTTTCTCCTCGATCAGCACGGTGGTTTCGCGGCCCAGCCACTGCGCCTGATAGGCGGCGGCGGTTTCCTCGCCCAGGGCGATGAGCTCGCGGGTGCGGCGTTCCTTCACCGCCTTGGAGAGCTGGCCGGGCATGACGGCGGCCTTGGTGCCCTCGCGGGGGGAGTAGGGGAAGACGTGGATCTTCGCGTAGCCCACGTCACGGATGGTTTGCCGGGTCTCCTCGTATTCTTCCTCGGTTTCGCCGGGGAAGCAGGTCAGCACATCGGTGGTGAAGGCCGCCATCGGGAAGGCTGCACGCAGATTGTCCACCGCCTGCATGTACATGGTCATGTTGTAGCGGCGTGCCATGCGGGCCAGCACGGTGTTGCTGCCGGACTGAAGCGCCAGGTGGAACTGGGGGCACACCTTGGGCATCGCCGCGAGGGCCTGGGAGAAGGCCACCGTCGCGATGGTGGGTTCCAGGCTGCCCAGGCGGATGCGCTGCACGCCCTCCACCTCATGCACCGCGCGGATGGCGTCCAGCAGCGTGCTGCCGTCGCCCAGATCCTTGCCGTAGCTGGACAGGTGGATGCCCGTCAGCACCAGCTCGGTGTAGCCGGCGGCGACCAGGCGCTCCGTCTCCTCGCGGATGTTGGAAATCGCGCGGCTACGGATGGGCCCGCGCACGCTGGGGATGATGCAGTAGGTGCAATGATTGTTGCAGCCCTCCTGGATTTTGAGGGTCGCGCGGGTGTGCTCATCCTGGGTGGTGATGGTCAGCTCCTCGAAGGGGGTGGCGGCGTTCAGCTCGTTGACGGCGCTGATGCCGGTGCCGTTGGCGACGGCCTGCTCCAGCAGTTCGACCACTTTGTCGCGATTCTGCGTGCCGATGATCAGCCGCGCGCCGGTTTCCAGCAGCTCGCTGCCCTTGCGCTGGGCCAGGCATCCGGCGAGGATAATGGCGCTCTCCGGATGCTCCCGGCGCAATCGGCGGGTGAGCTGCATGCTCTTTTTGTCGCCCGTGCCGGTGACGGTGCAGGTGTTGATGACGTACACATCCGCAGCCGCGTCAAAGGGAACCACCTCGTACCCGGCGGCGCGGAATTTCTCCAGCATGGCCTGGGTATCGTACTGGTTCACCTTGCAGCCGAGGGTGTGGAAAGCAACGGTTTTCATAGAAGAAAGTTCACTCCATATCGCCATAGAGGCAGAATAGCGCGCTCATGGCGCAAAGCCCGGCGGTCTCGGTGCGCAGGATTCGCGGACCAAGGGTGACGCTCTGGCAATTCGCGGTCTTCATCCGGGCAATTTCGTCCTCGGACATGCCTCCTTCCGGGCCGATGACGATGGCCAGGTCGGTGACGTCCGGGTGCTCCTCATGGAAGCGGGCGAGGGAATAGCCACGCGCGTCCTCCCACGGGACGATGGCTGCGCCGTGCTGGGGCAGCTTCGCCAAAAGCTGCTTGAAACTGATGGGCTCGGTCACCTGCATCGTTTCGCAGCGCCCGGACTGCTTGCAGGCCTCGCGGGCAATCTTCTGCCAGCGTTCCTGCTTCTTGCGGCCGTCCTTCGCGTCCAGCTGGACGACGCAGCGGCTCATCGCGACAGGCACGACGGCGCATGCACCAAGCTCCACGGACTTCTGCACGATCAGCTCCATCTTGTCCGCCTTGGGCAGGCCCTGATAGAGCGTGATGCGTAAGCGTGCCTCGGTGGAGGGCATTTCGCCGGTGATGCGCACCGCGACCTCACCGTCCCCGATGGACGCGATTTCTCCGGCGAAACGCTTGCCGTCCGCGAACAGCTCGCAGGCTTCACCCTGACGCATCCGCAGCACGCGGGTGGCATGGCGGGCGTCCTCCTCGCAGAGGTAAGCGACGTCGCCGGTCACGCCCCGGTCGTCAGCATAAAAGCGGTGCATCAGTCAGGCCTCCTGGACAGGATCGCGACCCACTCGCCCTTGCGGCGGATCTCCAGAATGGTGTAGTTCGCCTCGTTCAGCGCGTTCACCACATCCTGCTCGCGCTCCTTGATGATGCCGGAGCAGATGAACAGGCCGCCCTCCACAATGTGGGGGATGAGGGGCTTGGCGAACATGCAGATGACATCCGCGATGATGTTGGCCACGCAGACCTCGCACACGCCATCGGTGGATTCCAGCAGATTGCCCTCCACTGCGCGGATGACGTTTTGCAGCTTGTTGTGCTCAACATTTTCCTTGGCAACCTTGACGGCGGTGGGGTCGATGTCGATGGCCAGCACGTCCTTCGCGCCCAGCATCGCCGCGCCGATGGCCAGGATGCCGCTGCCGGTGCCCACGTCGATGACGGTGTTCACGGGCTGCTTCAGCATCACGTCCTCCAGCAGCTCGAGGCACATGCCGGTGGTTTCATGGGTGCCGGAGCCAAAGGCCATGCCGGGGTCGATCTCCATGACCAGGTCGTTCTCCTTTGCGTCATAGAGCTCCCAGGTGGGCTTGACCACCAGGCGCTTGCCGGCGCGGAAGGGCTTGTAGAACTTCTTCCACACCTCCGACCAGTCCTCGTCGTGGACGTTCACGGTGTTCATTTCCAGGGTGCCCATGTCAATGCACAGGTCAGCGGCCTTCAGCTCCGCCATGCGGGCCTTCAGCGCACCCATGCGGTCGGCAAACTTCTCGTCCGGCTCGAACCAGGCGTGCACCAGCACATCCTCGGGCAGGGTATTGATCAGGTTGGGGTCAATGATCTCCCAGTAGCCGTTGGGCTTGTCGGGATCAGGAATATCGGCGCGGTCCTCCACCATCGTGCCGGTGGCGCCCTCGTTCATCAGGGCCTCGGAGACGATGTCCGCGCCCATGGTGGTGGTGTGTATGGTCAGTTCGACCCAATCCATAAGTCATCTTCCTTTGCTGAATGATGATAGTTTACCATCATTATTATACGGCATATTTCTGTGAAGGTCAACCGGTGAAAAAAGCCTTGCGCCAAACCGGTTGCTGTGCTATACTGAATTGAACCCAAACCGTTCAACCAAATAAGGAGGATGAATCCAATGAAGAAGTTCTTTGAAGAGTTCAAAAAGTTTGCCCTGCGCGGCAACGTGATCGACCTGGCTGTCGGCGTGATCATCGGCGGCGCGTTCACTTCCATCGTGAATGCCGTGTCCAATGACTTCATCAAGCCCCTGCTGGCCTACATCATGGGCACCGCTCCCGAAGAGATCCTGATCGGCGAAGCTCAGTGGTCCTGGGCTCTGGCCGGCGCTGATTTCGCGACCACCATCATCAACTTCCTGATCACCGCGCTGGTGCTGTTCATCATCATCAAGCTGTTCAACAAGATCTCCACCGTCGGCAAGAAGCCCGAGGCACCCAAGGCTCCCACCACCAAGAAGTGCCCCTTCTGCTGCTCCGAGATCGCCATCGAGGCCACCAAGTGCCCCCACTGCACTTCTGAGCTGAAGTAAGAGAAAACAAAGAACGGAGACCGTCATAACCGACGGCCTCCGCTTTTTTGTTTCATATGGAATTCATCAATCCACGATAGTCTCAGTAACGGTGATGAACTCGGCGCCCACCTGGGCGGGCAGGGACATGGTCATCGCGCCGTTGGTGTACACGGTCACGTTCATGCCGGGCTGCAGGCCGGCCATCTGCTCGATGGCGGCATTGACAAGGATCATCTCCATCTCAGTCTCCAGGGAGAACTGGCCCTCGGTGACTTCGCCGATCACGCCGGTGTGGGCGTAGCAGCCGATCTTTTGGGCGGCGATCTGCGCGGGGATGGAGAAGGTCATCTGGCCGTTGTAGGTGACGTGGATGAAATCGCCCACTTCAACGTCCTTGCCCTCGGAGATGGTTTCCTCGGACAGGTTCACCTGGATCATCTGGCCCTCTGCGTCCTCGATCATGATGAAGCCTTCGCCGATCTCGGTGACGATGCCGGTCATGTCAAACACCTCCTGAACGGTGGGCAGGGGCAGGATCTCGGTGGCATTGACGAGGATGGACTCCAGGGAGGCGGTCATCATGCCGTCGATGATGACGATCACTTCCATGCCGGGCTCAGCCTGCACGAACTGCAGCGCGCCTTCCTTGATGGCGACGTGGTAGGGGAGTTCCTCGCCTTCAACGGTCAGGGTGAAGCCGCCCTCGACCATCTCGGTGACGGTGCCGACAATCTCCTGGCCGCGGATGTGCAGCGCATTCACACCGGCGGGGATCATGCGGGTCATCATGCCGTTGTGGTACACGGAGACGAACATGCCGTCCTGAATACCCTCCAGCATGGAGGCATCGGCATGAACAGCGTAAGTTTCGTCGCCGAAGGTCAGGATGAAGCCGGTCTCGGACATATCGCTCACCATACCCATCAGCATGTGGTTGCCGATGTGCAGAGCAGTGATCTGCGCGGGAATGGAGAAGGTCATCTGGCCGTTGTAAGCGACGGAGACATAGTCGCCGATGGCCAGCTCCTTGCCTTCGATGACGGTTTCGGGGATCAGGTGGGCTTCGACGTACTCGCCGGCGTGGGTCAGCAGCAGAATGGACTCGTCCAGGATCTCGGCAACAAAGCCTTCCAGCAGAACAATCTCTTCTGCCTCAGGAGAGGGGATAACAGCCTCATCCTCGGCGAAAGCGGTCAGGGCGGTCGCGGCCAGCATCAGGGCCAGCAGCATCAGGAAAAACTTCTTCATGGGTGTCGTACCTCCTTGGGTGGTTCGTGGGCTTTTGTGCCTCACGCCATACATGACGAATGACGGGGCGTTTTTGTTCCCGGATGAAAAAACTTTTTTCTGCGGCAGGATAGCATAAGATGTAGGAAAACGCAAGAAAAAGTTTTTCAGGGCACGTTGATACACCTTCCGGCGGAGAAATCCGAGGGCGCAAGGCAGGGATTTGCCCTGAGCAGCGCGGAAAGCGAGGTGTTCAGCCGCAGCGCGACGCTTTCGATGGTGTCCTCCTGCTGCAAGGTGTAGGTGGAGGCAGCGGGGCACGCCCTGTTGACGGAGGGCACGCACAGCACCTGCCCGGCGGCAAGGCTTTCCAGATCGGCGGCGGGATTGGCGCTTTGCAATGTGTAGCGGTTGATGTTGGCACGCAGCTGCACGTCGGCGGCGGTTTCACCGGGCTGGAGGGTGTAGGGCACGCCGTCGGGGCAGGAACCGTCTTCCTCCACGGCGGGCTTGTCGAGGGAGTCGGTATCCTCGGGGATGGGCTCTTCCGGGGGCTCCTCAGGGGCGGGAACTTCGGGTTCGGCGGGCGTTTCCGGCTGCGGGGGCGCGTCATCCTCCTCCATGGGGATGCACAGCACGTCGCCTACCATGAGGCGCGCCGGGTTGATATCGCTGTTGGCCTCCAGCAGGTCGCGCAGGGGGACGCCCAGCCGGTTGGCGATCAGGTAGAAGCTGTCCCCCCGGCGGACGGTGTATTCATATCCGCAGACCTTCTCCAGGGGATCGCGGTGGGTATGCTCGTTCATGGCGGATGCTCCTTTCTTGTCCATTCGATAAAGGCTATGCAGCGCGGATGGCGTTATGCCCGGCGGAATCGCAGGTTTTCAAATGAAATTTACAATTTGACTGTTTACATTGAAAGTTTTTGTGATATACTGTAAGATGTGGCGAGGTACACGCTTTATTTGTCGTGGGAAAATCGTTCGCCATCATTTTATCAGCAACACAAGATGATATACTGAGAATTTCAGAAAGGACAGGAACACGGATGAATAATGGTCAGCCTCCCTATGGGGATCCCAATGCCTGGGGCCAGCAGGGCAGCCAGGTGAATCCGGCGCAGTATCCTGTGCAGCAAAATCCTTATGCCCAGCAGGGGTATCCCCAGCAGGGCTATCAGCAGCCCTATGAACCGGTGCAGACCTATCAGCAGCAGGCGCATCCCCAGCAGGTGTACCAGCAGCAGACCTGGCAGCCTTATGCCGGTCAGCCCCAGCAGCAGGGTTATGCCCAGCCCGGCCCCCAGCCTCAGCAGTTCTACGGCCAGCAGGCCTATCAGCAGCCCCAGCAGGCTTATCCGCAGTTCAATCAGATGGGTCAGCAGGTGCAGCAGCAGGGCTACACCGGGTACTCTGGCTATTACAGCCAGCCCCAGGAGAAGAAGTTCGAGCTGCCGCTGGATGTGGTCGCCAAGGTCATTCTCTTTGGCGTGCTGCCTGTGCTGTTCATCCTGGCGATGATCTTTGCGGCCCCGGCGCTGAAGTGGATCTTCCTGGCCGGCGCGGTGGGCGGCATCGTGCTGATGTGGATGAAGGACGTTGTGTCCCCCAATATGCGTCTGACCATGTCCCTGGTGCTGGGCGTGATGGCGGTGGTCGCCCTGGTGGGTGCGCTCTCCGGCGCGCCGGCGGACAAGCAGTCCACCCCCGCCAGCGCCAACAAAGGCAGGAATCCTGCGTCGGTCAATGCAGGCCAGCAGGCCGCGACGCCGACTGCCCAGCCGACCGCAACGCCTGCCCCGGAGGACGCCTCCGACGGCGCGGCGGAACAACTGCTGTCCTTCTTCCATTACTGGAACACGGGCAACGACGAGGAAATGCTGGCCCGTACAGCGCCTTCCTGGCGCGCATCGGTGGATGACCCGGCGGCGGCGCTCTTCGTGCTGCTGCTCAACCGTACGCCCCAGGAGGATTTCGAGATCACCAAATCCACCGGTACGGACAACGACGCGCTGCGTACGCTGACCGTCAAGGTGACCATTGACAAGAACGACGGCCGATCCACGATGGACCGCTACGCCTTCAAGGTCATGATGAAGAAGGAAGACGGCGTCTGGTATGTCGATCCTCAGTCCCTGGCCTCCAACGAGAAAGAAACGGCCACCGAGACTGTCGCCACTGCCAACAATACCCCCACTCAGCCGCCGCTGTACACCGGTACGCCGGAGACCATCCTGTACTACAATGCCCGGGGCGGCGGATCGCGCTATCATCTGGATCCGGAATGTCAGAGCGTGGGCAAGAAATGGCTGCCCATGACCAGCTTCCGCTATCTGGATCTGGATCAAAGCCCCTATAACGAGCTGATCGCCTGCAACGAGTGCGGCGCGCCCATTCCGGACGATGAATAAGCTGCACGCTTTCCCCGGCAGGCTGATGGTCGGCCTTTCCGGCGGGACGGACAGCGTGGCGCTGCTGCATCTGCTGCTGGAGGCGGGGTGCGACGTCACCGCCGTCCATGTGAACCACGGCCTTCGCGGGGCGGAATCTGACGGGGATGAAGCCTTCGTACGGACGCTTTGCGAAAAGCTCCAGGTGACGCTGCTGGTTTTCCGCGCCTGCCCGCCGGAGAATCCCGGCGAAAACTGGGCGAGGGAAGCGCGTTATGGCTTCTTCCGCGAGGCGCTGCGGCAAAGCGGCGCGGACGCGCTGGTACTGGCTCATCATCGGGATGACCAGGCGGAAACGCTGCTGCTGCACCTGCTGCGCGGCGCGGGCCTGACCGGTCTGACCGGCATGGCTGCTGACAGCGAGCGGGATGGCATGCGCATCCTGCGGCCGCTGCTTTCGTATTCCAGGGAAGAACTCCGAAAATACCTCAAGGAGAAGGCGCAGCCCTGGCGGGAGGACGCCTCCAACGGTGACACCCGCTATTTGCGCAATGCCCTGCGCGGCGAGGTGCTGCCTCTGCTGGAGCAGCTGGCTCCCGGCGCGTCGGCGCGCATTGCAAACACGACGGCGCTCCTCGCGGAGGATGAAGCGACCCTGAATACCCTCACGGCTGACTTTCTGGCCCGTCACCCCGGCGACGCGTTGCCGCTGGACGCGCTGGTGTGCCAGCCCGCAGGACTGCAAAAGCGCATCCTGCGCGCCTGGTGGACGGAGCTGGCCGCTCCGGGGGAGGAACGCAGCCTTTCCGCCGTGCAGACGGATGCGCTCCATGCCCTGCTGAACGCGGATACTTCCGCCCGGTGCAATCTGCCCGGCGGCTGGCATGGCCAAAGAGGCTGGACCCACCTGCATTTGGTATCGCCGCAGGAGGCGGCCGTTATCCCGGCAAGTCCGGCGATGACGTATCCGCTGCTGACGGTGGAGGCTTTCACCGGTGAGCCCGGGGATGGCCGCACGTGCCAGGTGATTCCCCATGAATGGCTGGGGGAATGTATCGTCCGAAGCCGCCAAACGGGTGATTTCATCCGCCCCTTTGGCAGCGAGGGCAGGCAGTCCCTGCAGGATTACTTTGTTAACCGCCGCGTGGATGCGGCTTTCCGCGACCGTGTGCCGCTGGTGTGCCGGGGCAGCGAGGTGTTGCTGGCGGGCGGCGTGGGCGCGGGCAATATCCCCCGTACGGATGAAATAACCAACCCGGTGCTGCTTCGATGGAAGGAAGCCTTCCCCTGGCAGCGCGGACTGAAATGACAGGAGGTTCCCCATGATCCAGACCAACGCCAAGATTTATGAAGACCTGAAAAGCATCCTGGTCACCCGTGAGGAGATCGCTGCGGCGGTGGACAAGCTGGGCGCGCAGATCACCGAGGATTACCAGGGCAAGGAGCTGCTGCTGGTGGGCATCCTCAAGGGCAGCGTTGTGTTCTTCTCTGACCTGATGCGTGCCATTGATCTACCTTTGGCGACGGAGTTCATGGCGGTGTCCAGCTACGGCGCGGCGACCAAGACCTCCGGCGTGGTCAACCTGGTCAAGGACCTGACCATCGACATCACCGGCAAGCATGTGCTGATCGTGGAGGACATCGTTGACTCCGGCATGACCCTGAGTTACCTGAAGAAGTACCTGTCCACCCGCGGCGCGGCTTCCATCAAGATTGCCACGCTCCTGGACAAGCCTGAGCGCCGCCGCGTCGACCTCAAGGCGGATTACTTCTGCTTCACCATCCCGGACGAATTCGTCGTCGGCTATGGCCTGGACTATGCGGAGAAGTACCGCAATCTGCCCGATATCGGCGTGCTGTCCCCCCGCGTTTATTCCGGGGAGGAATAAGCAGCGCCTGCACAGGAGAATTGCCATCTTCGCATGGTAGAATGAAGGCTTATTGCGTATATTATGATGGCGGCTCCCTGTGGATACTGCCCGCTTGAACAAAAGGAGGATCCTTATCTTGAAACGTAACAGAGCCTGGACAGGCTATCTCGTTGTCCTTGCTGCTTTCCTGGTGGTGGCGCTGCTGTTTAACGGCGGATTGCTGGGCCAGAAGAACAGGGAGATCACCTACGCGAAGCTGTGGGAGATGATCGATGCGGGCCAGGTCAAGAGCGTGGCCATCCGCGGCACGAAGCTGTGGGGCCTGACCACCGATACCACCATCCCGGACTCCCGCTTCCCGGAAAGCGCGTATGACTTTGAAACCACCATCACCGACATTGAGAGCTTCCGCCAGGAGGCCTACAAGCGTCAGGCGAAGGTGCTGAACGTGAATCCTGAGTCCGTGGGCGATGGCGATCTGTCCTTCAATATCGTGCCCATGGCGCCGGAAACGGTATCCATCTGGGTCACGATCATCCCGTATATTCTCATGATCGGCTCTATGCTGCTGATCATGTTCATGATCATGCGCGCCCAGGGCGGCGGCAACGGCAAGGTGATGAACTTTGGCAAGGCCAATGCCCGCGTGAATGATCCGAGCAAGAACAAGATCACCTTTGCGGACGTTGCCGGCGCGGAGGAGGAGAAGGAAGAACTGCAGGAGATGGTCGATTTCCTGCGCAATCCCCGCACTTACATCGAGATGGGTGCGCGTATTCCCAAGGGCGTGCTGCTGGTGGGCCCTCCCGGTACGGGCAAGACGCTGCTGGCCAAGGCCGTTGCAGGCGAGGCCGGCGTGCCGTTCTTCTCCATTTCCGGTTCTGACTTTGTGGAAATGTTCGTGGGCGTGGGCGCCAGCCGCGTGCGCGACCTGTTCGATCAGGCCAAGCGCAATGCTCCCGCGATCGTGTTTATCGACGAGATCGACGCGGTGGGCCGTCACCGCGGCGCAGGTCTGGGCGGCGGTCATGACGAGCGCGAGCAGACCCTGAACCAGCTGCTGGTGGAAATGGACGGCTTCGCGGTGAATGAGGGCGTCATCGTCATGGCAGCCACCAACCGCCGTGACATCCTGGACCCCGCGCTGCTGCGTCCGGGCCGCTTTGACCGTACCATCACCGTCAATTATCCCGACCTGGATGGCCGAGTTGCCATCATGAAGGTGCATACCAAGGGCAAGCCCCTGGCGGCGGACGTGGATCTGAAGGCGTTGGCCAAGCGTACGCCCTTCGCCACCGGCGCTGACCTGGAGAACATGATGAACGAGGCGGCGATCCTCGCTGCCCGCGCTCGCAAGAAGGAGATCAACCAGCAGCTGATGCTGGACGCCATTGCCCGCATCCAGATGGGCCCGGAGAAGCGCAGCCACAAGGTGACCGATAACGATCGCCGCATGGTGGCCATCCACGAGGGCGGCCATGCCATCGTCAGCCATGTGCTGCCCGGCGCGGACGACGTCCACCTGGTGACCATCGTGCCCCGTGGCCGCACCGGCGGCCACACCCTGGCGCTGCCCTCCTCAGAGGACGAGTTCACCATGCAGAACCAGCTGCTGGCGGAAGTAGCCATGCTGATGGGCGGTCATGCCGCCGAGAAGCTGGTGCTGGGCGAGTACAGCGTCGGTTCCACCAGCGACCTGCAGCGCGCTACGGAGCTCTGCCGCCGCATGGTCACCATGTTTGGCATGAGCGAGGAGCTCGGCCCGGTGTACCTGGACAACGACCAGGAAGTCTTCGTGGGCATGGAATTCGGCCAGAGCCGCGCTTACTCCGAGGAGACCGCCGCCAAGGTGGACGCCGAGGTCAAGAAGCTCTGCCAGCAGTGCTACGACATGGCCGCAAAGGCGCTGACCGACAACCGTGAGAAGCTCGACCTCCTTACCGAGGCGCTGCTCAAGCATGAGACCATCAGCCGCCAGGAGTTCGTTGCGCTGATGGATACCGGCGTGATGCCTGAGATCACCTCCGAGGGCAAGCCCCGCAGCCTGCACGAGATCTTGGAGGAGAGCAAGGCGGATGATGCTGCCGACAACCAGCCTGCCGAAGAGGAAACTGCTGATGTGAAGCGGAACATCCTCGTGGGCAGCGACGTCGAATGATATGAAGCCTGATCTACACATGCACACCACGGCCTCCGACGGTGTGTTGTCTCCTCGGGAACTGGTGGATTTCGCTGCCAGTCGCGGCGTGACTGTCATGGCCATCACCGATCATGATACCTTTGACGGTGCGGACAGCCTGCGCGGCGTGAACACGCCCATTTCGGTCATCACCGGTGTGGAACTGTCAATGAAGGACATGAAGGGCCTGCATCTGCTGGGCTACGGCATGACCGAAGCGCCGGAATTGCGCCGGGTCGTACGCGAACTGGCGCAAAAGCGCGTTACCAGAGCAGCACGCATCACGGAGAACCTGATCAGAATGGGCTTCCGGCTGGATTACGAGGCTATCCGCGAAAAGTGCGGCGGCACCGTGGGCCGGCTGCACATCGCCCGCGCGATGGTGGAGAAGGGCTATGTCCGCAACACGGAAGCCGCCTTCGACCGCTATATCGGCGAGGGCAGGGAAGCCTATGTCCCCAATGAGAGCCTTACTATGGCAGAGGCATTGCCGCTTCTGCGCCGAAATGGCTTCGTACCCGTGCTGGCTCACCCGGCCGAACTGGAGCAAAAGGATGAAACGACCCGTATGCTCATTGAGAACTGGCAGAAGCTAGGGCTCATGGGAGTGGAAGTGTATCATCCTTCCTGGCAGAAGAGAGGGTATCCGCGGCTGGACGTGATGATTCGCCGGATGGGCTTACTGGTGACCGGCGGCAGCGACTACCACTGCGACGATAACCGCCATGGTCAGCCCGGATCCACCTGTGAAGCCTGGAGCCGTGCTGACGAGGACGTGTCTGCGCTTCTTTCTGCCATGCGGAAGGCAGCCGGACAAGAATAAACAAATGAAAGGAGGGGTGCTCGATGTGTCCCTATGATCCCAATCAGGATGATTATCGCAGGGCAGACGGCGGAAGCATGCCGTCCATGAGCGCCCCTGCGCCCATGCCGGGCAAGCCTGCGGCATCCTATGCCAAGCCGCAGCAGCCTGTATCCCAGGCGGACTGGCAGCCTCCGCAGCATCAGCCGGAATGGGCCCAGCAGAAGCCTGTATCCCAGGGCTATATGCCGCCGCCGGTGCAGCAGGGCTATCAGCCCACGCCCAGCCAGGGCATTCCCGGGGGACAGCTGCCGCCCCAGCAGTACACCTGGCAGCAGGGGTACACCCCCGCACCGCCCCAGGAAGGCTACCAGCAGCCCACGGGCCGCGGATGGACGCAGCCCTACCCCGTGCAGCAGCCCCAGGAGCAATCCTGGCAGGGTGGGTACAGCGTGAATCAGTGGCCGGGCAACGGCTACGCCCCTGTTTACGATCAGCCGCCGGTGCAGCAGGACCCCCAGCGTCCCAAGGCGCTGCTGGATCCCAACAAGCTGGTATATCTGGCGGTGGCAGCGGTGGTTCTGCTGATCGTCGTGCTGGTGGTTTCCCGAACCGTCAGCAGCAACAATGCCAACCGCGCCATTCAGCAGGCCGTGGCGGCTTATGACGACCGCTACTGCGAGGGCGTGTATGTGGACGGCATCCACCTGGGCGGCATGACCCGTGAGGAAGCCAAGGCCGCCGTGCAGAAGAGCGCCCAGCTCAAGTGCGACGAATGGAACGTCGCGCTGGTGACCTCCTCCGGCGAATATGTGGGCGAGATCAACTCCTATCACCTGGGGATGACCGTCCATGTGGATGACGCGCTGGAAGAAGCCTGGGCCCAGGGCCACAGCAGCACCAGCGTGACGGAGCGCAAGAACGCCATGGATCAGCTGCTCGTTACCCCGTACAGCGGCTCCACGGCGATGCCCAGCGGCGATACCGCGGCCATTGACCGCATCCTCAGTGAATTTGCCGCCAGCGTATACGTTTCGCCTGTGGACGCAAGGGCCACCTTCAACGAGATGTACACCAACCCCTTCGAGATCATCGACGAGGTGGTGGGCCGGGAGCTGGATGTGGATTCCATCAAGCAGCAGGTGTATGACATGGTCTCCCGCATGGAAAGCGGCACCATTGTCCTGCAGACCCGGGAGATCCGCCCCAACTACACCCGCGCGGATCTGGAGAAGCTCACCACGCTGATCGGCACCCACTATACGGCGATCTCCAGTACCTCTACGGAGGAACGCAACCTTAATGTCAAGCGTGCCTGTGATCTGATCAGCGGCACAGTGATCAACCCCGGGGAGACTTTCTCCTTCAACTCGGTGGTTGGCCCTCGCACCAAGAAGAACGGCTTCCACCTGGCCACTGTGTATAACTACGGCAAGGAAGAACCGGGTTACGGCGGCGGCGTGTGTCAGGTCAGCTCCACGATCTATGTGGCTGCCATCCGTGCAAACCTGGAGATCACCAAGCGCAGCCAGCATGGCCTGGTCGTTGGCTATACCGATCTGGGCCTGGACGCTACGGTCAACTATGACGGCAGAAAGATCGATTTCGCCTTCAAGAACAATACGGGCAGCCCTATCTACATCATCACCAAGGTGATGCGCAAGCCCAAGATCGACAGAAGCCACGACCTGGTGGTCTGCGAGATATACGGCCCCGCGCTGGAGGCGGGCGTGACCTACGATCTGCTCGCTGAGCAGGTGGAGATCCCGATTCCTGAACCCACCATCGTGCCGGATAAGGAAGCGGCCCATGTCATCTACACCGATGACGTGCCCTATACCGAGCCTGGCCGCATCGGTTATGAGGTGGACAGCTACAAGGTGAAGTACGTCAACGGCACGGAGGTCGAGCGGACCCACATGTACCACGACACCTACCCGGCTGTGCAGCCCATCACCTATGTCGGCGTTAGCGAGCGCCCCATCACCACCGTTGAACCCTGGTAAATGAAAGCATCCCCTGTCCGCGTAATGCGGGCAGGGGATTTTGCATGCAACGAGAAGTTGCTAACAAACTTGCCGTCGGCAGACTGAAATCGTATCGCGGGGCTTTGCCGCGCGGGCGGGCGTTTTTTGCTTTGCAAAAAACATCCCTTACGCGAGGGAACGGCCGGGAGGAGCTTCAGCCCTGAACAGGGAACGAGTGCCAAAATTCAAAAAAGTGGCCGAAGCCACTTTTTTGATGCCGTTAGGCAGATTACGCCTTGCCGTTGCAGCCCAGGACGTTGACGATCTTGTGGGTCACCATGTCCTTCACAGCCTGACGGGCGGGCTTCAGCCACTGACGGGGATCGAAGTGATCCGGATGCTCCGCCATGTACTTGCGGACGGAAGCGGTCATGGCCAGACGGATATCGGAGTCGATGTTGATCTTGCACACGGCCAGCTTGGCAGCCTGAGCCAGCTGCTCCTCGGGGATGCCGATGGCGCCGGGCATGGAGCCGCCGTACTTGTTGATCTCCTCAACGAAGTTCTGGGGCACAGAGGAAGCGCCGTGCAGAACGATGGGGAAGCCGGGCAGACGCTTGGCGCACTCTTCCAGCACGTCGAAGCGCAGCTGGGGCTTGGTGCCGGGCTTGAACTTGTAAGCGCCGTGGCTGGTGCCGATGGCGATGGCCAGGGAGTCACAGCCGGTCTTGGAGACGAACTCCTCAACCTCTTCGGGGCGGGTGAACATCTCAGCGCCGTGCTCGACGACCACGTCGTCTTCCACGCCAGCCAGGGTGCCCAGCTCAGCCTCGACCACAGCGCCGTGGTCATGAGCGTACTCAACGACCTTGCGGGTCAGCTCGATGTTCTCAGCGAAGGGCTTGGAGGAAGCGTCGATCATGACGGAGGTGAAGCCACCGTCGATGCAGCTCTTGCACAGTTCGAAGGAATCGCCGTGATCCAGGTGCAGGGCGATCGGGATATCATTTTCCTTGGCGGCAGCTTCCACCAGCTTCACCAGGTAGGTGTGGTTGGCGTAGGAGCGGGCGCCCTTGGACACCTGCAGGATGACGGGAGCCTTCAGCTCGCCGGCGGCCTCAGTGATGCCCTGGATGATCTCCATGTTGTTGACGTTGAAAGCGCCCACGGCGTAACCGCCAGCGTAGGCCTTCTGGAACATTTCCTTGGTCGTAACGATAGGCATAGGAATGACCTCCTTGTCGCTTGTCATGTACAAACTCGTACAGCCTACATTATAGCACATTCTCCCCGCGATGAAAAGAGGAATTGAAGTTTTTTTCACAATTTTGCGGAAGAAAGTGCTTTCAGTCGAAGATTCCCGTGGACAGATAGCGTTCGCCGGAGTCGGGCAGGAGGGCTACGATGGCCTTTCCGGCATATTCCGGACGCTGGGCCAGCTGCTGTGCAGCCCACAACGCTGCACCGGAGGTGATACCTGCCAGGATGCCTTCCTTCCGGGCCAGGGCGCGGGTCGCCGCGAAGGCGTCCTCGCCGGTCACGGGGATGATCTCGTCCACCAGGGAGAGGTCGAGGATCTCCGGCACGAAGTTGGCGCCGATGCCCTGCAGGGGGTGGGGCCCTGCATGCCCCTGGGTCAGCAGGGGGGAATCAGCGGGCTCCACGCCCACGATGCGCACAGCGGGGTTCTGCTCCCTAAGGTAGCGTCCCACGCCGGTGATCGTGCCGCCGGTGCCGATACCCGCGACGAATACGTCCACCTTGCCTGCCGCATCTGCCCAGATCTCCGGGCCGGTGGAGGCGTAATGGGCTGCTGGGTTTGCGGGATTGCTGAACTGCCCGGCGATGATGCTGTTGGGCGTGCTTTGGTGCAGCTCCTCGGCCTTTTCGATGCAGCCTGCCATACCGAGCTTGCCTTCCACCAGCACCACCTGTGCGCCATAGGCCGCCAAAAGACGGCGGCGCTCGATGCTCATGGTGTCCGGCATGACGAGGATGCAGCGGTATCCGCGGCTGGCGGCGACCATCGCCAGGCCGATGCCGGTATTGCCGCTGGTGGGCTCGATGATGGTTCCGCCGGGCTGCAGCAAACCGCGGTTTTCCGCGTCCTCAATCATGGAGAGAGCCACGCGGTCCTTGGCGCTGCCGCCGGGGTTCATGCCCTCCAGCTTGGCGAAAATGCCGCACTTCAGGCGGACAAGAGGCGTATGGCCGATCAGGCTGGTCACGTCATGCATAAGAAATCCTCCCTGCACCTTTTCGATACAAGGAGGATATGCCACGCGGGCGGATTTGTCAAGGGAAATACACAGGCAGAACATCATTTGCGCCGCAGGAAGGACAACTGCGTCTCCGACACGATGACGCTCACAAAAACCATCGTGAAGCCGCACAGGATGGGCAGCGTCAGCGCCTCGTAGCCCAGAATAACGGAGAACAGCGCGCCAAAGACGCTCTCCAGGCTCAGCAGGATGGCACTTTGGCTGGGCGGAGTCAGGCTCTGTCCGACGGATTGCAGCACCAGCGTTGCCGCCGTGGCAAAGACGGTCAGGTACAACAGCGGCGGCCAGACAGCGGGTGCCGGGAAAGCAGCACCCCGTTCGGTCAGCAGCGTGCAGGCCCAGGATAAAGCCGCCACCACCGCAAATTGCACGATGGTCAGTGCGACCGGGTCGTTCTTGCCACCGAAATGGCTCAGGGCCATGATGTGCAGCGCGAAGAACAGTCCGGATACCAGCGTCAGCGCTTCGCCGATGCCGAGGGTCAAGTCCCCGGAGAGGGAGATCAGCCCGATGCCGCCGATGCAAAGCACCGCAGCGACCCAGTTGTAGGCCGTCGGGCGCTTGCGGAAGAATCCCCAGGCCATGAAAGGCACCATCACGCAGTATACCGCGGTGAGGAAGGCGTTTGCGCCGGGGGTGGTGGTCTTGAGGCCGAAGGTCTGGGTTGCGTAGGCGGACAGAAGCAGCGCGCCGCACACCGCGCCGTGGGAAAGGAGCGACCGGGCGGAGCGCATCAGCCGTTTGCGGAAGATCAGCGCCAGCAGCAGTCCAGCCAGGGTGAAGCGGATCGCCAGCAGCTGGAACACGGGGATGTGATCCACCGTATCCTTCATCACGATGAAGGATGTGCCCCAAATGACGGCGGCCGTCAATAGGGCAAGACGGCCCCCGGTTGCGTTGTTCAGGTTGACTTTTTTCATCATTGCTTACTTCTTCTTGAAAATGCCCATGATACTGCGGGTGAGGGTACGGGTCACCTCGCGGGTGACGGTGTTGATGGCGGTATTCTGGACGCGGCCCAGCACGGAATCGTTCTTGCGGGCGCGGGCGGCGCGCTCCTCGCGCAGCTCGTCATTGCGCTGACGGCGCTCCTCGGCCTTGCGCTCCTTCTCAGCCTTGGCGGCTTCCTTGGCGGCCTTTTCGGCGGCCTGGCGCTGCTTTTCCAGCTCGCGGGCGGTCAGGGGCTTGGCGGGTGCGGCGACAGCCTGGGTCGCGGGGACGTAATTGCCCGTCGCGGGATCGAGCTGCATGGCCATCATCTGCTGCTTGTACTGGCCGGTGGTGGGGTCGAACATCATGACCGGCATCTGCTGAATCTGCGGCTGAGCAGGCTGCACGGGCGCGACCTCCAGGGTGGGAACGGGCGCAGCGGTCTTGGCTGCGGGCGCGGTCTGGGGCAGCTCCAGCTGGGGCAGCTCGCGCTGGACATAGCCGCCGGTGGCCGGGTCGAACACCATGAAGCCCTGGGGCTTGGTGATGACAGGCTCCGCGGTGGTGATCTGCGGCGCGGCGGGGGCGACGGGCGCCTGCCAGTTGAACAGGCTCTGTTGCTGGAAGGACGCAGCCAGCTGCTCGTAGGCGCTCTGGCGATCCACGGCCGTATCGTACACGCCGGCGAAGTAGCTCGTGCGGATCTCCTCTGCGCGTACCTCATCGCTGATGGCGTTCATGGAGGACTGGGGCGGCAGGATGGTCGCGCGCTCCACCACACCGGGGGCGCCGTCCTCATCCAGGAAGGACACCAGCGCTTCGCCGGTCTTCAGCTGGGTGATGGCTTCCTCGGTATCGAAGGCGGGATTGGTGCGGAAGGTCTGGGCGGCGGTGCGCACGGCCTTCTGATCCAGGGGAGTATAGGCGCGCAGGGCATGCTGGATGCGGTTGCCCAGCTGGCCCAGGATGGACATGGGGATGTCGCAGGGGTTCTGGGTGATGAAGTACACGCCCACCGCCTTGGAGCGGATCAGGCGCACGACCTGCTCCAGCTTTTCCAGCAGGGCAGGGGGGCAGTCGTTGAACAGCAGGTGGGCTTCGTCAAAGAAGAACACCATGCGGGGCTTGTCCAGATCGCCAGCTTCGGGAAGAAGCTCGTACAGCTCGGACAGCATCCACAGGAGGAAGGTGGAGTACATCTTCGGGTGCTGGAACAGCTCGTCCGCCGCGAGGATGTTGATCACGCCCTTGCCGTCGCCGGAAACCTGCATCCAGTCAGCGATGTTCAGCGCGGGCTCGCCGAAAAACTGGTCGCCGCCCTCGTCCTCCAGCATGCCGACTGCGCGCTGGATCGCGCCCACGGTGGCGGTGGAGATATTGCCGTAATCGAGGGTGTAGTCGCGGGCGTTCTCGCCGATGTAGGCGAGCATGGCCTTCAGATCCTTGAGGTCAAGGAGGAGCATGCCCTCGTCATCCGCGATGCGGAAGAGGATCGACAGCACGCCCGCCTGGGTGTCGTTGAGGCCGAGCATGCGCGCCAGCAGCGTGGGGCCCATTTCGCTCACCGTCGCGCGGACGGGATGGCCCTGTTTGCCGTACACATCCCAGAACACGCTGGGGAATTCGCAGTACTGGAAGGAGGGCACGCCGCACTGCACCAGGCGCTTGGCGATGTTGTCATTGTGCTGGCCAACCTCGACCATACCGGCCAGGTCGCCCTTGACGTCCGCCAGGAACACCGGCACGCCCATGTTGGAGAAGCCCTCCGCCAGCACCTTGAGGGACACGGTCTTGCCCGTGCCGGTGGCGCCGGCGATCAGGCCATGACGATTTGCCATCTGCGGCAGCAGGAAAACGGGGTTTTCGCCGGTGCCGACCCAGATTTTGTTTTCGTACAGCATATGATAACCTCCTGTCTTTTGTCGGGGGAAGGAACGGAATCACTAACCTTTATTGTACACGATTTGCTCACATACGTCAAGATTGCACCCCCGCCGGCGGGAAACTCTGCAATCAATACTTGTCACCCTGCGGAAGATGTGGTAATATAACAAAAGCGATGAACGGGGGAACAGCCCCTGTGATGGTTGGAAAAAGGAGCTGGAACGATGAAGAAGGTTCTGTGCGCACTGCTGATGCTGGCGATGATGGCTTGCTTCACGATGGCGATGGCCGAGGAGTGCAAGTATGCCGGGGAGGGCAGCCCCTGCGATGTCGGCTGGTGGATTGATACTGAAAAGCGGATGCATGCCCGCGCATGCTTCTACCATGTGGAAGACAAGGAAGACATGGACAGCCATGTGCTGATCACGGATTGGGAAGCCTGCACCCTCGACGAGGGCGGCGAGTGCACCACCTGCGGCTGGGATTACGTCCGTGAGAGCACCGGCGGCGACATCCCCGAGGAGGAGATGGACGTCTACCAGATGGAGAACTATCTGCGCCTGTGCGAGGAACTGGGCTATGCGCCGGCGGATGTGACCGCGTCCGGCAGCATCCTGACCATTTCGCTCACGGATGAGTTCTTTGACGGCATGGATGAGCTGGGCTTTCCCTACGGCGAGACCGCCATGGCAAAAACCAAGTGTACCCTGACGCTGCCCGACGGCGAAACCTATGCCTCGACCGGCAAAGCCATCGAGCCGGAGGTGGAGCTGACCTTCTCCGAATATGGCCCCGGCGGCTGGATGAACGCAGCCGGTCTGCTGGTCATTGACGAGGTGACCTATGAAAACAATGTCAACCCCGGCACCGCGACGGTCACGGCAGTGATCTGGCTGGAGGGAGACGGTTCCTATACGCTGACGAAGAACTTCACCATCACCGGCGATGGCTCCGGCGCAGGCGATGACGAAGGCGGCGAAGAGGATGACGATACCCTCTACTGCAAGTACGGCAGCGCCTCCAGCCCCTGCGACATCCGCTGGTCGACCAACAAGGCTGCAAAGCAGCATTATGCCTACTGCGTCGTTCATGTGGAAGACAAGGAGGACATGTACAGCTACGTGCAGGTGACCGACTGGACGGACTGCACCTTCACCGCGGACGAGTATGTCTGCGACACCTGCGGCGCGGATTATGCTCCCGAGGAGGAAGAGGAAGAACCGGACACCTCCGATGACGAAATGATCATGGTGGAGCTCTATTACATGCTGCTGGAGAAGAATGGCAGGGCGCCGCTGGGCATCAGCGTGGACGGCAATTATGCCACGATTGCCTTCGGAGAGCAGTTCATCATGTGCATGCTGGAGCAGGGCATCACGGTGACGGAGTCCATGCAGGCGAAGACGGTCTATACCCTGACCCTGCGCGAGGGCAATGAATTCCCCTACACCGACGAGGCGATTGAGCCTGAAGCGGGTGTGGATGTGTCGCCCTACGGCCCCGGCGCGTGGCTGGAGAAGTGGCATCTGCTGACCATCGGCGATGTGTTCTATGAGCGGAACGTGGAGCCCGGCACCGCCACGGTGTATGTGGAGATCACCGTCGAGGGCGAGGACGCTTTCGCGCTGTCGGATTTCTTCACGATTACCGATGAAGGCGGCAGTGGGGAAGGCGGCGAAGAGGATGACGGCACCCTTTACTGCAAGTATGGCAGCGCCTCCAGCCCCTGCGACATCCGCTGGAATACAGCCGGTACGACCGGGAAGCATTATGCCTACTGTGTCAACCATGTGGAAGATAAGGAAGACATGTACAGCTATGTACAGGTGACCGACTGGGAGGACTGCACCTTTACGAAAAACGAGTACATCTGCGACGTATGCGGAACGGATTACACCCCTGAGGAGGAGCCGGAAGAGCGCGATTACGAAGCCGAAATGGTGGTGCTGTACAACTACCTGACGGAAAAGAACGGCCGCGCGCCCATGTATGTGGAGCACTCTGCGAACTGGATGAGCATTGAGCTGACCGGCGAGTTCATTGCACACATGGATGAGCGCGGCATCCCGGTGACGGAAAGCCTCATGTTGGCAACCGAGTACGACTTCACGCTGGCGGATGGTACGACTTATCCCTACACTGGCGAGGAGATCTGCCCCGAGGTGATCATGACCGGCTCTGAATACGGCCCCGGCGCGTGGCTGGAGAAGTATCATCTGCTGTACATCCGTAAGACGACCTACGCCAACAACGTTGAGCCCGGCACTGCCACGGCAGAGACGCTCGTCCGGTTGGAGGGCGACGGCAATTTCGCTTTCACGCTGGATTTCACCATCGTGGGCGAGGCGGCTCCCGAACGTCTTCCCGGCGACGCGGACGACAATGAGGGCGTCGGCGTGAATGACGCCATTGCGATCCTGCGGGCTTTCGCGGGCGAGGATGTCAGCATCAACACCGAAAATGCCGACGTCACCGGCGACGGCAAGGTGAACCTGGAGGACGCGCTGCGGCTCCTGCAGTACATCGCCGGATGGAATGTAACGCTGCAATAATACCCTGCGGCCCGGATGCATGTCCGGGCCGTTTTTGTGCGCTGAAGCGGTGGATGTATTGCGCGTTACCGCTGCTTGTGCTATAATTTGGCAGTAAGCAGGAGAGGAGGGACGCAGTTGAAACGGATCGTGCATCTGGCGGCGATGATCCTGGCGGTGCTTTGTCTTTGCGGCGGCATGGCAAGGGCGGATCATGCGTCCCGCGTGAATTTCCTGCAGCAGTATCGCGGCGCGGTGACTGCGACGGATTCGACCTACGGGAAGTACACCCGCGGCTATTGGGACAAGGCGATCGCAGAACGGTACGACGGCCTGGCCGTGACTCAAAAACCCGGAGGCTACACCCGTTACCTGAGCAACCGCGGCTGTAGGCTGTTTACCTTTGCCCACGCTGTGCAGCTGCTCACGGGCGAGAAGGCCTCTTTGGACAGGCAGGTCGAGATCCTGGCGGAATTTCTGCAAGTGTATGACGATCCGCCCACGGCCAAGGATGAATACGCCGCCCATCTGCTGAAGGCCTATGGCGACAAGCATGGGATCAAGAAGGTCACCGTGTCCAAGAGCTGGAGCGCTGCCAAGGCGCATTTTGCGCAGGGTGGCGTGATCATCTTCAACAGTGGCGGGCATATTGTTCTGGCGGTGGACTGCACGGAGCGGGTGATCGACGGCAAGTCCGAGAAGCTCGTCCTGCTGGTGGATTCCGCCATTGAAGCCACGGCGCGGCGGGTTTCCTCCGGCGTGTGCTACAGCGGCGACTTCTCCCAAACATACAATCGGAGCAAGAACGTCAAGCCTGCCTGGAACGCCTATGGCCGATTGTGGATCCGGTACAGCGATTTCTCCGTGGGCTCCTGGCAGACCTGCTTTGTTTCGGAAACCGCCAGAAAGCTGGTTGCTCAGCAGGCGGAGCCGCTGGACAGAAAGCTGCGCATCGCCGTGGTGGATGCGGCAGACTGTCCGGTCAAGGAATCTCCCGCTGATACGTCCGCGGATATCCGGGTCGAGGAGCCCGGCGCGGCGATCCATTGCGCAGGCGCCATCAAGGCAAGCGACGGCAGCACCTGGTACATGGTGGAGGACGGAGGTTATGTCCGCGCGGAGCATGTGACGGCGTATATTTATACCGAGCTGTGCCCCATGGCGGCGCGATTCCGCACGCGGGAGAGCATGGTCAGCCGTCTTGCGCCCCATGCCTCGGCGCCCCAGGCAGCAAGCATTGCCGCGGACGCAACGGTGACGGTACGCCAGCTGCTGGTCAGCGAGGACGGCGACCTGTTTGCGCTGCTGGCGGATGGCCGGTATCTGCTGTACTACGACCTGTCGTCGGGGCAGGAAAAGCTGCAATTCTCGGCGCTGACTGGGAGTATCGGGCTTTCCGGGATGAAGTCCCCGACGGGTGATCTGACGCTCGGCGCTTCCTTTGGCCTGCGCGGCGTCATTCAGGTGGATGCGCCCATTTACAGCGTGTCGGCGTCGGTGACGGATCGGGAGCTGGCGCTTCCAGCCCTGGAAACCGTGACGGCAAAGCCGTCTTCGCTGGTGACGGCGCTCAATATCAACACCAGCGTCAACGGCGTCAACATCAACAGCCGGATGAAGTTCGGCGTGCTGCTGCGGGGGTGGTACAACTACACGCTGCAGGTGCAGCTGGGCCTGACGTACCAGGGGGCGACGCTCCTTCTGGGCGATGCGCAGACTGTGGTGACAAGCGACTTCACCGTGGGCAATCCGCCGGGCCAGCCCGTGCTGCCGGATGTGGGCGTGAAACGTCTGCCCGGCGATGCGGATGATGACGGCACAGTTACCCTGGCGGACGCGCTGTGCATCCTGAGCTATGCGGCGGGGGATGAGGTGCAGATCAACCTGTCCAACGCCGACGTTGCCGGCGAGAACGGCGTGAATTTGGAGGATGCGCTGCGGATCATGCAGTACATCGCCGGATGGAATGTGACGCTGCAATAAAAAACCGTCCCGGATGTGAATCCGGGGCGGTTTTATGTGAGGATCAGTCGTCGTCTTCCTCTTCTTCCCACGTTCTGTCGGAGATGATATAGCGCGGACGGCCCTTGACTTCCAGGTAGATCTTGCCGATATATTCGCCGATGATGCCCAGGAACAGCGCCTGCACACCGCCCATGAAGCTCACGATGCACGCAAGGCTTGCCCAGCCAGCCACGGACTTGCCCATGAACGCTGCGATCACGGCCCAGATGATGCCGATGAAAGACAGCATCATGATGAACAGGCCTGCAAAGAACACCATACGAATGGGCTTGACGGACAGGGAAGTGATACCGTCAAAGGCCAGGGCCAGCATCTTCTTGAGGGGATAGTGGCTTTCGCCGGCCAGGCGCTCATGGCGCTCGTAATACACGCTGGTCGACTTGAAGCCCACCAGCGGCACCATACCGCGCAGGTACAGGTTGACTTCCTTGTAGTTGGCAAACTCCTGCAGCACACGGGAGGAGATCAGCCGGTAGTCGGCATGGTTGAAGACGACCTCCACGCCCATCCAGGCCAGAAGCTTGTAGAAGCCCTCCGCCGTGAAGCGCTTGAAGAAGGTGTCCGTGTCCCGCTTGGAGCGAACGCCGTACACCACCTCGCAGCCGTCCAGGTATTCATCCACCATCTTGTCCATGGCGTTGATGTCATCCTGACCGTCACAGTCGATGGAGATGGTGATGTCGCACTTATCCTTGGCTTCCATCAGGCCAGCCAGCACGGCGGCCTGGTGGCCACGGTTGCGGCTTTGGGCGATGCCGAGGAAGTGCTCGTCCTGTTTGGCCAGGTCGCAGATGATCTCCCAGGTTTTGTCCTTGCTGCCATCGTTAATGAACAGCACACGGCTGTCGTCGCTGATCTTGTCGGCCTTGACCAGCTGGTTGATCTTATCCAGGAACATCCCGCTGGTGATGGGGAGCACTTTCTCCTCGTTGTAGCAGGGAATGACGATGTACAAAACAGGCTTCTTCATAAATAGCACCTCCTTGTGCGGAATAATTCATTATATCACATATGGTGAAGGAATGCATGTTTTTTTCGTGCATTAGGAGGCGCTGTGCTGAAATTTTGCAGCAAAAATGCAAAAGGCAGAAATCAGCCCTTGCAATCCGGACTCATTCGGTGTATAATAGGCGACGAATATCCCCGCTTGACGGAAAACGGCTTGATTCCCCGCCTGTCAGAGAGCTGCCGGTTGGTGCAAGGCAGAAGGCAGAATTGGGTTTTCCATTTCCGGAGGGGCTGGCGAGGAGTCAGCGGTGTGCGCACCTTACAGCGCGATCAAGGTGGCCTGCAATGGCAAATGTGCAGGCAAACTGGGTGGCAACGCGAGCTTCTCGTCCCGGGTGGGATGGGGGCTGTTTTTGTTTCCAGCCGTGTATAAAAACGGGTCGAAGACCCTTAGGAGGAACATACAATGCTCGACATCAATCTGCTGCGTACCAACCCCGACGTTGTGCGGGAGAACATGAAGAAGAAGTTCCAGGATCACAAGCTGCCCCTGGTGGATGAAGTCATCGAGATGGATAAGGCCTACCGTGCTGCCATCCAGCAGGCGGACAGCCTCCGCAACCAGATCAAGGTGATCTCCAAGGAGATCGGCGGCCTGATGGGCAAGGCCAAGAAGGGTGACGCTGAGGCCGCTGCTGCCGCCGAAGCCGCGAAGGACAAGGTCGCTGCCTGCAAGGCTGAGCTGGAAGGCCTGGCCGCCAAGGAGGACGAGCTGCAGGCGGAGATCCGTCAGCGCATGCTGGTCATCCCCAACATCATCGATCCCTCCGTGCCGATCGGTAAGGATGACAGCGAGAACGTCGAAGTCCAGCGCTACGGCGAGCCCTTCACCCCTGATTTCGAGGTGCCCTACCATGTGGAGATCATGGAGCGCCTCAGCGGCATCGACCTCGATTCTGCCCGCAAGACCAGCGGTAATGGCTTCTACTACCTCATGGGCGACATCGCCCGCCTGCACAGCGCGATCCTGAGCTACGCCCGTGATTTCATGATCGACCGCGGCTTCACCTACTGCATTCCCCCCTACATGATCCACGGCGACGTGGTGACCGGCGTCATGTCCTTCACCGAGATGGAGAACATGATGTACAAGATCGAGGGCGAGGATCTGTACCTGATCGGCACCTCCGAGCACTCCATGATCGGCAAGTTCATCGACACCATCCTGGAGGAGAAGCAGCTGCCCCAGACCCTGACCTCCTACAGCCCCTGCTTCCGCAAGGAAGTCGGCGCCCACGGCATCGAGGAGCGCGGCGTGTACCGCATCCACCAGTTCGAGAAGCAGGAGATGATCGTGGTCTGCAAGCCCGAGGAGAGCCCCAAGTGGTTCGACATCCTCTGGCAGAACTCCGTCGATTTCTTCCGCAGCCTGGACATTCCGGTGCGCACCCTGGAGTGCTGCTCCGGCGTCCTGGCTGATCTGAAGGTCAAGTCCATCGACGTGGAAGCCTGGTCTCCCCGTCAGCAGAAGTACTTCGAGGTGGGCTCCTGCTCCAACCTGGGCGACGCCCAGGCCCGCCGTCTGCAGATCCGCGTCAAGGGAGACGACGGCCGCAAGTACTTCGCTCACACCCTCAACAACACCTGCGTGGCCCCGCCCCGCATGCTGATCGCCTTCCTGGAGAACAACCTGGAAGCCGATGGCCGCGTGCGCATTCCCCAGGCGCTGCGCATGTACATGGGTGGCAAGGAGTACATCGGTTAATTAGGAATTCTGAATAAGGAATTGTATAGTGAAAGGCGGTATGCCGGTCGTTCTGACTGGTATACCGCCTTTTAGCATAACAAAACAGCATGCCGCAATGGGCATGCCGGGGGAGTCAGTTATGGGCGTCTCCGTGCGTCTCGACGGCTTCCATCTGTGGGAAGTCCACGAATAAGACGTTCCATTCCAAGGCGTGGTTGCGTAGATTGTAGACTTGGAAGCGGAGCATCAGCGTGTGGCCGCCGTGGACGCGCAGGAATGCGATGTCTTCGGCGTCTTTGAACGCGTACACCTGGGTGATGGCACCGGTTTCGGGATCACGAACGCAATCGTTGTAACTCGTCTGGATGGGATCCTTAAGACCGCTTAGATCATCGATGGAAATGGAGCCAACTTGAAGCAGCTCATTATCCTGATCCCACAGGTGCCAGTAATGCTTCTTTTCTCCGTCCAGCATGATGCTGCTTTCATCGATGCTGAAAAGCAATGTATCGGGCTTCTTGGGCATGTACTGCACGGTGAAGTAGAATGCCTTGTCGGTCAGGTACATCTGGTCAACGGTGACGTCCACCAGATTGCTGGTATGACGCTGCGCAACAGGCTTAACCACGGCTGATTCGTTTACAAGAGCAGGGATAATGTCCCAAGTGACACCAAGACTGTGATAACGATCAAAGAATTCCTGCAGGGTAGGGATGTTCAGCCCTGCTGCCACCGCTGTACCGGTTAGGGTCAGCAGAAGCAAAGTGACGACGAGCGCCACGGAAAGTTTCCGCTTCATTACTGGTCGTTCCTCCTTATTCATTTGTCGCAGCGTGTGCATGCGCTGCTGATCGGTCCACTCCAGCTGGGCGAACTCGTGGTCGACCAGCTGCTGGAAATCCTTATCCTTCATCTTCGTACCACTCCTTCAGCTCCTCGCGGAGAATTTGGTTGGCTTTCGTCAGCCGCTGGCGCACGGTGCGCTCGGAAACGCCCAGTGCGGCAGCGACCTCCTTTTGCTTCATGTCCTGGTAGTAGCGCAGCAGGATGACCTCCCGGTACCGGGGAGGCAGCGCCGTGACTGCGCGGATGACGGTGTTGTCCGGGAAGACGAAATCCGCCGCGCGGGGAAGCGCGTCCACCTCCACATGCCTGTCCACATGGCGGAACCAGGCGGTCCGGCGGTAGTCCCGGCAGACATTGATGGCGATGGCCGTCAGCCAGGTGAGGGGATCCGCATTGCCCCGGAAGCGATGGAACTGCTGGAAGGCCTTCAGGAAGGTATCCTGGACAGCGTCCTGCGCGAGGGACGCGTCCCGGAGGTTCATTGCACACAGACGCAGCAGCCGGCTGCCATGCTGAACCATCAGGGTATCGAGGGTTTCCCTTGCATCCATGCTTGAACCTCCTTTCACTTGATTAGACGGAATGGCATGCAAAAAGCGGAACATCTTACAAAAAAGAATATCACACATTCATCTTGTGTCAAGAAAAATGTATGGGAGCTGGCTTTTCCCCTTGCCGCTCCTTCGCAAAAGTGATATAATCATCATTGGGGGTCTATGACCCTTTGTTTGCGATGGGGTTTTCGCCCCTGTTACGAAATGAAAGCGGGGTGAGAAGGTGTACGCACAGGTCATTGTGGACATCGTGCATGAGAACGTGGCTCGCACCTTCTCCTACCGCATCCCGGAGGGCATGGCGCTCTCCCTGGGTCAGCGGGTGGAGGTGCCCTTCGCCCGGATGATCAAGGAAGGCGTGGTCGTCGGCATCACTGAGGAATGCGACGTGCCGCCGGAGAAGCTCCGCGACGTCCGCGCGCCCCTGGAGGACTATCCTGCCGTGCTGCCCCAGCTGCTGTCGCTGGCCCGGCGCATGGCGGAGGACGCTCACTGCCCCCTGGCGGAAACCCTCCGCCTGATGCTGCCCGCCGAAATGCGCGGCGGCCGCGTGAGCGTCAAGACCCAGCCCGTCGTGCAGCTGGCCATCCCGGTCAGTGATGTGGATGAAGCCATTGCAAAGCAGGGCCGCTCCCAGAAGCGGCGGATGCTGCTCAACCTTCTCAGGGACGGAGAAGTCCACCCGGTGGAGGAACTGCGCATCCTGGTGCGCGACCCGATGGAGGCGCTGCACACGCTGGAGGAGATCGGCCTCGTTCGCCTGATGAAGCAGGAGGTGCTGCGCCGACCAGCCGGGGACGATTGCGACAAGGTGATCGATCCGCCGCTGACGGCTTATCAGCAGGAGGCGCTGGACGTGGTGCTGCCCGACTTGCGCGCGGGGCGGGGGAAATACCTGCTCCACGGTGTGACGGGCAGCGGCAAGACCGAGGTGTTCATCCGGCTGGTGCGGCATGTGCTGGCAATGGGCAAGTCCGCGATCATCCTCGTGCCGGAGATCGCGCTGACCCCGCAGATGGTCAGCTGGTTCCGGGCGAGGTTCGGCGACACAGCGGCGGTGCTGCATTCGCGGCTGTCCGCGGGCGAGCGCTTCGACGAGTGGCGGCGCATCCGCCATGGGCAGGCGAAGGTGGTCATCGGCGCACGCAGCGCGGTGTTCGCGCCGTGTGAAGATCTCGGCATCATCGTGGTGGACGAGGAGCACGAAACGACCTACCTGAGCGACCGGCATCCCCGCTACGATGCGCGGGACGTGGCCGCCTTCCGCGCGGGAAACGAGGGCGCGACGCTGCTGCTGGCTTCCGCCACGCCGAGCATCCTCTCCTTTGCCAAAGCGCGGCGCGGCGACTACACGCTGCTGGAAATGCCCCACCGTGTGAATAACCGGCCCATGCCGGAGGTCACCGTGGTGGATATGCGCCGCGAGATCGAAAACGGCAACCGAAGCGTGTTCTCCGGCGTGCTGATGCAGAAGCTCCGCGACTGCATGGCCCGCGGTGAACAGGCGATGCTGCTGATGAACCGCCGCGGCTACAACTCCTTCGTCAGTTGTAGAAGCTGCGGATTGACGATGAAATGCCCCAACTGCGACGTCGCTTTGACCTACCACATGACAGGCGGCGACGGACGTCTCCACTGCCATTACTGCGGCTATATGACCGACACGCCCACCACCTGCCCGGACTGCGCGAGCAAGTACATCCGCTTCTTCGGCGCGGGCACGCAGAAGGTGGAGGACGAGCTGCGCAAGCTGCTTCCAGGCGTGACGGTGGCCCGCATGGACGTGGATACGACGTCCGGCAAGGAGGGCCACGCGAAGATTCTTGATGAGTTCCGCTCCGGACGGGCGCGGATCCTGGTTGGTACGCAGATGATCGCCAAGGGCCTCGACTTTCCCAAGGTGACGCTGGTGGGCGTGGTCGCGGCGGACATGACGCTGAACCTGCCCGACTACCGCAGCCGGGAGCGCACCTTCCAGCTGCTGACCCAGGTGGCCGGCCGTGCCGGACGCGGCGCGATCCCCGGTGAGGTGGTCATCCAGACCTACAAGCCGGAGGATGAGATCATCCAGGCCAGCGCAAGCCAGGATTACCGGGCGTTCTTCGAGATGGAGTTCTCCCGCCGCAGGACGGGCCTGTATCCGCCCTTCACGATCCTGGCGCGGCTGCTGGTGGAAAGTCCAAGCGAGCTGTATGCCCGGAAGGCGGCGGATGCTCTGCATGCCCGGTGTCAGGCGCTGCTGGAAAGCCATCCCGCGTGGAAAAAGCGCGTGCTGATGATGCTGCTCGACCAGCCGGGCATCAAGGTGCTGCGGGGCAAATCCCGCTGGCACGTGATGTTCAAGCTGCTTGTCAACCCGGCGACGGAGGAATTCGTCGCAGCCCTGACAGAGCTGGCCCGCGAGCCGCAGGAAGGCGCGGAGGTGTACTTCGAGTACAACCCCACGACGATGATGTGAGGCGCTCTCAGTCAGCCGACGGTACGACATGATCCCGTCGGCCTCCGCAGGAGGTCGCCGCCTCTCACTACCCCAAAGGAGAAGACGAGCATGCGCGACGCGAGGACTCTGTGAACTTGTTCACAGATCCGAGCCAAAGCTCACGCAGCAAAAAGAACGCTGCACGTTCACGTAACCCCGTAGCCCGCGCCATGAGGGCGCGGCACGTCAACAACAACACCGTGCGTACAAACACGCGCGCTCAACCATAAAGAAACTACCAACTGAATCGCGAAAACGGGTCAAGGGGCTAAGCCCCTTGCGGGTGCAGGGCAGAGCCCGCCCGCCGGAGGCCCCCGTAAAAGGAGATAAAACCATGGCAATTCGTAAAATCGTGACGCTGGGTGATGAAACCCTGCGCAAGGAGTGCCGTAAGCAGGAGAAGTTTGACCTGCGGCTGGCTATTTTGCTCAAGGATATGGCTGATACCATGTACCGCGCGGAGGGCGTGGGCCTGGCGGCGCCCCAGGTGGGCGTGCTGCGCCGCGTGTGTGTGATCGACGTGGGCGAAGGTCTGGTGGAGATGATCAACCCCGTGATCACCAAGCGCGAGGGCGAGCAGACGGGCCGCGAGGGCTGTTTGTCCCTGCCGGGCCGTCAGGGTGTGGTCACCCGTCCGATGAAGGTGACGGTCAATTATCAGGATCGCCGCGGCGCATTCCAGCAGCTGAATGCGGAGGGCTTCTTCGCCCGCGCTTGCTGCCACGAGATCGACCACCTGGATGGCCGTGTGTACATCGACGTGATGGACCGCGAGCTGACCCCCGAAGAGATCGAAGGACATATCCCGGAGGATGATGACGAGTGAGAATCGTATTCATGGGTACGCCGGAATTCGCCGTGCCGTCCCTGAAAGCATTGTGCGATGCCGGCTATGACGTGGTCGGCGTGTTCACCCAGCCCGATCGTCCCAAGGGCCGCGGCAACAAGGTCATCGCGTCCCCGGTGAAGCAGGTTGCTGTGGAGAAAGGGATTCCCGTGTTTCAGCCTGTGCGCATCCGCAAGGACGGCGTGGAGGATTTGAAGGCCCTTGCGCCCGATCTGTGCGTAACGGCGGCTTTCGGGCAGATCCTCAGTCAGGAGATCCTCGACATCCCGCGCATCGGCACGGTGAATGTGCATGCGTCGATTTTGCCGAAGCACCGCGGCTCTGCACCCATCAACTGGGCTATCCTGCAGGGCGACGAGGTGGTCGGCGTGACCACCATGATGACCGACAAGGGCATCGACACCGGCGATATGCTGCTCAAGGCTGAGACCCCGTACATCAAGGGCGAAACCGCGGGCGAGCTGACCATCCGCATGGCGGAGCTGGGCGCGAAGCTGCTCATTGATACGCTGAAGGCGATGGAAGCCGGCACTTTGACGCGCATCCCGCAGGATCATGCCAACATGACCTACGACCCCATGCTGACCAAGGAAATGGGCGTCATCGACTGGACGCACGCAGCGGCGGACATCGTCAACCGCATCCACGGCCTGAACCCCTGGCCCGGCTGCTCCACAGCCATCGAGGGCGGTCGGCTGAAGCTGCTGCGCGCGGAGGTCGCGGAGGGCGAGGGTCAGCCCGGTGAGATCATCGTGGCGGATCCCAAGCAGGGCCTCGTCATTGCTGCGGGGGAGGGCGCGGTGTGCGTCACGCAGCTGCAGGCCTCCGGCGGCAAGCCCATGAACAGCAAGGATTATCTGCGCGGCCACCCCATGGCCGTCGGCACCGTACTGAAGGAGGAAATCAGCAATGGCTGATATGAATAACAACAAGCCCCGTGGGAACGGCGGCGAAAATCGTAGCAACAAACCCTCCTTTGGTGGGAATGGGGATCGGAAATTCGGCAATAAGCCTGGAATTGGTGGTAATCGTGGCGCGAATGGCGAGCGTAAGCTCGGTTTTCGTGGTGATAAACCCGCATTCCGTGGCGAAAAGCCTGCCTTTACTGGGGACAAGTCCCGTTTCGACGGCGAAAAGCGTACCGAGCGTGGGGATAAGCCTGCTTATGGTGATCGCAAACCCTCCTTTGGTGGGAATGGTAAGCGTAAATTTGGGGACAAGGCCGGCTTCGGTGGGAATCGCGGCGGCAACCGACCTGGTTTCAACCGCGACGGTGGGGATCGCCGTCCCGTGGGTGACCGCAAGCCCATCCAGGGCAAGACCGTCAAGCCACATCAGCAGGAAGGCCTGCCAGCCCGCCGCCTGGCGCTGGAGGTCATCCGCGAGGTGACGGAGAAGGGCAAGTTCATCCACCTGGTGATGGACGAGAAGCTCCGCAACTGCACCCTGCCCCTCATCGACCGCCGCCTGGCTGCCCGTCTGGCCTACGACACCATCGAAAACCAGATGTACCTCGACCATGCGCTGAACCAGCTCATGGCCAAGCCCGACTGCGATATCAAGCTGCGCAATGTCCTGCGCCTGGGCGCGTGCCAGATTCTGCTGGAGGACCGCATCCCTGAGAGCGCGGCCTGTAACACCGCCGTCGCCCTGTGCAAGGAAACCGAGATGGAGGGCCTGGCCGGCGTGTGCAACGGCATCCTGCGCAACCTTGTCCGCCAGAAGGACGAGCTGCAGTGGCCCGACCCGCAGGAGAACCCCGTCAAGGCGCTGTCCGTGCGCCACAGCGTGCCGGAGTGGCTGGTGGAAAAGCTGCTCGCCGATTGGGGCGACGAGGCCGTCAGCCTCATGGCCTTCCACAGCCACGACAGCTACATCACGGTGCGCCCCAACCTGCTCAAGCTGGATGACGCGGCCTTCGAGGCCTTCCTCAATGAGAAGGTCTGGGAGCACGAGCCCGGCAAGGTGGCCCACTCCTGGCGCATTCGCAACATGGCGGAAATCGCCCATGACGCGGGCTTTGTGGGCGGTAAGTTCTCCATTCAGAGCGAGTCCTCCATGATGGCCGCGATGGCCGTCGAACCCAGGAAGGGCATGCAGATCCTCGATTGCTGCGCGGCCCCCGGCGGTAAAAGCTGCCTGATGGCCGAGATGATGGGCGGCTCCGGCCGTGTGCAGGCGTGGGAGCTCCATGAGCACCGCACCGAGCTGATCACCGCCCAGGTGAAGCGCCTCGGCCTGGAGAACGTCCGCCCGATGACTCGCGACGCCTCCGTCCGCCGCCCCGATCTGGAGGGCACGATGGACGCCGTGCTGCTGGACGCGCCCTGCTCGGGCCTCGGCGTCATGGCGGACAAGCCCGATGTGAAGTACCGCGTCACCCCCGAAAGCGTGGCGGAGATCGTCGCGACCCAGCGTCAGCTGCTGGACGCGGTGGCTCCCTATGTCAAGCGCGGCGGCGTATTGGTGTATTCCACCTGCTCCGTGCTGAAGGAGGAGAACGTCCGTCAGGCGGAGGATTTCCTCGCCCGTCATCCCGAGTTTGAGCTGGCGAAGCTGCCCGAGAGCATCCCGGCGGAATTCCGTCAGCATGAGGACGTGGGCCTGCAGCTGCTGCCCAGCCGCGACGGCGTGGAGGGCTTCTACATCTGCCGCTTCAAGCGGAGGCTTCGCCCCATTTCTTAAGGAGTAATTATGACTGAACTGACCGGACTCTTCCTGTCCGAACTGACCGACTGGTGCAAGGAGCGCAAGCTCCCAGGCTTCCGGGCCAAGCAGATCTTCAAGTGGATCCACCAGGGCGTTGATTTCGACGGCATGACCAACCTGCCTCTCAACCTGCGCGAGCAGCTGAAAGTGGAGGCTGTTGCCCAGCCGGTGCGCATCATCCATGAGCGCCGGTCGAAAATCGACGACACGGTGAAGTTCCTCTTTGGGCTCAGGGACGGCAACTGCGTCGAAGGCGTGCTGATGCATTATCACCACGGGTACACCCTGTGCATCTCCACACAGGTGGGCTGCCGGATGGGCTGCACCTTCTGCGCGTCCACGCTGGACGGCTGCGTGCGCTCCCTCACTGCCGGCGAAATGCTGGGCGAGGTGCTCTGCGCGAACCGCTACATCGTGGAGAAGGGCCTGCCCCTGGAGGACGGCCAGTCCCCGCGGGTGCACAACCTCGTCCTCATGGGCAGCGGCGAGCCCCTTGATAATTACGACAACGTGATGAAGTTCCTGCGCCTCCTGCGGGAGCCGGAGGGCGTGCAAATCGGCCTGCGAAACGTGAGCCTTTCCACCTGCGGCATCGTGCCGAAGATGTACGACCTCGCCGAGGAAGACCTGCCGGTCACCCTGAGCGTGTCCCTGCATGCGCCCAACGACGACATCCGTCGCCAGACGATGCCCATTGCCAAGGCTTATCCGATGGAGCAGCTGCTGGCCGCCTGCCGCAATTATGTGGAAAAGACCGGGCGGCGCATCATCTTTGAGTACGCGCTGGTGGGCGGGGTCAACTGTGAGGAGAAGCACGCGGTGGAGTTGGCTTCGAAGCTGCGCGGATTGCAGTGCCACGTCAATCTGATCCCGCTGAATGTCGTGGAAGAGCGCGACCTCAAGGGCGTGACGGAAGCCACCGTCCGCAAGTTTATGAACACACTGGAGAATCTGCATATCTCGGTCACCCGCCGCCGCGAAATGGGTGACGACATCGAGGGCGCATGCGGTCAGCTGCGCCGCAAGACCATGAACGAGGGCATTTATGAAGCATAAATTCCGGTTCACCAAGGATACCATGAGGCGCCTGACGGACTTCATCCGCCGCAAGGAGGAACAGCCTGCCGAGGAAGCGCCTGTCCCTGAGAAGCCCGGCGTGCAGGTTTGCGCGCTGACGGATGTGGGCAAGGTGCGCGCGGTCAACCAGGACGCGCTGGTCGTGGATGAGGAGCTGTGCCTCTACGGCGTGGCGGATGGCATGGGCGGCCATAACGGTGGCGAAACGGCCTCCGCGGGCGCGCGGGACGGGGTGATTGCGGCCCTACAGGGCAAGGAAGCCTCGCTGGATGCGCTGCGGGACGCCATTACAGCGGCCAATGCGGCCATCTTCCAGCAGCAGGCCGCGGATGAAAGCCTCTCCGGCATGGGCACGACGCTCTCCGTCATCTGGATGAGCGAGCACTTTGTGTATCTTGGCCACGTGGGCGACAGCCGCGTGTACCGCTTCCGGGAGGGCAAGCTGGAGCAGATGACCGACGACCACTCCCTGGTGGGCGAGCTGGTGCGCGCTGGTTACCTGACCCCTGAGCAGGCGGAAAACCATCCCAACAAGAACGTCATCCTGCGAGCTGTGGGCACGGAGGAGGGCATCGACATCGACCTTGCCGTGGAGGAGCGCAAGCCCGGCGATCTGTGGCTGATCTGCTCCGACGGTCTGCACGGCATGGTCAAGGATGACAAGATGGAAGCGATCCTGTCCGTCAATACGGCGGAAGCAGCGGCGAATATCCTGATGGATGCAGCACTTGCCGCCGGCGGACGGGACAACATCAGCGTCGTCCTTGTCCAGGACGGGGAGGTGGCGCAATGAACGAGAAGATTCTCGCCGGGCGCTACGTCCTGGTGGAGCAGATCGGCATCGGCGGCATGGCCATCGTCTACCGCGCCATTGATCGAAACACCGGCCACAGCGTGGCGGTAAAGGTCCTGAAGCCCGAGTTCAACCGGGACGCGGAGTTCGTCTCCCGCTTCCAGCGTGAGGCCGAGGCTGCCTCCAAGATGACCCACCACAACATCGTGAACCTCCTGGACGTGGGCATGGACGGCGAAAACCGCTACCTCATCATGGAGTACGTCAAGGGCCAGACCCTCAAGGAGGTCATCCAGGAGAAGGGCCGCCTGAGCGCGCCCGTGGCGGTGCAGATCACCATCCGCATTCTGTCTGCGCTCCAGCATGCCCATCAAAATGGCATCATCCACCGAGACATCAAGCCCCAGAACATCCTTGTGCATGCCGATGGTCACATCAAGGTGGCGGACTTCGGCATCGCCCGCATGGCTAACTCATCCACGCTGACAAGGGGCGACTCCGTCATGGGCTCGGTGCATTATTTCAGCCCCGAGCAGGCCCAGGGTAAGGGCACCGACGTGACCAGCGATCTCTACTCCGTGGGCGTGACGCTCTACGAGATGCTCACCGGACGCGTGCCCTTCGACGGCGACAGCCCGGTGGCCATCGCCATGCAGCACCTTCACGCAGCGCCGGAACCCATCCGCCGCTATGCCCCGGAGGTGCCTGAAGCCATCTGTCATGTGTGCATGAAGGCTATGGAGAAGGATCCACAATACCGTTACCGCAGCGCAAGGGAAATGGCCAGCGAGCTCCGCATGGCGCTGGAGGGCCGTATCAGCGAGATGCAGCCCCGCCTGGTGGAGAATCTCCAGCCGGCCCAGCCTGCACCGTCCTCCATCCGCAGGAACGGCGTGAGGCAGAATACCGGCCGCAACCGCGTCAAGTCCGGCCGTGCCCGCTGGTGGGTGATGACCGCCGTGGTCACGCTGGTGGTGCTCTACGGCCTGTATCTGGGGACGATGGCCATCTATGAAAAGGTGGTCAACTCGGCCACTGTGGAGGCCTATGTGGGCCGCGAGGTGGCAGATGCACAGCGCGCCATTACCCGCAGCGGCCTCAAGGCGGAGGTGATGGAGATCAACCATCCCACCATCGGCAGCGGCATCGTGGTGATGCAGGCGCCCCAGGAGGATACGACCCTGCGCAAGGGCGACAAGGTGGTGCTGACAGTATCGAAGGGCCCGGCCAGCCAGAGCGTCCCCAAGCTGATCGGCATGACCCGCCAGGACGCGCAGACCGTCCTCAAGCCCTATGGCCTGACTCTATCCGTGGTGGAATACCGCGTATCGTCCACCTACGAGGCGGGCAAGATCATGGAACAGTATCCTGAGCAGGGCACGCTGTGCGAAAGCGGCGACATTGTGCAGGTGACCATTTCCGGCGGCGTGGCCTATGTGCCGCTGGTGACGGGCCGACTTCTGCCCGAGGCCAAGGAGCTGATCTCCGCCGCCGGGCTGACCCTCAATACGGACATCACCTACAAGGAGACCGAGGCGGAATCCCTGCATGGCCGGGTGACCAGCCAGTCCATCGCGGCGAATTCCCAGGTCATCCTGGGCACGAACATCAGCCTGACGGTTTACCGCGTGCCCTCGCTGATGAAGAAGGCGAAGATCACCCTAGATCTGCCGGCCTCCGAGGCGCTGACCTCCGTTCGCGTGACCTTGCAGGACGAAAGCGGCGAGTATACCGTTTATCAGAACGATTACCCCGCCAACGCCAGCCGTCACCCGGAGATCGAGCTGACGACGGACAACGCAGGCACCTACACCTATCGGGTGTACATCAACGATACCTTCAAATACTCTGGCACGGTGACATTTGAATGAGTGAAGAAATGATGAAGCAGGGCGTGCTGGTGCGCGGCTTCGGCGGCTTTTATGTGGCCGTGGACGAGGCCGGCACGGAGCACATCCTGCGCTGCAAGAAGAAATTCCGCCGCATGCACATTTCCCCGCTGGTGGGAGATAACCTGCTCTTCACCCCCGGCGAGGGGGAGGAGCACGGCTGGGTGGAGGAAATTTTGCCCCGCAGGAGCGAGTGCATCCGTCCGCCGGTGGCCAACGTCAGCCTGCTGGTGGTGGTCATCTGCCCCTCGCCGGAGCCGGATCTGCTGCTGGTGGACCGTCTGCTGGTACGGGCGCGCCTCCAGGGCATGAAGACCGCCATCGTGGTGAACAAGTGCGACCTGGATGATACGCTGGTGGAGGACATCCGCCGCCAGTATGCGGGAGCGGATTGCCCCGTGCTGGCCGCCAGCGCCAAGCAGAAGAACGGTCTGGACGACCTGCGTGCCCTCATGACGGGGGAGAGCTGCTGCTGCCTGACCGGACAATCCGGCGTGGGCAAGTCTACGCTGCTGAACGCATTGCTGGGGCTGGAGCTGGAAACGGGAGAGATCTCCGAGAAGATCCAGCGCGGCAAGAACACCACCCGCCACGCGCAGATGCTCATCCATAAAAGCCCCGAAGGGGACATCCGCGTGCTGGACACAGCGGGCTTCAGCCTGCTGGAGCTGGACGCGAAGATGGAGCCGGACAAGCTCCGCGAGTGCTACCCGGAATTTGCCGAGCATGAGGGCTGCTGCCGATTCACCCCCTGCATGCATGACCGTGAGCCCGGCTGCTCCGTGACCGAAGCGGTGGACGCGGGCGAGATCGACGCAGGCCGTGTGGAGCGCTACCGGCTGCTGCTCGCTGACGTGCGCGAAACCTGGAAGCAGCGGTATAACTGATTTTTCTCGGGAGGAATCCTTTATGAAAGTAGCACCTTCCATCCTGGCGGCTGATCCGCTGAACATGGAGCGCGACGTGCAGCGCATGATCGACGCCGGCACCGATTGGCTCCATGTGGACATCATGGACGCCCATTTCGTGCCGAATCTGTCCTTCAGCCCTGCGCTGGCGGAGGCGCTACACAAGCGCTTTCCGGAGCTGCCGCTGGACGTCCACCTGATGATGGACAACCCGGAGAAGTACATCGACGTGTTCATTGACGCGGGCGCGTCCGTGCTGACCATCCATGCCGAAATTGACGGCGATGTGGCGGCGATGCTTGACCATATCCGCAGCCGCGGCGTGAAGGCGGGCCTCTCCGTGAAGCCCGGCACCCCGGCGGAAAGCATCCGCCATCTGCTGCCCCATGCGGACATGGTGCTGGTGATGACCGTCGAGCCCGGCTTTGGCGGACAAAAATTCAACGCCGACATGCTGAATAAGCTGGACGACCTGCGCAAGATGGGCTACACCGGCTTGCTGGAGGCGGACGGCGGCGTGTCCATGGGCAACGTCGCCACGCTGCGAGCCCACGGCCTGGACGTGGCTGTCATGGGTACCGCGATGTTCCGCAGCGCCGATCCCAGGGCCGACATGGACGCGATCCACGCCCTGTAACGGGACCTTCGACCCTGCTGCGGATAGCAGGGACGATCTGTGGATAACATGTTCCCAAAGGGAGGTGTTGTCATGCAGAGAAAGCCCCTGTTCACCCCGCCCCAAAAGAAAAAGCGCATGAGCCGCAAGCCCGTGCGCAGTTAAGGAGCAAACCCTATGCTGCCGAATGTTCCCGCCCTTCTGCTTGAACGCCTGAATGCCCAGTACGGCCCCGACCTCGCGGCGGAGATCGTCGCGGGCTTCGTCCGCCGTCCGGTGACGCTGCGGGTGAATCCCCTCAAGTCCAACCGGGAAGCCGTCTGCGCGGCGCTGGACAAGGCCGGCATCGCCTATGAGGCCGTGCCGTGGTATGAGGACGCGTTCATCCTGCGGGACGTCCGCGAGGAGGCCGTCCAGGCGCTGCCGGAGTACGAGGCGGGGCATATGTACATGCAGTCCCTGTCCTCGATGATGCCGCCGCTGGTGGTGGCTCCCGCAAAGAACGAGTCCATCCTGGACATGGCGGCGGCCCCCGGCGGCAAGACCACGCAAATGGCGGCGCTTTCCGCAAACACGGCGCTGATTACCGCCTGTGAGAAGAACAAGATCCGCGCCGAGCGGCTGCAGTTCAACCTTGACCGACAGGGCGCAAAGCGGGTGAACGTCATGTGCCAGGACGCGCGGCAGCTGAGTGACCTGTTCAAGTTTGACAAGGTGCTGCTGGACGCGCCCTGCACCGGCTCCGGCACGATCCTCATTGCCGAGGGCGAGCCGGAGCGCCGCATGACTCCCGACTGGGTTGCGAAGACCGCGTCCACCCAGAAGGCGATGCTCAAGAAGGCGCTGACACTGCTCTCCGCCGGGCATGAGATGGTGTACTCCACCTGCTCCATCCTGAGGGAGGAGAACGAGGACGTGCTCAAAGCCGTCCTGCCCGCGATGAACGCGGAGGTCGTGCCGATCGAGCATGAATTCCTGCAGCATGCGCCGCTCCTGCCCACGACCATCCCCGGCGTGGTGTGCGTGAAGCCCAGCGAGCTCTTCGAGGGCTTCTTCGTGGCGAAGATCCGCAAGAAGAAAAAGTGATTCCATGCAGGCTGGCGGGTGTCAGCCTGTTTTTGTATGGCCGGAAATGCGGTGTTCGCCTTGACAATCCACCGCGCAGATAGTATGATAAATTGAGTATAAATGTTCTCATGGAGGGAAGGCATGATCGTCCTTGGAATCGACCCCGGTTACGCGCTGATGGGCTGGGGCGTGGTGGAGGCAAACGGCAGCCAGATGAAGCTGCTGGGCTACGGCTGCATCGAAACGAAGGCCGGCACCCCCATGCAGCACCGACTGCGGACGCTGCAGCTTGGTATCCGTGACCTGACCCTCATGTACCATCCGGACGAGGTGGCCTTCGAGGAGCTCTTCTTCGCCCAGAACGTCACCACGGCGCTCATGGTCGGCGCGGCCCGCGGAGCCGCCATCATTGCTGCCGCTGAGTACACCGAGAACCTCTACGAATACACGCCCATGCAGATCAAGCAGGCCATCACCGGCTACGGCAAGGCGGACAAGAAGCAGATCCAGCAGATGGTGAAGATGTTGCTGCGCATGGAGGAGATCCCCAAGCCGGACGACGCGGCGGACGCCATCGCCTGCGCCATTACGCATTGTCAGGCGGGTAGAATGAGGGAACAGTTTAGGATGAAGTAAGGAGGACGAAGTCCTTGTACGCATTTATTGAAGGTCAGGTGGTCGAAAAGACCAACAACACCCTCGTGCTCCTTGCGGGCGGCGTGGGGTATCTGCTGAATTGCTCCATGTCCACCATTTCCGCCGCGCCCAAGACGGGCGACGTGATGCGCTGCCACACCTGGCTCAGCGTGCGTGAGGACGCGATGGAGCTCTTTGGCTTTGCCAGCAAGGAGGAGAAGCAGCTCTTCCTGCTGCTGACGGGCGTCAACGGCGTCGGCCCCAAGATGGCCCTGGCGCTGCTTTCGACCCTGTCTGCCGGCGATCTGCGGCTGGCCATCATCATGGAGGACGACAAGACCCTGGCCCGTGCGCCCGGCGTGGGCAAGAAGATCGCGCAGCGTATCACGCTGGAGCTGAAGGACAAGCTGGGGCAGTTCGAGTTCTCCGGCGGAAGCAGCCCTGCTGCGTCCAGTGCGCCGGCGGCTCCCGTGGCGGCGGACAATGTCGCCCAGGCCATGGCGGCTTTGACCGGCCTCGGCTATACGCCTGCCGAAGCCCGCGACGCCCTGCAGAAGATCGAAAACAAGAACGCCCCTGCCGACGAGCTGCTCCGCCTGGCGCTGCGCAGCATGGCAGGCATGTAAGGCGGCAGTGCCGCCACCCATTGCGCGATTGAGTTGAGCGCCTTCGGTTGGAGAACTCGCGCGTGGAGCTTGGAAAAAGATTGATTGAGGAATTGTTATGATGGATGATCGTTTTATGGCGCCCGGCTATCAGCCGGAGGACGTGGTGGAGCAGAGCCTTCGCCCCCATACGCTGCGGGAGTATATCGGCCAGACCGCCGTCAAGGATAGCCTGAGCATCTACATTCAGGCGGCGCTTTCCCGCCATGACGCGCTGGATCACATGCTGCTCTACGGCCCGCCTGGCCTGGGCAAGACCACGCTGGCCAATATCGTCGCGGCGGAGATGGGCTCCAACATCCGCATCACCTCCGGACCTGCCATCGAGCGCCCCGGTGATCTGCTGTCCATCATCACCAACCTGAATCAGGGCGACGTGCTTTTCATCGACGAGATCCACCGCCTCTCCCGCACCTCTGAGGAGGTGCTGTACTCCGCGATGGAGGACTTCGCGGTGGACATCGTCACCGGCAAGGGCCCGATGGCGAACTCCATCCACATGGCGGTGCCCAAGTTCACGCTGGTGGGCGCAACCACCCGCGCGGGCCAGCTCAGCGCGCCCCTGCGCGACCGCTTCGGCATGCTGTTCCGGCTGGAAATGTATTCCCCGGAGGAGCTGGCGATGATCGTCCGCCGCAGCGCGTCGATCCTGGGCATTGACGCGGAGCCGGAGGGCATCCTCGAGATCGCCCGCCGCAGCCGCGGCACGCCCCGTATCGCCAACCGCATGCTCAAGCGCGTGCGCGACTACGCGCAGGTGAGGGGCGGCGGCGTGATCACCGTCGACATCGCCCGCGAGGCCATTGCCATGCAGGGCGTAGATCACCTGGGCCTGGACAAGACCGACCGCACCATGCTGACCACCATGATGGACAAGTTCGGCGGCGGCCCGGTGGGCCTGGATACCCTGGCTGCCACCACCGGCGAGGACGCTGTGACCATCGAGGACGTGTACGAGCCCTACCTGATGCAGCTGGGCTTCCTGATGCGTACGCCCCGCGGCCGCATCTGCACGCCTGCTGCCTGGGCGCACATGGGCCGTACGGCTCCCGGAGCAGGGGAGAATGGCCAGGTCAAAATGGACTTGTAAACAAAAATGAGCTTGCCAAAGCGGCAGGCTCATTTTGTATGCCATTATTTGCTGCCCCATCCCCACTTGTTGAGGAAGTGCAGCCCCTCGCCGAAGCGCTTCATGATCTCCGGCAGGTTGCGGGATTTCACCTGCTTGTCGTGGGTGACGACCATGTCCGGGTGATAAACGATGGTGCCCATTTCCAGCGCGCGGCGGCTGAGATCGCTGTCACCGTGGGTGAGGAAGAACTTCGGATCCAGACCCCGCAGCTGCTGAAGGGCGTGGGTACGGATCAGCAGGAAGCAGCCGGTGGCCGTCTCCACGCTGGTGGGGGTGCGGATGTCGGAATCCGCCAGGGTGTATTCCTCGCGCCAGGCGCGGAAGGGGCCGGGCATATTGCGGAAGGTCTGGGCCAGCAGGTACTTGAGCGTTGGACGGCGGCGGGGCTGGGGGACTTCCTTGCCCTGGGCGTCCACTACCTTCGGGGTCAGGATGACGCAATCCTTGTTGCGCTCCATATAGGCGATCATGTTGGAAAGGACGTGTTCGTCAAAGGTGACGTCTGGGTGGCAGAGCAGATGGTATTGGCTGCGCAGGTTGGGCAGGACGAAGTTATGGCCGCCGCTGTAGCCGATATCCTTGCGCTGGGGATAGTACATTACCCCGGGGCACTGCCACTGCAGATGCATGCCCAGCGTGCCGCCGGGTGCATTATCCACCACATGGAGCTCCAGATCGATATCGCTCTCCTGGAAACACTGCACCGCGTGCAGCACGCGGATGCCCGAATTGTACAGCACGATGCACGCGCTCAGGATCGGCTCGGTAAAGATCGACATGGACGCTCACCCCCGCAGTCATAAGTACTCATTCTATTCTACCGCGAAAAAGTGGTTTTGTCCATAAAACTGTGGAAATTTCCAAAAGGAAATGATATAATACAAGTGATACATCTTCGATGGATTGACAGGAAAGGGGATTGTGCATGGATAAGGCTCTCCATTTTGACAGCGCCAGCCCCCTGTACCGGCAGCTGATGCAGCGTATCCGGGCGGATATTGCCTCCGGCGTGTACCCGGTGCACAGCCGCATCCCCTCCGAGGCGGAGCTGGGCGAGAGCTATCAGGTCAGCCGCGTGACAGTGCGCAAGGCGCTGGCGGAGCTGACCCGCGAAGGCCTCCTGCGCCGCATGCAGGGCAAGGGCACCTATGTCTGCGTGCCGCGGCTCAAATCCAATTTGAAGGATGTGACCAGCTTTCATGAGGCATGCCTGATGATGGGCTGCACGCCCGGAACGAGAGTGATCTCCGGCTGTTCCGTCCATGTGGAGGACGATGTGCGGGAAAGCCTGGGCCTCGTGGGAAATGAGGCCATCGAGATCGTTCGTCTGCGCATGGCTGACGGCAATCCTGTGATGCTGGAAACCAACCGTTTTGCGCCCAGGTACGCCTCCCTTCTGCATGAGGACCTGACCGGCTCGCTGTATCATCTGCTGAGCAAGCAGGGGATCGAGGCGGCCAGCGGCGTGCATGAGATCAGCCTGTGCTACGCTACGGCCCAGCAGGCCAAACTGCTGGATGTGGAGGTCGGCGCGGCGCTGCTGCAGCTCAATCAGGTCATCTTTGATCAGCATGGCGCGCCCCTGCACACCTCCCATCAGGTCATCCGCGGGGATCGCTTCACCTTCCGCATCTGACGCAGGCGCACCGTTTGCGGCTATTTCCATTCCAGAAAGGTTCAACAATCATGGCAAAATTTGCAGTCTTTATCGACCTTGAAAACTGCGGCGCGAAGGTCGCGACGCTGGACTCCGTGCTGGAGAAGGTCAAGATCCGCGGCGACATCTTGCTGGGCAAGGTGTACGGCTACACCGACCGCTTTTCCGACCTGAAGGAAGTGCTTTTGTCCAACACCTTCACCGTCGTGCCCAGTTTGCGCTACGGCATCGCCCAGAAGAACAACGCCGACATCCAGCTGGTCATCGACGCCCTGGAGGTCGCCTACACCAACGAGCTGATCGACTCCTTTTGCATCGTTTCCGGCGACAGCGATTATGTGCCGCTGGTGGGTAAATTGAAGTCCATGGGCAAGTTCGTGCTGGGCATCAGCCGCTCGGAGGCCACGTCGAATGTCTTCCTGAACGCCTGCAACGAGTTCCAGTTCCTGGAGGGCGTGAGCCGCAAGGCTGCTGCTCCTGCCCGCAAGGAGCGCAAGGGCGCGTCCAGCGAGGAAACGGTGGACGAGAGCGAGCTGAACAAGCTGGTCGTCTCCATTATCGACGAGGCCACCGGCATGGACGAGATGTACGCCTCCGAGCTGAAAGGCGTATTGACCCGTCTGCGCCCCGACTTCAACGAGAAGGCCTACGGCTGCTCGTCCTTCTACAAGCTGCTGACGAAGCTGTCCGCCAAGTACGGCGACATCTATGTCAAGAACGTCAACTTCAACGTGATGGTGTCCCTCAATGCCAACATGGAGGGCGCGGAGGTGCATCCCCAGCTCACCCGCGACAACTGGAAGGAAGCCTTTGCTGCCCAGCTCTCCGCCTACAAGGACGGCGGCTTTGAGCGCGTCAATCCCTCCATTTTGAAGGCGGATATCATCACCACTTACCCCGATTTCAACGAGCGCAACATCGGCTTCAAGCGCTTCTCCGACGTGATGAAGCAGCTGGAGAAGGATGGCCTGGTCAAGGTCGAAATGGACGACCAGCGCACGATGCTGATCAAACTACTGTAAGGAGATACGAATATGACCACCGGATTCACCCGCGAAACCGCCCTCGCGGCGCTGCAGCAGTACAACAAGGAGCCCTTCCACATCCAGCACGCGCTGACGGTCGAAAAGGCCATGCGCTGGTTCGCCAATGACCTGGGTCATGGTGAGGACGCCGATTTCTGGGGCCTGGTGGGCCTGCTGCACGATATCGACTTTGAAATGTGGCCAGACAAGCACTGCAAAAAGTGCGTCGAGCTGCTGGAAGCCATCCATGCTACGCCGGAATTCATTCACGCCGTGTGCAGCCATGCCTACGGCCCCTGCTCCGATGTGGAGCCCGTCCATGAGATGGAGAAGGTCCTCTTCGCGGCGGACGAGCTGACCGGCCTGATCGGTGCGGCGGCCCGGATGCGCCCCTCCAAGTCTTGCACGGACATGGAGGTGTCCTCCCTCAAGAAGAAGTTCAAGGACAAGAAGTTTGCCGCCGGCTGCAGCCGCGATGTGATCCGCGAGGGTGCGGAGCGCCTGGGCTGGGAGCTGGAAGTCCTGATGGAAAAGACCATCGCCGCCATGGCCGCCACCGAGGCCGAAATGCTTTCCGAGCTGGAAATGCTCACCCAGGGATGAAAATTCCCGGCTGATTCGTTATCATCATGAAGAAAGGGGGGAGCGCCCGATGAAGCATCTGCGCCGACTGATCTGGCATATCGCATCCCGGCTGCTGATCGTGACGATCGTGCTGGGGCTGCTGGTGACCGGCTTTTATTACGCGATGAACATGACCAACATCTACGTCGTCCTCAAGGACGGCATGGCACGCCGGGCTCAGGTGGTCATGATGACTGAGGACATGGATGAGCTGCGCAAGTACTTCTATGACAGCTTCCTCAACCGGGACGGCGCGGTGCAGACCGTCGTCAACGGCACGTCGCCCTATCAGGCGTACAACATCGTGGGCATCGACCACCGCCTGTCGATGGGTTTTACCTGGGTGTGGCCCTGGGACACCACCGCCCGCGTGGACATCACCGAGCGCATCCCGGCCATTGACGGCCGCGTGAAGGGCAGGGTGGCGGAGGATTACATCGAGGCCTACGGCAATGACGCCCTCTATCCGCCGGACTGGGCCAGCGCCCGCTACCGCGCCACGCTGGTCAAGGAGAACGGCCAGTGGAAGATACTGAGCATCCAGACGATTGAAAGGCTGGAGGAATGAAGGAAGGAGCGTCCCTGCGTGGGACGCTCCTTTTGCGTGCTCAATCTTCCAATTTCTCGATGATGACAGCATTGCCATTTGCCGTGACGCCGAATACATAAGGAAGATAGGTGGTGCCGCCGTTGTAATTTGCTGTTTCGGGGTCGAGCGTCAAATAGTCGAAATCCACGCCGATGACAGCATTGCATCCCAAATCATAAGCGGCTTCCTTCAATTCGTTCAGGGCGTTACGGCGGATTTTTACAAGCGAAGCCATCAAACTCGCACCAACATCTGTAGCATGGCTAAAGAGTCCTGACGTACCGCGGGGAATCTGGATTGCATCGTCTCCGGAAATATAGCCGGAGTATTTCACAATTCTATAACCGTCAAAGGTAAAGCCTGAGGTGATAAGCATGTTGGCCATTGCTTGACGCTTGCGTTCTTCTTCAATCCGTTTTTGCTCAGCTTCTGCTTGTTTGCGCTCAATTTCTTTACGCTTGTTTTCCTCTTCGGCAATAAGACGTTCCAGACGGATACGTTGATTACGTTCCAATACTTGATGGAATTGAGCAATATAGTCTTCTACTTTGTCGTCAGGGACAGTGAATCCAGTAAAGGTTATGCTGTGATCAAATCCATTCGCAGAAAGAAATGATAAAAAATCGTCTAAATCAATCTTGTATCGCTGTTGTATTTCTTTACTTTTCATATCGTCCTCCACGCAAATCACAAAAATTTTAGCGCCTCTTTGTTTGAGGGATCAATATCAAGAATTAGATTGGCGTAACGGTGCGCTTTTGCGGGGTCCTCATGACATTTGCGTAGGAGATTAGCTATATCCTCGTTAATTGTCATTGGAGAATTGCCGCTGGGTAAATCTACTCCTTGAATAACATAGCATGTATTGCAGTAAGCACAGAATCGGTAGCCTACATGCTCAACAAAATGATTTCCACCGCAGTTTTCACAGACAATACGTTTCACTTTTTCACTCCATAGACTTTTTATCAGTATATCACAGATGAAATGCAGAGTCAAGAAAATCGGAATCAGTACCCTGCCTCCTCATCCACCAGCACGATGGTGATCTTGTGTCCGCCCACGGGCCGCTCGATGATGGAGGTCACGTTGCACATGCTCTTACGGCAATGCGCCGCGTCGCAGCGGCCCAAAGCCGCACAGGGGGTGTCCAGTCCCAGTCGGCGGGCGTTTTGCGGACAGGCTACGGTCTTGATGCGGGCGATGGCCTGGGGAATGCCGCCGTCCACCAGCTTGTTCACACCTGCAACTACGATCACCTGCTTCGGGCCGGCGATCATTGCGCCGACGCGGTTGCCGGTGCCGTCGATGTTGACGAGGCAGCCATCCGCCGTGATGGCATTGCTGCTGGCCAGGTACACGTCGCTGCTGGCGGCCTTCTGGAACACCTCCGGCTTGGGCACGTCGTTTTGCCAGTGCCAGTAGACGGGATGCCCGGCGTCCTTGAGGGAATCGTACAGGCCCATCTCCCGGATGGTGACGCTGCCGCCAAAGCCTACGGAAGCCTCCTCGCCGATGAGGGACAGCACGATGGCCTTGGCGTCCGCCAGCGTCCGGGCGTGGTGCACGGGAAAGCCCTTGTTGGTCAGGGCGTAAATGGCGTTGGCCATGAGGGTGTTCATGGGAAATACCTCCTTAGAAAATGCGGTACATGCCGCTGAGCATCAGCAGGCTGAAGAAGTACAGGCAGTTGTCGTAGTAGCGGCGATTTCCCTTGCGCAGGGGCTTGTTCCAGAAGCGCCGGAGCCAGTCGTCCGCGTGGACGCTGGCAGACGCGATGGACGCTGCGCCCAGCACCGCCGTGATCGCCACAGGGTGCATGGCGGGCTCGTCGAAGGGTGTGCCGTCCAGGTGATAGGCGCGGAAATCTTCCTGTGCGATGGGCGCGAAGAAGTCCTGCAGGCGGGTGACCACCTGGGCCGTGGCAGGGTCGGGGCCGTTCCACAGCGTATCCAGGGCGATGTTCATGGCCACACGGTAAGCGTCGGAGTAGTACGCCCAGGGCTTGCGGAACATGAGCCGCGTGGCGCCGTCATACTCGGTGTACTCGGCGGACATGCCCGTCACCGGGTGCGCGGAGGATGCGATGAACGCCCGGCTGACCCGGGCTGCCTCCTGCCAGAAGGCACGGTCGCAGGGATCGGCATGCTGAGCGAATACCTCATAAAAATGGGGCAGGTGATAGCTGGGGTCGGTGTAGCGCGCCTCCGGGACGAAGCGGATGTGGTGGTTGTCCGGATCCCACATGGGGTCGCCGCCGGCAACCATCTCGTGCTGGTGGACGCAGTGCCGCAATATGGTGCGGGCCTGCTCGCTGTAGTTGTACAGTCCTTCGCGGTCGTCCCAGCGGGCAGAGGCCAGGAAGAGCGCCATGGCGAAGTATTCCTCGCCGTCAGGGGCGGGGCCCTCGGCGTTGTGCCGGCCGTCCAGCTGCACAGACCAGGCAAAGTAGCCCTCGTACTTACCGCTGCGCTGACGCATGTAGCGGTCAGAGAAGGTCCACAGCTTGTCGAAAATGTCCTGCCGGTCCATTTGCACGGCCATCATCATGCCGTAGGACATGCCTTCGGTGCGGGCGTCGTGGTTGCCGGTGTCCTCCATGCAGGAGGAATCAGCATCTACCTCATGGTAGAACTTCTCTTCCGGATCAAAGAAAATGGTGTGGAAGGCCGAATTCTCCTTCGCCAGGACTTCCTCGTCGCTCACGCCGATGCGGGTGAACTGATTGGGATACATGCGCTCCATGGGAACCTCCCCAAAACGAATTGATCTGCTGGGATATTCGACGGCAAACGCCGAATTCCTGCCGGATTGACAGCATTCGCCGATGGTGCTACAATATCCCCAGCAACCAAGAAGGAGTGTCCCCATGCGCTGCATTTATCTGGACAACGCCGCCACCACCGCCGTTTCGCCTGACGTGATGGCCGCGATGCTGCCTTATTTCACCGAGGTTTATGGCAATGCCTCGTCCATCCATGGCTACGGCCGGGAGGCCAAGCGGGCCATCGAAAACGCCCGCCGTCAGGTCGTGAAGGCCCTCAACGCCGCTGCGCCCCAGGAGATCTACTTCACCGCCGGCGGCTCGGAGAGCGACAACTGGGCCATCAAGGGCGCGGCGCTGGCGCATCCGGGCGGCCACATCATCACCACGGCGATCGAGCACCACGCGGTGCTGCACACCTGCCAGTGGCTGGAGAAGCAGGGCTACAACGTGACGTACCTCCCGGTGGACGAGTATGGTCGGGTCACCGCCGCGCAGGTGGAAGGGGCCCTGCGGGAGGATACGATCCTCGTCAGCGTCATGGCGGCGAACAACGAGGTCGGTACGGTGGAGCCTATCGCCGAGATCGGCAAGCTCTGCCGGGAACGCGGCGTGCTCTTCCACACTGACGCGGTGCAGGCTGTCGGCGCGCTCCCCATCGACGTGCAGGCGATGAACATCGACCTGCTGTCCCTGTCTGCCCACAAGCTCCACGGGCCCAAGGGCGTGGGCGCGCTGTATGTCCGCAAGGGCGTGAAGATCGACAGCCTCATCCACGGCGGCGCGCAGGAGCGAGGCTTCCGGGCCGGCACGGAGAATCTTCCCGGCATCGTGGGGCTGGGCAAGGCCATCGAAATCGCCCGCGCGAACCTGGACGACAACGCTGCCCGCATGACCGCCCTCCGTCAGCGGCTGATCGGCGGCCTGATGGCCCGCGTCCCCGATACCCGCCTGAACGGCCATCCCACGGAGCGCCTGCCGGGCAACGCCAACCTTTCCTTCGACAAGGTGGAGGGCGAGGCGCTGCTGCTGCGGCTGGACTTGGTGGGCGTGGCGGGCTCCTCCGGCAGCGCGTGTACCTCCGGCACTCTCGACCCCAGCCATGTGCTGATGGCGCTGGGGCTGACCCAGGCGCAGGCCAACGGGGCGCTCCGGCTGACCATCGGCACCGACACGACTCAGGAGGAAATCGACCAGGTGCTGGACATTCTGCCGCCCATTGTGGAAGATCTGCGCAGGATGGTATCCCGATAAAACGAACGCCGCCCCGGCAATCCGGGACGGCTTTTTGTGTGGAAATGCTGCTTTTCAGGCGGCTTCGGCTGCAGGCCTGGCCTGCCGCAGCTCGGCGTGGATACAGGCGATGCAGGCGCATCCAAACATGGAGGTGAATGTCTCCATCAAAAGCGTGAAGAGTTCGCTGGGCAGGGCAAGACCGGGTAGCCAGATCGTGGCCAGCCCGAATGCGACGTCCGCCAGGAGAAGGAGCATCAGCGGCCACAGCACGCGCACCAGTCCGCCGACGGTGAAGAAGCAAATATGTGCTGTGCCCAGGTCAAGGTATTGGGTAGTGGACAGGCGGGCTTCGGGGTCGTCGGCCATGCAGGGGAGCACCAGCGCGTAATGCAGCCGCGCCCACAGGGCCACGGGGATCAGCAGCGCATAGCTCAGGATCTCCGGCATCAGCAGCGCCGGAACCAAGGCCAGCAGCAGCCATCCATAGGTGCAGACGATGATGCGCAGCTTCAGCCACAGGGCGGTCTTCCAGCGCCGGAAGCCGGAGAAAAGGCGAATGGATTCGGTTTCTCCCTGCAGGCGCGCCAGCAGCCCGGTGTACAGCCCGAGAAGGATCACGGCGCCGAACAGATCGCCCAGCAGGTCAATGCCGTGGCCGATGAATCGCCACATGCGCTCAGCCCACTCGCCATGAATGTCTGCGCTGCTGAAATAGGCATGCGCAATGCGCTCAAGCTCCCATTCTTCCAGGGCGGCAGGGTCATCCGGGCGGGGATTGGCGGCCTCAAACTCGGCGAACACGGCCTGTTCAACGCGGGCAGCGGCACCTTCACCGTGCAGCCGGACGAGGTCAGCAGCCAGGCTGGGCAGGGCAAGCAGCACCGCTGCGATCAGCAGCGGCAGCCAGCACTGTCGCAGCAGGCGGAGGGCTTGTCGGCGGATTTTCGCGGGCGTCAGGCGGGTTTCGGCCATGGGGAGGCCTCCTTAGTCATCATTAGCAGCCAGGGCGCGGGCACGTGCAAGGCCTTCGGTGGGCGGCACGGCTTCTTCGGCCGCGTGGATACGCTGGCGGCTCTCGTCGTAAATGCAAACGTAGCACGGAGTCAGGAAAAGGGTGATCAGCAGACTGCACAGCGCATCGACGATACTTGCCAGCAGAACAGGCGCCATGCCGAAGAGCGCAAGGCAGCCGACCACGATCATGACGCCAAAGGGAATGACCACCGGCCACAGCACCCCGCACATGGCGCGGATGGTGAAAGCATCGGCGTCGTCCACCGCCAGGCGCAGCGCGTCGGAGGCGGTCATGGTGCTGTAAGGATCGTCCGCCAGGTGCATCTCGGCCAGCGCATAATGCATCCCGGCCCAAATGGCGACCAGCAGGATCAGCAGGGTGCTGACCGTACCGGCATACACGCCGAAGAAAATATCCAGCGCGAAGTGGAAGATCAGCGGCAGCAGCGCCCATAGCCCGATGCGCAGCTCCCTTTGGACGGCCAGCCAGCAGACGGTGGAGGTGCGCGCCCAGCCGGAACGCAGGCATTGGGGCGTGCACTCCTCGCCGCGCAGGGCATTGAGGAGCCCCCTGCTCAGCCGGACAGCGATGACGCAGGAGAATAGCAGGCCGATCAGGTCGAGGCCGCCAACGGCCCATTCCCACGGGCGGTAGGCATCGTCATAGGCTTGTTCTGCCATGTGGGAAGCCATCCATTTGATGTAGAAAGTCCATTCCTCGCTATCCTCCTCGCCTTCCGGCATGGGATGATCTGCGATGTAGGCTTCCTTACAAGCGTCGTAGGCCTGCTGGGCAAGGTGCTTGCCGCGGGCTTCAACAGTAGTGCTGACCCACCCGAACAGGCACATCAGCACCGCCGCGATCAGCAGCGTTTTCCAGCACTGCCGCATGAGCGAACAGGCTCTGCTGCGGATGTCGCGGGGCTTCATGTGGGCGCGGGCGGATTCGTACATGGCGCTTCCTCCTGTGTGCTTACGAGAACATTTTCTCCAGCTCCTCATACTTTTCATGGGTGATGAGGGCGTCCTGGGTGATGCCGGTCAGGCGGACGATGTAGGTCCAGCGGCCGTAGGGCGTGATGTTGGAGATGTGGTTGAGGTTGATGATGTAGCTCTTGTGGCTGCGGAAGAAGACCGCAGCGTCCAGCCGGGCTTCGGTTTCAGCCAGACTGTCGCCGGTAACATAGCGGCCGCCGTCCCTGGTGTAGATGACCGTCGCGCGGTCCTCACGCTGCACCAGCACGATGTCCAGCATGTTCACGAAGGTCACGCCGTCCCGGTGGTGGAGCATCATGCGGGAGGCGGGTTTGGCGGGTGCTTTGGGCGCGGCGGTGTGGGGCAGGGGCGCCTCGTCCCGCTCGGGATGAAGGCGGTCACGGGCCCTTTCGAGAGTCTGCATCACGCGGCTGACCTTGAAGGGCTTGACCAGGTAATCGAAGGCGTACACCTCAAAGGCGTCGCCCATGTACTGGTCGTGGGCGGTGGCGAAGATCAGGATGATGCCGGGGTTCATGTCCTGGATGATGCGTGCGGCCTCCACGCCGGTCTTGCCGGGCATTTCCACGTCCAGGAAGACGATCTGCGGGCGGAGCTTCTCCACCAGCTCGACACATTCCAGGCCATCCTTTGCTTCACCCACCAGGTCGAAGCCTTCTACCTTTTCGATCATTTTGCGCTCGATCGTGCGCATCGCCTCGTTGTCGTCGGCGATCAGGACGCGAATCTTATCCATCGTAACGGCTCCTTGCAGCTGCATTCACTATATAGACGCGCGACGCGGGGAAAATATTTCACCCGCAGCGAAATTTTTCAACGGGGAGAGGGGAGCAGTCCTGTGCGGAGCCGCTCCCCTCGGGTTTGTTTACATGTATCAGCGGGCGTGCCTCTGGCACGGACGGGTGAGTACCTCCTGCATGACGAAGGCCTTCACCATGTTCTCGCCCGACCAGTCGAAGGTCATGCCGGATGCAGCCTTTGCAGGCTCATCATAGGTGCGTTCATGGGTCAGCTGATCCTCATGACAAGGATCCTTGCCCTCGGTGGAAGTGACACCCAGGCTGCCGGGGGCGTCATGGGTATCACAGTCCGGCTGGAGATGCGCATGCACCGTGGGTGCGATGGTCTGGCCAGGTATATCGGTGACGTTCGGGGTGACCGTGGGCTGCGCCGGCTGATAGGGCTGGGCAGGCTTCGCCGCAGCGGGCCGTGCCGGGGACGCGGCCTGGGTGTAGGGGTTGCCGTTTTGCGCTTTCTTGGCGGCCTTGAGGACGGTGCCTACCAGACCGGCGATGATGAAAATCGCGGCGGGCATCAGTTCTTCAAACAGTTCTTCCAAGTCGATCCCTCCTTCTGTGGGACGTCGTCCCTGCGTTCAGGACGGATTACTTCTTCTCAGCGGGAGCAGCGGGCTGGCTGGCCTTGGCGATGGAATCGCGCATGGTGGTGTCAGCGATGGTGTTCTGCATCTGGTAGTAGTCCATCACGCCCAGCTTGCCGTCACGCAGGGCAGCAGCCATGGCACGCGGCACTTCGGCTTCGGCCTCGACGACCTTGGCGCGCATCTCCTGCACGGCGGCCTTCATTTCCTGCTCGTGAGCGACGGCCATTGCGCGGCGCTCCTCGGCCTTGGCCTGAGCGATGCGGCGGTCGGCTTCAGCCTGGTCCATGGCCAGCTGAGCGCCGATGTTGCGGCCCACGTCCACGTCAGCGATGTCGATGGACAGGATCTCGTAAGCGGTGCCGGCGTCCAGGCCCTTGGCCAGCACGGTACGGCTGATGGAGTCGGGGTTTTCCAGAACGGCCTTGTGGCTCTCAGCGGAACCAACGGTGGTGACGATGCCCTCGCCAACACGGGCGACGACGGTTTCCTCACCAGCGCCGCCGACCAGACGGCTGATGTCGGTACGCACGGTCACGCGGGCCTTGGCACGCAGCTCAATGCCGTCCTTGGCGATGGCGGCGACCACGGGGGTCTCGATGACCTTGGGGGTAACGCTCATCTGCACGGCAGCGAACACATCGCGGCCAGCCAGGTCGATGGCGCAGGCCTTTTCAAAGGGCAGGTCGATGTTGGCGCGCTGGGCGGCGATCAGGGCGTTGACGACGCGGTCGATGTTGCCGCCGGCCAGGAAGTGGGTTTCCAGCTGGCTGATGGTCAGCTTGAGGCCGGCCTTGGTAGCCTTGATCAGGGGATACACCAGACGCTTGGGCTGGATGCGGCGGATCTTCATGCCGATCAGGGTGCCCCACTTGACGTGCACACCGGACGCCAGGGCGCTGATCCACAGGCCCACGGGCACGAAGCTCAGGAAGATGCACAGCAGGATGAAAACCAGTGCGATGATGCCAACGATGTAAATGATAGGATCCATACAATTTTCCTCCCTATTATTCAGCCATTGCGAGCAATGACCTGCACTTAAAGGCCGATGGCCTTTATCTCCTTGTTACACGGCGCGGACCAGGATCTTCGCGCCTTCCACCTTGATGATGCGGACCGTCGTGCCTGCGGGGATGTAGTCGCCCTCGGAGGACACGTTGAGGCGTACGCCCTCAAAATCGGCGATGCCGGCAGGACGCAGCACGGTGGTTGCGGTACCTTCCTTGTCCATAAAGACCGCCAGGTCTTCGATGGAACGGTAGCCGTCCTCGTTGCTTTCGGTCTCCGAGTGCACCAGACTGGACTTGCTCAGCCGGCCTCTGGTGATCGACCGAAGGCTGGTCGAGATGGCGATGGCCAGCACCAGCAGCACGATCAGCAGCATGGCCAGTGTGGCGAGGGGGCCGTGCTCGAACCAGGTCATCACCAGGGTAATGACTTCCAGGATCACGCCGGTGATGCCCGGAGCGCCGAAGCCAGGCATGAATGCCTCCAGGATCAGCAGTCCGATGCCGATGACGAAGCAGATGATGATCGGCAGGTTTGCAGCGATAAATTCCAACATGGGGGATGGACCTCCTTCCGGGACCGCTGTCCCGTCTTGTTTACGCTGTCAGCATAGCACAAGGATATTCGCGGCGCAATGGGTTTTGCTCCAATTATACATTTCGATGTCTGAAATGTCAGGCCGGGCAGCCCCGGCGGGCGGTTCGCGATTGGGTTGAGCACCTTCGGATGGAGTGAGCTCGCGTGGAAATTGGCGCGGGCTTGGCGTTGCGCGGCCGGCCGCTCATCGGCCGGGCTACGGGCTTGAATGAAAGGGGAGGTCAGAGGAGGGATTTCAGCGCCTGCAGATCTCCGTCATAGACCTCCTGCAGGCTGCGGTTGTAGATGATGCTTGCCGGATGATACAGCGGGAAAAGCGCGAATTCGCCCTCCTGCTTTTCGTGATTCACGGTGACGCGGGTCTCCCGGCCGTGCATGTCGCCGATGATGGCCTTAGGGCCGCACAGCGCCTTGAGGGCGAAGTTCCCCAGGGTCACGATCATCTTCGGCTGCACGAGGAGGATCTCCTCCATCAGGTAGGGCGTGAACAGCGCCAGCTCCTCCTTGTTTGGCGGGCGGTTCGATACGCGGCCCTTGTCGGACACCTTCGTTGGGCGGATCTTCACCACGTTGCTGATGTAGATGTCCTCGCGGTTCAGCTCCAGCACACGAAGGAAGCCATCGAGGTTCTTGCCGGCCTTGCCCACAAAGGGACGCCCCTGCAGGCTTTCCTGTTCGCCGGGGGCCTCGCCGATGAGCATCACCGGGGGATGATCGGCATTGCCTTCGCCCAGCACGATGGGCTTTTCCTCCGCCGGCCACAGATCCTGGAAGAAGCGGAGCATCTTATTGTTGAAGGATTGCATAGTGCCCTCCATTTTTACGGATATTGCAGTGTGATCGTCATGCCGTCCACGGCAACGTCGGTGTCGGGGAAAATATCCCGCGCGTTGTCGAGGAATTCCTCCGGCTCCTCGATGGAGGTGGAGAAGTGGGTCAGCAGGAGCCGTCCGGCCTCTGCATCCCGGGCGAGGGCAGCGGCTTCACGGTAGAGCATGTGATGATTCTTCACCGCCAGGGGGAGCTTCTCCTCCGCGCCGTACATACCCTCCAGGATCATCAAATCGCAGCGGAAGCCCAGATCGGGGATCGCGTCCACAGGGCGGGTATCCGTGGCGTAAAGCACCGTGATGCCCTGCCGCGGCGTGCCCATGACGTCCTCCGGGCGGATGACGCGCCCGTCCACCTCGGCGGATTCACCCCTTTGCAGCGACTTCCATAGGGGCAGGGGAACGTTCAGCGCGCGGGCCTTCTCCGGGTCGAAGGCGGCCTTGCGCGGCAGATGCAGCCGGAAGCCCAGACAGGGCATGCCGTGATCCAGCGGGAAAGCGGTAATCTGCATGCCGATCAGCTCAAATTCAGTCTGCCCCGACAGCTCGTGGAGTACAACCGGGAATGTCAGCTGCGGTGCGATGACCCGCAGGCCGTTCACGATCTGCGTCAAGCCCACCGGGCCGTAGATGTGCAGCGGCTCGGTGCGCATCGCCTTCGTTAATGCCAGCAGCATGCCGGGAAGTCCCGAGCAGTGATCCGCGTGGAAATGACTGATCAGGATGCCGTCGATGCACTGCATGCCCCAGCCGAGCTTCTGCACGCCCACCTGCGTGCCTTCGCCGCAGTCAATGAGCAGGGCGCGGCCGTTCACGCGGGCATACAGGGCAGCAAGCGCCCGGTCGGGCATGGGCATGGTGCCGCCGGTTCCAAGGGTGCACAGGTCGAGCATAGGGCATAATCCTCCAAATTCGATATAAGGATATATTCGCTGTGTAGGACGGAAATCCTGCAAAAAAGGCGTGCTAGCCTTTTCAGCCAGCACGCCGGGATTCAGTTTTTCATCATTTTCATGATGCGCTTGCCCACGAACACTGCCAGCACGATGCAGATCAGCGTATCGGGGACGAGGTAGGCGCCGTTGTAGACAAGGCTTGCCCAGGGCGCGGTGTCCCAGTAGAAGATGCCCGCCAGTGTTGCGGACAGGCAGCGGCCCAAAGCACCCAGCACCATTGCGGCGTAGAGGCTCCATTTGCTCCAGGACTTGGGCAGGAACCTGTACAGGCCCGCCAGGCCGATCAGCGCGAAGGCGAGGGGGTAGTCCAGCAGGAACTGGATGGGATGTACGAACCAGCCGCCCTGCAGGTACTGCAGCATGCCGTAGGCTGCGCCTGCCAGAAGGCCCGGGCCCACGCCGTAGGATGCGGCGAAGAGCATCAGCGGCAGCATGCTCGCCAGGGTGACGGAGCCGCTGTTGGGCATCCGCCAGATCTTGATGTAGCTCAGCACGAAGGCCAGCGCGATGGACAGCGCCGCGTAGGCCATTGATTTTGCCGTCCAGGTCTTGCGGCTGACGCTCATGCCCACCATGATGGCGGCAAGGATGACAAGGGTGAAAATGGTGATCCAGCCCGTAGCGCCAAGCTCGCTGAAGCGGCCCAGCACTTCACTCAGGAAGGACGTGCTTTCTTCGGCGGTTTCCTCCGCCAGGGCAGTAGAATACAGGAACATTGTGGATTACCTCCTTTTTTTATCGGCCATCGCTGCTTTGGCAGCGCTGGCTACACGCGGCAATTGCAAGCAATTGCTCGCGTTAGTCGGGCTTTGCCCGACCTTGCGTGCCGCATCCAGGCACAAAAAAACCCGCGATATACGCGGGAAAGCAGGTAGCATACGCTTCTTCTCCATGCCTGGCCAGGTTTCATGAAGAATCGCGCCATGCGGCTCCGCTTCCCTACGGTAGGATGACCTACACAGGTTCCAAGGGTCGAGCTTGCGCTCTCTCAGCAGCAGGAAGGGGATCCCCCTCTTGCCGCACCCCCAGCGGTGGATGCGATTTCGGTAACATTATAGTCCGTATGACGGTTCTTGTCAAGGAAAAGATTATCATTGCGCCGGAGGTCGTTTTCTGCTACAATATATCGGCCATCACTCGCCATAAAGGCGAGCGTTGGCTACACTCAGCGATCACAAGTGATCGCTCTCGTTAGTCGGACTTGAGCCCGACCTCATCAGAACGTGGAGGAACCCGGATGAAGCACCACTTTTTTGCCTATGTCAGCCGTCTGCGCTATATCCGCCGCTGGGGCCTGATGCGCTCCGTCATGCCGGAGAACGACGCGGAGCATTCCCTGCAGGTGGCGATGATCGCCCATGCCATTGCCATCATCGGCCGCGATACCTATGGCCGTGATGTCGACCCGGAGCATGTGCTGGCCCTGGGCGTGTATCACGATGTGAGCGAAGTGATCACCGGCGATATGCCCACGCCCGTCAAGTACCAGACCGACGAGCTGCGCAAGTCCTACAAGGACGTGGAGCGCATGGCCAACGACCGTCTGCTGTCCATGCTGCCCGACGGCATGCGCACGGCATACGAACCCTACCTGAGCGCCCCGGAGGGCTACGACAGGCAGGTGGTGAAGGCGGCAGACTCCATCAGCGCATATTTGAAGTGCCTGGAGGAGAAGCGCGCCGGCAACCGTGAATTCGAAGCGGCAGGGGAGTCCATCAAGCGGGGCCTGGAGCAGATCGATCTGCCGGAGGTGCAGGATTTCATCCGCGAATTCATCCCCTCCTTCGAGCTGTCGCTGGACGAGCTGAATCAGCCCACAGGAAGATAAGCGGACGATGTAACAATTCCTGCCGCAATATTGCAATTTGCGCGAGAAACGATTATAATGTAGAGGATACCTCAAACAAGGAGGACCCTGGAATGAATATGAAGAAGCGCCTGCTGGCGATGTTGATGATGCTGTGCATGGTTTTGCCCCTGGCTTCCGCGGAGGACGTGGCGGAGGGCTTTGATGACGCGATCGTTATTGACAGCGAAGATGCTGTGTCTGCTGAGGACGAGGTGTACATCCCCGAGGATGACGAGGAACTGGCTGCTGCCATTGAGATCCTTGATGGCGAGCGGGATGAAACCGTCGATCCCGATTCCCTGGATCTGAATGAGAATCTGCCGGACAATGTGGTCAATATCCTGCTCATCGGCATCGACGGACGCACGGCGGATATGGACAGCAAGAACAGCACCCAGCACGGCGATGTGCAGATCATCGTGTCCATCAACAAGGATGATGGCACTATCAAGCTCACCAGCGTCCTGCGCGACCTGTATGTCACCATTCCCGGCTACAAGAGCAAGAACCGCATCAACGTGGCCTATAAGAATGGCGGCGGTCAGCTGGCTATGCGCACGATGAACAACCTGCTGGAGCTGAACATCCAGCACTATGTGGTCATCAACTTCTACGGCCTGGCTTCCATTATTGACGAGCTGGGCGGCATTGATATCGAGCTGACCAAGCAGGAAGCTGCTGCGATCAATGCCTACATCAAAAAGAATCCCCCGAAATATGATAACCAGGGCAAGGACTACAAGCGCGTTCCGCTGGAGAAGAAGAACGGCGTGCAGCACCTGGACGGCATCCAGGCGGTCATGTATGCCCGTCTGCGCTCCACCGACAACGACTTCAAGCGCACCGAGCGTCAGCGTCATCTGCTGGAGCTGCTGCTGGGCAAGGTGCTGGATGGCGGCCTGGACATGAATAAGCTCCTGGGTCTGCTGGAGACCTGCCTGCCCTACGCGGAGACCAACATGTCCGCCAAGGACATGCTGAACCTGGCCATGGGCGTGCTGAAGTCCGATATCCTGACCCGCCTGTCCAACGGCGAGCCGCTGCTGGAGCAGAACCGCGTCCCGATGGATGAAACCTGGAAGTATTACACCACTTCCGGCGGCGCATCCGTCGTGGCTTTCCGCACCGACAAGCGTCTCCGTGAGAATATTGAGGGAATCCACGAGTTCATCTACGGTGAGTATATCCCTGCTGAATAACAGAAGCATTCAGGCGGGCGACAGATGCTGTCCGCCTGATTCTTTTTTGCAAAATTCCCTGCAAAATCCCGGAAAATCCTGCTTTTGCCCCTTGCTTTTCCGCAATGCCTGTGATATAATAGCAAGGCTTTGATGTGTGCATACTCCAACAAGGAGGTGGATTTCCATGGGTAAGTATTGCGAAGTTTGCGGCAAGGGTACGCTGAATGGTCACAATGTCAGCCACTCCAACCGTAAGACCAACCGCATCTGGGCTCCCAATGTTCAGAATGTCCGCGTTGTGGTCAATGGTACCGCGAAGCGTATGAACGTCTGTACCAGCTGCCTGCGCAGCGGCAACGTCACTCGTGCGCTCCCCCGTACCCGCAAGGAAGCGTAATCGGTTCGCCGGTTCGTCACGCCTTAGCAGAGGATGCATCATGACCTTCGATTGTTGTGCGACAATCGGAGGTTTTTGTTTTTCAAGGATTCTGAAAATATTGAGAGTGTTCGCCTTTACAAGGGAACAGACAGACGATATAATAAAACAAACACAGCATCCGTAGGGGCGGGCAGGGCTCGCCCGTCATCTCACCGTGAAAGGCGGCTCCGCCATGAATGTAGATCAGCTTACCCAACAGCTTCGCAGCGACCCGCTGTTCATGCGAAACGTCGTGCGTTGGGAGACCATCCCGCCCCGCGAGGCGCAGTATGCCGCTTTTCCGGAGAATCTGGATCAGCGGCTGATTCCTGTGCTGCAGAAGCGGGGGATTCATCAACTGTACACCCATCAGGCCCACGCGGTGAAGTCCGTGCTGGCGGGGCAGGATGTGGTCGTCGTGACCCCCACGGCTTCCGGCAAAACCATGTGCTACAATTTGCCGGTGCTGTCCGCCATTCTGCAGAATGAGGACGCTCGCGCGCTGTACCTGTTTCCGACCAAGGCGCTCAGTGCCGATCAGGTCAGCGAGCTGTACGAGCTGATCGAGGCGATGGGCGTGGACATCAAGACCTACACCTACGACGGCGACACCCCCGGTGCGGCGCGCAAGGCCGTGCGGCAGGCAGGGCACATCGTGGTGACCAACCCGGATATGCTGCACAGCGGCATATTGCCCCATCACACCAAGTGGGTCAAGCTGTTCGAGAACCTGCGCTACATCGTCATCGACGAGATCCACACCTACCGCGGCGTGTTTGGGTCGAACTTGGCAAATGTCCTGCGCCGCCTGATCCGCCTGTGCGAGTTTTATGGGTCGAAGCCCCAGTTCATCCTGTGCTCGGCGACCATCGCCAATCCGCAGGAACTGGCGGAAACCCTCATCGGCCACCCGGTGGAAATGGTCGACGACAACGGCGCTCCTATGGGCGCGCGGCATTTCGTGTTCTACAACCCGCCGGTGGTGAACCGCCAGCTGGGCATCCGGCGCGGCGTGATCCCGGAGACGCGGAATATCGCCTCCATGCTGCTGAAAAACGGCATCCAGACCATCACCTTCGCCCGCTCGCGGCTGACGGTGGAGGTGCTGACGAAGTACCTGAAGGATCTCGTCCGCGACCCTCTGGGCAACGCCGGACGGGTGCGCGGCTACCGCGGGGGATACCTGCCCACCGAGCGCCGAGAGATTGAAAAGGGCCTGCGTGCGGGCTCCATTGATGCAGTGGTGTCCACCAATGCGCTGGAGCTGGGTATCGACATCGGCGCGCTGGATGCCTGCGTACTCTGCGGTTACCCGGGGACGATCGCCTCTGCGTGGCAGCAGGCGGGCCGCGCCGGCCGCCGCAAGGGGACGAGCATCGTGTTCTACGTCGCGTCCTCCGCGGCGATCGACCAGTATATCGTGGCGCACCCGGATTATTTCCTTCGCCAGAGCCCGGAGAATGCGCTGCTCAACCCGGACAATCTGTACATCCTGCTCAGCCACTTCAAGTGCGCGGCCTTCGAGCTGCCCTTTGAGGACGGCGACGCCTTCGGCAACGCCCCCGGCACGCCGGAGCTGCTGGAGTACCTCAGCGACGCGGGCATCGTCCGCCATGTGGAAGGGCGTTACCACTGGTCGGCGGAGGACTTCCCGGCGAGCGAAATCAGCCTGCGCAGCGCGTCCGCCGAAGAGAATTTCATGATCATCGATGTCTCCAACCCGCAGAAGCATCGCGTCATCGGCGAGATGGACCGCTTCACCGTGCCGATGCTGCTGCACGAGAACGCCATCTACATGCACGAGGCCCAGCAGTACCAGGTGGAGAAGCTGGATTTCGATGCGTGCAAGGCGTTCATCCGCCGGGTGGACACGGGCTATTACACCGACGCTGACCTGAATGTGACGCTGTCCCTGCTAGATATCGAGCGCGAGGACGAGCGGGGCGGCGTGCACCGTGGACTGGGCGAGGTGCGCGTTTCGACGCTGGTGACGATGTTCAAGAAGATCAAGTTTGACACCCATGAGACGCTGGGCTTCGGCCATGTGCGTCTGCCGGAGACGGACATGCATACCACCGCCATGTGGTGGACGCTGCCGGACGAGCTGGCGGCGAAGTATGACTCCGACACGCTGAAAAACGGCATGCTGGGCGTGACGAACCTGCTGCGGATCGTGGCGCCGCTGAGTTTGATGTGTGCGCCCCAGGACGTGGCGGTGCTGTATCAGGTGAAGTCGCCGATCACGAACAAGCCGACGATCATTTTGTATGACAACTGCCCGGGCGGCGTGGGCTTGAGTCACAAAGCCTATGGCATGCAGCAGCTGCTGCTGGAGCAGGCGCTGCAAATCGTGGCGGACTGCTCCTGTCCCTTCGGCTGTCCGAGCTGTGCCGGCCCGATGGGGGAGATCGGCACGACGGGTAAACGCACAGCATATGAGCTGCTGACGGAGCTAACCCGCTAAGGAGCCGAGAAAAGGGTGTCGAGAGGGCCGTTGGCCCTTCGCGGGGTCAAGGGGCAGGGCCCCTTGCCGTCGGAGACTTTCGTCCGCAGACGAAAAATACTCCGCGCGCCTTTCGCGAATCCAACGGATTCGCCGAAACAGCTCACCCTGCCCCAAAGAAACAGCATGACGCCCCACATACTGCACCGTCAGATTGACCCAAACGCCGCATAAGCCCTCTCAGTCGCCACAGGCGACAGCTCTCCCGGCGGGAGAGCCTTTGGCAGGGGAGAAAGGAGGACACGCCATGAATCTGCGCGACAAGCTCAAGGCCATCGAGCGCCCCAAGGTCAAAGTCACCGTGCAGCCCACCGCTCCCGAGGCGAGTCCCGCCTTCACCGACTGCTGGCGCACCGAATCCACCCACACCGCCGCCGCGTATCCCATCCGCCGGGAAACCGTCATGCTCATGCAGGGCGACGACATGCCTGCGGACTTCTCAGCCGAGCGCATCCTCTACCTGGACACCGAGACCACCGGCCTGATGGGCGCGGGCACCGTTGCCTTCGAGGTGGGCCTGGGCTGGCAGGAGGGGAGTACCTTCCATGTGCGGCAGCTGGTCATGCGCGATTACCCCGAGGAGCGCTTCCTGCTGGAGGAGATCGTCCGCGTGGCAGAGAAATTCGACGTGGTGTGCTCCTTCAACGGCAAAACCTTCGACTTGCCGCTGCTGAAAAACCGCTTCATCATGAACCGCATCCGCACGGATTGCCTGGAGAAACCCCACATCGACCTGCTGCACATTGCGCGGCGCGTGTGGAAGCTGCGTCTGCGGCACTGCAACCTCACCAATCTGGAGGAGGCCCTCCTGGGCATCCCCCGTGTGGACGATCTGCCCGGCGCACAGGTACCGGAAAGGTTCTTCTCCTACCTGAAGAACGGCGATTTTTCGCTCCTGGACGATGTGCTTGAACACAACGAGCAGGACATCGTCAGCCTGCAGAATCTTCTCAGTCACATGTGCCGCATGTACGAGAACCCCGAGCAGCTGCGCTTTGACGAGGATGTGTACTCGATGGGCGTCGCGCTGGATCGTTTCCACCATGCAGAGGAGGCGCGACGCTGCTATGAGCTGGCCGGGGGCGAGATGCATGCGGCGTCCCAAAGCCGCCTGGCGATCAGCTACCGAAAGTCCGGCGAGCGGGGAGAGGCCGTACGCATCTGGCAGGAGATGATCCGCCGGGGCGAGGGGGGCGTCACCCCCTATGTGGAGCTGGCCAAGCATTATGAGCATGCCGAAAGGGACTACGCTGCCGCCCTGGACGTGGTGCGCAAGGCCATGATGCGCCTCGCCGAACCAACTTTATTTGAAGATTCGGCTGTACAAGAGGCGCGAAATGCGTTACAATACCGTTATGAGCGTCTGCGGAGAAAAGCGGCCGCTCACACAAGTGATTGAACATCCGAAGGAGACACACGTATGGGATTTATGAAGGCGTTCACTGCCAGCTGGAAGGGCAATATGGCTCTGCGTGCCCACAACAAGGGCGATTTGGTCAAGGCGAAGCAGCTTTATCATGAGGCTATCGACGAGGGCGGCGTGATGGAAGCCCGCATGATGCTGGGCTACTCGCTGCTGCTGATCCGCGAGGGCAGCTATGAGCAGGCCATGGCGCTGCTGCTCAAGACGCAGAAGGCTCCTGACCTCACCCCTGACCGCAAGAGCCAGCTCTTTGTGGACTATGCTGCCTGCTGTGCCAAAACCGGTCAGCTGGAAAAGGGCGTGAAGCTGCTGGAAAAGCAGCATCAGCGTACGGCAACCGGCCAGACTTACCAGACGCTGGGATACCTGTATGTGGAGCTGCTGTCTCAGGGAAAGCCCGTGGCGGATGAATCAACCGTGGTGATGGTACCCGGTCCGCATGAGTTCTCCGATCCTGTGCCCGGCGAGGGCCTGACGGTGGAGGAAAAGCAGGCCATCATTGATCAGCAGTGGCAGGAGAAGATCGATAAGGCCGTGAAGCTGATCGACGACTCCCTGGAGTACGACGATGAGGATCCCGTCTGCCTGGACAACAAGGGCCAGTTCCTGTATCGCGTGATGGGCGACAAGGCCGCTGCCAAGGAGTGGTTCGACAAGGCCCATGAGGAGAAGCCGAACCAGATCGACAGCCTGTGGTTCCTCAGCCGTTACGACCTGGACAACGGCGATAAGGACGCCGCCATCGAGAAGCTGGAAACGGCGCTGGAAGGCCGCTTCTCTCCGCTGAATTTCGTGGATAAGGCGACTGTTCAGGCGGAAGTGGATCGACTGAAGGCGGAGTGATCCGGCATACAACCGACAAATTTCGCGGAGGGGGTATTCGGCCCTCTCCGCCATACCGTGTTTTGGAGAAAGGAAATCATGATGGAAACATACATCGTTGTGGGCCTGGGCAATCCCGGCGCGCAGTATGCGAAGACCCGGCACAATGCGGGCTGGGAGTCCCTTGAGGTGCTCAGCCGCCGCTGGAACGCGCCGCTGACGAAAAAAAAGTTCGACGGCATGCTGGCGGAAGTGATGGTGGACGGCAAGCGGGTGGTGCTGTGCCAGCCGCAGACCTTCATGAATGCTTCCGGCGAGTGCGTGCAGCAGCTGCTGCAGTGGTACAAGTGTCCGCTGGAGAACCTGATGGTCATCTATGATGATATTGATCTGCCGGCGGCCAAGCTCCGTGTGCGGAAGTCGGGCAGCAGCGGCACGCACAATGGCATGCGGTCGATCCTGCAGTGCATTGGCGGACAGCAGGGCTTTCCGCGGGTGCGGGTCGGCGTTGGTTCCAAGCCGGAGGGCTGGGATCTGGCGGACTGGGTGCTGTCCACGTATCGCATGGCGGAGGAGCGTGAGGCGATGGAGAAGACCTTCGCCAAGGCCGCTGATGTGGTAGAGGATTGGCTGAAGAACGGTATCGACCACGCCATGCAGCTGGGCAACCGCGCATAACCTCGCGCCGCAGCGCGAAACGGGTGTCGAGAGGGCCTGAGGCCCTTCGCGGGGTCAAGGGGCAGGGCCCCTGCCGCCGGAGGCCCTCCGTCCGCAGACGCAAAATCCCCACGCGCCTTTCGCGAATCCGCAAGGATTCGCCGAAACAGCTCGCCCAGCCGCAAAGGAAAGGACAACAGAGCCACTAACTAAACCTGTTGCTCGCGAGGAAAACCGCAAGAAGCCCTCTCACCCGTTCACGCGGGAGTTCTCCCGGCGGGAGAGCCCTTTGACACCGTTATGAAAGGATCACTATGAAGCAACCCTTATTCACCCCCACCAGCCCGGCGTGGGCACGCCTTGCCGCTGCTGCAGACGAGCAGAAAACCATCGCGCTGACCGGCCTGCCGGACACGATGGCTGCCTTCGTCGCTGCGAAGCTTGCGGAGGAAACCGGCAAACGCGTTCTGCTGCTCTCCGGCAATGACCTCAAGGCCACCCACGACGCCGATGACGGCCAGCAGCTCCTCGGAACCCGCTGTGCATGCTTGCCCGGAGGCGAAATCGACCTGACCCGCGGCGCATCCTCCCACGAGAGCGCGTGGCGAAGGCTCGAAACCCTCGCGCGGGTCGCGTCCGGCGAGGTCTCCTTGCTGTGCGCGTCTTTGGAAGCTGCCGTCCAGCGCATGGGCAGCGCCAACCGCTTTGCCGAGCAGACCATCCGCCTGCACTTGGGCGACAATACCGAGCCCGCCGAGCTCATCCGCAGCTTGACCCGTATGGGCTACGAGCGGGTCAGCATGGTCGAGGGCAAGGGCCAGTGTGCCCAGCGCGGCGATATTGTCGACGTGTATCCGCCCGCCGGAGCCGTGGCGCTGCGCATCGAGTTTTTCGGGGACGAGATCGACTCCATCCGCGCGTTTGACACCATGAGCCAGCGCAGCCTCGACCACGCGGAGGAAGTCGTCCTGCCGCCAGCCACCGAGGTGTTGCTGGGAGATGAGGAGGCTGCCACCGCCGCGCAGCGCATGCGCGACGCCATCAAGAACGGCCGCCCCGACAAGCCCCAGGAAACCAGCCTGTTTGCCGACCTGCCGCCGCTCCCCGATGATGCGGAGGACGACGCGGCGTACTATGATAAGAAGATCTCTCCCAAAGTGAAGCAGCGCGAACAGACCGCCAGCCGCATTGCTGAGCTGGAACGCCGCACGGCCCAGCTCATGCGGGACGCCGACGCGGTGGAGAACGGTCTGCCCTTCCGGCGCATCCGCGCGTGGCTGCCCGTCTTGACCGACGACATGCACACCGTCATCGACTGGTACCAGCCGGACGTGGTGTTCCTTAGCGACCCGGACATGCTGCGCAAGCGCGCCGAGGAACGCCGCAATGGCTTTGCGGAGGATCTTGATTCCGCCATGGGCCGCGGCGAGGCCGTCGTGGAGCAGCAGAATCTGCTGATGACTTGGGAAGAGCTGGTCGCCGCGATGCAGGGCCGCTGCGTGGTGGCGGTGACGGAGTTTCTCGAGGGCATGGGCGGCGTGCGCGTGCAGGACGCGATTGACCTGAAGGTCGAGCGCATCCAGGGCTACTCCAATCAGGTGAAGCTGCTGGCGGAGGACTGCAAGGACTGGATCGCTGCGGGGCATCGGATCGCGCTGCTGTGCGGCGGCGTGGCTCGCGGTCAGCGATTGGAGAACAGCCTGCGGGAGCTGGAGGTGTCTGCGAAATTCGCCGAGGACGCATCCGACCTTGCGCCGGGGAAGGTGACCATCCTGCCCGGGACGCTGGGCCATGGCTTCCGCTGGGCGGAGGCGGGCCTGGTCGTCGTCAGCGACACGGATGTGTACGGCGCGGGCTACCGCAAGGTCAAGAAACGCAGCCACGCGGGAGAGAAGATCGCCGCCTTTACCGACCTCAAGCCCGGCGATTACGTGGTGCATGAGGAGTACGGCGTGGGCGTGTTCCTGGGGACGACGCAGATCAAGATCGGCGGCCCCGGCGGCATCCGGCGCGACTTTTTGCAGATCCAGTACCTGGGCAGCGACAAATTGAACGTGCCCATCGAGCAGCTGGATCGCGTGCAGCGCTACATCGGCAATCCGCAAAATCCCCCGAAGCTGAACTCCTTGGGCAACTCCGAGTGGCAGAAGCAGAAGGCGAAGGTGCGCGAGGGCCTGAAGGCCATTGCCTTCGATCTGGTGAAGCTCTACGCCACCCGCACGAAGGCCACCGGCTTCGCCTTCAGCCCAGACACTCCCTGGCAGCGGGAGTTCGAGGATCAGTTCCCCTACGAGCTGACCCCCGACCAGGCCCAGTCCGTCGCGGAGATCACCGCGGACATGGAGTCCCCGAAGAACATGGACCGTCTGCTCTGCGGCGACGTGGGCTACGGCAAGACCGAGGTGAGCCTGCGCGCGGCCTTCAAGGCCCTCATGGACGACAAGCAGGTCGCCATCCTCGCGCCTACGACCATTCTGGCGCAGCAGCACTACAACACGGTGCTCAAGCGCTTCAAGGGCTTCCCGGTGCGGGTGGAGGTGCTGTCCCGCTTCCGTACGCCCAAGGAGGTCAAGGACATCCTGGAACGCCTCAAAAAGGGCGAGATCGACATCCTGGTGGGCACCCACCGCCTGCTGGCTAAGGACGTGCAGTTCCATGACCTGGGATTGCTCATCGTGGACGAGGAGCAGCGCTTCGGCGTGCAGCACAAGGAACAGATCAAGAACATGAAGAACACCGTGGACGTGCTGACGCTCTCTGCCACGCCCATCCCGCGCACGCTGCACATGTCCATGGTGGGCATCCGCGACATGTCCGTGCTGGAGACGCCCCCGGAGGAGCGTCTGCCGGTGCAGACCCGCGTGGTGGACTACAACGACGGCATGATCCGCGACGCGATCCTGCGCGAAATCTCCCGCGGCGGCCAGGTGTACTTCCTCTACAACCAGGTCAGGCGCATCGACGAGTTCTACGCCCGCCTCCGCGCCCTGGTACCGGAAGCTCGCATCGGCGTGGCCCACGGCCAGATGAAGGAGCACGGTCTCGAGGACGTGATGATGGACTTCTACGGCGGCAGCTACGACGTGCTGCTGTGCACGACCATCATCGAATCCGGCCTGGACGTGCCCACGGCGAACACGCTGATCGTCTTTGATGCGGATCGCTTCGGCCTGAGCCAGCTGTACCAGCTGCGCGGCCGCGTGGGACGCTCCAACCGGCAGGCGTATGCGTACTTTACCGTCCGCCCGGACCGGAATCTGTCGGAAACGGCGGATCAGCGTCTGGCGGCGATTCGCGAGTTCACCGAGTTCGGCGCGGGCTTCCGCATCGCCATGCGCGACCTGGAGATCCGCGGCGCGGGCAACATCCTCGGCGCGGAGCAGCACGGTCACCTGGCCACCGTCGGCTACGACATGTACTGCAAGCTGATGGAGGAAGTGCTGGCGGAAACCAAGGACGAGCTGGCCGGCAAGGCGCCCGCGCAGCCTCACTTCGAGACCCGCGTGGACGTGAAGGTGGACGCGTACCTGCCCGAATCCTACGTCAAGGACGACCGCCAGCGCATGGAAATGTACAAGCGCATCGCCTCGCTGGTGACGGATGCGGATCGCGCAGATATCGTGGACGAGCTGATCGACCGCTTCGGCGAGGTGCCGCCGCCGGTGGAGACGCTGCTGGACATCGCCCAGCTCCGCGCCCAGGCGAACAAGCTGGCCATCAGCCAGGTGACCTACAAACCCGGCGGATTCCTGGTGCTGAAGATCGACCTGAAGCATCTGCCCCAGGATGACGAGGGCTACATCACCGCCATGGCACAGGCGGACAAGCGCATCATGCCCAGCCGCATGAACCCGGACGTGCTGATCTTTGCTGCGCCAGGGCTGAATGAGTATGGTATCCTCCGCGAGGCCGTACGTGCCCTGATGAAGTGGAATCAGGCGTTTGAGGAGATCACATCAGAAAAGGCTGAATAACAGGCAAGGCTCCGTCCAATCGGACGGAGCCTTTTCACATTCCCCACTTGCAATCTGGCAGGAACTGTGGTATAATACCCATCGTTCGCTGGTGTGGCGGAACGGCATACGCATCTGACTCAAAATCAGACGGGGAAACCTTGGGGGTTCAAATCCCTTCACCAGCACACATGGAGCTGTCCGGATGGGCGGCTCCTTTCGTTTGGCGACATTTCGGACATGATTTTTGACAACTCGGACCAAAGCCCTTGCGTCCGGTGGGCAAATGTGTTACTGTTATCCTGTACAAACATCCCAACGTATTAGAAAGGATGAAAACGATGCTGGTACCTGTTTTGCTGTTTGCTCTTGGCTTGATCCTGCTGATCAAGGGCGGCGACTGGTTTGTGGATGGCGCCACGGGCATCGCCCACCGCTTCCATATCCCGGAGCTTCTCATCGGCGCGACGGTCGTATCGATCGGCACGACGCTGCCGGAGGTGATGGTGAGCGCATCTTCCGCGCTCAGCGGCCACGGCGAGATCGCCTACGGCAACGCGATCGGCTCGATCATCTGCAATACCGCGCTGATCGCGGCGATCACCATTGCGGTGCGTCCGCCCAAGGTGGAGGCGGCCTCTCTCAAGGTGCCGGTGCTGTTCTTCTTCGGTGCGGCGCTGCTGTATGCGGGCGTTGCGGTCTTCCTGGGGGAATTTACCCGGCTGGTGGGCCTGGTGCTGCTGGCGATCTTCGCGGCATATATGGTGTACAACGTGCTGCGGGTGAAGAAGCTGCCTGCCCAGCCTGCGGCGGAGGAAAGTGCTGCGGCTTCCAATCCCGTGATGGACGTGGTGAAACTGGTGCTGGGCGCGGCTGCGATTGCCTTTGGCGCTGACCTGTTGGTGGACAACGGCACGCTGATCGCTCAGGCGCTGGGCGTCCCGGAATCAGTGATCGCGCTGACCTTCGTGGCGCTGGGCACTTCGCTGCCTGAGCTGGTGACGGCGGTGACCGCTCTAGCCAAGGGACATGGCGCTTTGTCGCTGGGCAATATAATCGGCGCGAATCTGTTCAACCTGGTGCTGGTGTCCGGTCTGTCCGTGACGCTTTCTCCCTTCGCGGTGCCTGCCAGCAAGACGATTGCCGGCATGAATGCGTCCCTGGTGGTGGACATTCCGCTGATGTTCTTTGTCATGGCCTTCATGACGCTGCCCGCCATCTTCCGCGGCAAGCTGCAGCGTTGGCAGGGCATCACGCTGCTGTGCGTCTATGCGGCGTATATCGGTTTCCAGTTCTTCGGATAAGCCGGGGTGATCACCGGCTGACAATGAGGCCTCCCTTTCACAAGGGAGGCCTTTTCCTTTACCAGATGATGCGGTAGGTTTCGTCCTGTTCGTCCACGGTGTGCGTCAGGCTGAAACGGTCCAAATAACGCAGTGCAGGGCCGCAAACCTGATCGACCTCGTACATGACGAAGCCCTCCAGCTGCATTGACAGCTTTGTTGGCCAGAGGATCGCGGGGGAGATCGTCTCGCCGCTCACCTGGAGGAATCCTGGCTCGGCATAGGTGAAATTGTATGTGTTGCCGGTGATGTTCTCCACATAAAAGCCGTTGGTCACCATCCAGCCGAGGTCTGTATCCTGCTTAAGCAGCAGGTAGAATTCGTCTGTCGTATCCGGTTTGCCCACGCCCCACCAGAAATAGGGTTGTCCATCCTTCCATTTGTCCAGCATCCATATGGCGTCGGGATTCCAGTCGTCCAGAGTAATGATCATCCCGCTCAAGGCCTCAACGCGGTAGATGCCGTCTTCGCCCCGGGCAGCCATGGCCAGCTTGACCGCATTTTCCTCCGGCGCCGCCAAAGCCAGCAGACGATGCTCAGCATTTGGGCCTACCGGTTCGCTGGCAAGACAGACATGTCCCTGAGGCAGCAGCATGACGGGCGGTGCTTCAGCATGTGCCAGTGAAAGGCACAGCAGCATCAGCAGAACAAAAAGGCGTTTCATAAGCGTACTCCTTTCACAGCGGGTTCTGCTCATACAACGTTGGGGCAGGGAAGAGTATTGCAGGGCTGGAAAGTTTTACAGATGTGACAGGCCGCTTTTTTTCTTCCATCCGGCAGGGAAAAGCCGAATCGCGGCGAATCATTGTGTGGGTATCAATCACCAAGGAGGATTCCCTGTGAGCGCTACTGTCAGCCCGGCCCTCGGCTCAAAGGCGGAGAAGCGGGCCTTCTATAAGAATGCGCTGTGGATCATGCTGCCCATCGCGCTTCAAAACCTTATGGACACGGCGGTCAACTCTGCCGACGTCATCATGCTTTCCTATGTCTCCCAGGATGCGCTGAGCGCTTCGTCTCTGGCGGGTCAGGTGTACTTCATTATGAGCAACCTGATTTATGGCCTGTCCTCCGCGTCGGCGATCATGGCGGCCCAGTATTGGGGCAAGGGGGATCGCGGCACGGTGGAGAAGGTGCTGGGTGTGGCCCTGCGCTGTGCGCTGATGGTGTCCATTCCCTTTGCGCTGGCGGCGGCCATTTGTCCGGCAGCCATCATGCACATCTTCACCAATGATCTGGCCCTGATCGCTGAGGGCGAAAAGTACCTGCGGGTGGTGAGCGCCAGCTATGTGCTGGGCGCCGTTGCACAGATCTACCTGAGCGTCATGCGCAGCGTGGAGCGGGTCATGATGACCGCTGTCATCCATTGCAGCGCTGTCCTCATGAACGTGGTGCTCAATGCCTGTTTTATCTTCGGCATTGGCCCCTTCCCGCAACTGGGGATCATCGGCGTGGCGCTGGCGACGACCATTACCCGTGCGGTGGAGGCCATTGTATGTGTGGCGGATGGCCTGATGTGCAGGAAGATCCGGCTGCGCGTCAAGTACATCTTCGCCAAGGGCGGTCAGCTGATCCGGGATTTCCTGCGAATGGCCATCCCCGCGGCGGGCAACGACATCGTGTGGGGTCTGGCCTTCAGCGTGTATTCCATCATCCTGGGCCACCTGAGCAGCGACATTGTTGCGGCCAACTCCGTGGCGACGGTGGTGCGCAATCTGGGCACGGTGATGTGCTTCGGTACAGCCAGCGCAGCGGGCATCGTCCTGGGCAAGACCCTGGGCGAAAACAAGCTGAAGGAAGCCAAGGTGTACGCCAAACGCTTCATCGGCATGGCTGTCTGGACGGCTCTGATCGGCGGTGCACTGATCCTCCTGCTGCGTCCGCTGGTGATGCTCTTCATGGACATCTCCGTCAAGGACGCCACCCAGACCGCCAAGGACTACCTCGGCCTGATGCTCTACATCAACGCCTATTACATCATGGGCATTTCGCTCAATACGATGCTGATCTGCGGCATCTTCCGTTCCGGCGGCGATGTACGCTACGGCCTGATCTGCGATACCTTCTCCATGTGGGTGTATGCGGTGCCGATCGGCCTCCTGTGCGCTTTTGTCTTCAAGCTCCCGGAGATGTGGGTGTACTTCATCCTCTGCCTGGACGAGTTCGTCAAGCTCCCGGTGAACTTCTGGTACTTCGGGAAGGGCAAGTGGCTGAAGAATATTACCCGCGACGAGGTATAAATGAATATGAGGACGCCGTCCTGCTGTGTGCGGGAGGGCGTTTTCGTGTTGTTTTGCGGTTGGAGTTGCGGGGGCGGGGTTAGTTACTGTGCTTTGTCGGCCTTTCCTTTGTGGCTGTATGAACTGTTTGAGGGGCCCTCCTTGCGGAGAGCCCCTCAAAGGCGTATGTTGCTTTTTCGCTATGCGGAGCGGGTGCCTCCGGCGGCCAGGGGCTAACGCCGCCCCTGGACCCGCGCAAGGGTCACAGACCCTTGACCCTTTTTCCGCCTCTCGTGTTACTTGCGGATCGTGATCACTACATGGCGGTTGGGCTCTTCACCCTCGGAGTGGGTATCCACAGCCTGATTCGCCTGCAGCGCAGAGTGGATGATGCGGCGCTCGTAGGGGTTCATGGGCTCCATGGACACCTTGCGGCCGGTCTTCACAGCGCGGTTCGCCATGCGGTTGGCCAGACGGATCAGCGTGTCCTCGCGCTTGGCACGGTAGTTCTCCGTGTCGATGGTCACGCGGGTGTAGCCCTCCTGACCGCGGTTCACCTTCAGGCTGGTCAGGTACTGGATGGCGTCCAGGGTCTCGCCGCGGCGGCCGATCAGGATGCCCAGGGTGTCGCCGGTCATCTGCACGAAGACATTGCCTTCCTCGTCGTTGCCCACAGCGATCTCGACGTTCACGCCCATCAGGTCGGTCAGCTCAGCCAGGAAGGCCTTCGCCTTGCCGGCGGCGGAGTCGGCGTCCACCTGATCGTCGGGGATCATGGTGACCACGGGCTTCACGATGGGCTTGACCTCCTTGGGAGGCAGCTCCTTGGCGGGCGCTTCTTCCTTGACCTCGGTCTCGGCGGAAGCGTTCTCAGCGTGGTTCTTCTTGCCGCTGCGGCGACGGTTGCGATTGCGGCTGCGGGACTTCTTCACCACGGTCTCGCCCTCGGTGGATTCGGTCTCCTCAGTGGCTTCCTCGGCAGCCTCGACGACTTCTTCGGCGGGCTTTTCGGACTTGGGGGCCTTTGCCTTGCGCTGCACGGGCGCGGGACGCTCTGCCTTCTTCTCCTCAGCCTTTTCCTCGGCCTTTGCTTCAGCCTTGGGGGCTTCGGGCTTCTTTTCGGCGGGCTTCTTCTCCTGCTTGGGAGCCTTCTTGGGCTCCTCCTTGCGGAACAGGTCAGCCAGGGGATCATCCTCAATGGTCTTCAGGGTCAGGCGCACCTTGTAGGGGCGGGAGCCGAACAGGCCGAACAGGCCCTTGCTGCCTTCCTCCAGCACGGTGATGTCCACATCGGAGATGGTTGCGCCCAGGGCGCTGAGGCCATTCTCAAGGGCCTCTTCGTAGGTTTTGCCGGTGGCTTCGTAATTCTTCATAATTATTCTCTCCAGACAAATCTTACTTCAGGCCGGTCTTGGCAGACGCGGCAGGATTGGCAGCGGCCTTCTTCTCGTCAGCATCCAGCTTCCAGTTGATCAACTGGGTGGTGAAAAGGCTGAAAATATTGGTGACGACCCAGTACAGCGCGAAGGCGGCGTTGGAGCTGGCACAGATCCACAGGGAGAACAGCGGGAAGAACCACTTCATGAAAGCGCCGGAGTTGGGCTGCTGCTGCTGGCCGTTGGCGTTGGCAGCGGGGGCGGGCTGGGGATTCTTCTGCTCGGTCAGCTTGGTCATGACGAACTGGCTGACGGCGGAAAGGACGGGCAGGATGAACAGGCCGTTGTAGTTGTCCACCACCACCAGCTCGGTGAGGAGCAGGTTCAGGCGGAGGAATGCGCTCTCCTTGGCCACGGGCAGCAGGGGAACGATGGAATTGATGGTCGCGGTCAGCGCCTCGCCCTTCTGGAAGGACGCAGCGGTCAGCTCGGCCACGCCCAGCTTCTCGGCCAGGGCAGTCACCTGGTCAGCGCTCAGGGTATTGAAGATGCTCAGCCACTGCTTCTGGTCAACCATCTGCAGGCTTTGCAGGTTGGGCCACACGCCGGAGAAGGGGCTGTCGGGCATCCACAGGTTCTTCACCCACAGGAAGGGCTCGAACACCACTTCGTTGCCCAGCAGCAGGTCAAAGGTCTGCTGCACCAGCTGCTCGTTGGCCATATAGCGCATGGCGCCGTACATGGCGAAGAGGATGGGCATGGACAGGAGCATGGGCCAGCAGCCGGCCATGGGGCTGGCGCCTTCCTTCTTGTAGAGCTCCTGCAGCTTGCGGTTGAGCTTCTCCTGGTCGTGGCCGTACTTCTTCTGCAGCTCGGCCTGCTTGGGGGCCAGCGCGCTCATCTTGCGCATACCCTTGCGGCTCTTGTAGTCCAGCGGCAGCAGGCACAGCTTGATCAGCAGCGTGAAGAAGATGATCGACAGACCATAGTTGTTCACGATGCTGTAGATGCCGTCCAGGATGGATTTGAGCAATTCGTTCATCTGGGTTTGCCTCCTATTCTTTTTTCATGGTGGTGCAGGAATCCTCCGGCACAGGATCGTATCCGCCCCTGGCAAAGGGGTGGCAGCGCATGAGCCGCCAGGCTGCGAGCCGTCCGCCCTTGAGTGCGCCGTACCGCTCAATGGCGGATCTTGCGTACTGGGAGCAGGTCGGGACGAACTTACAGGTGGGGCCGCCCTTGTTCGGGCTGATGGCGCTGCGGTAGAAGTCCACCGTTTTGAGCATGGCGCTCGCCAGGAATGACCGTTTCATGGCGCGACTCCCGATCAGGCGTTGTGTGCAGGCGCCTGCTTGTCAGCTTTCGCGCCCTTTTGCTGGGCGGAATCCTGATGCAGGGCAGGGGAGAGCACGTTATGCTTCTTCAGCAGATAGCGCACATCCCTTTGCAGCGACTGAAAGGTGGCCTCTGCGGCTGAGGGTCTGGCGACGACGACGTACAGGCCGTTTTTCACGCCCCCAAGATAGGGCCGAAAGCATTCACGCAGGCGGCGCTTGACCTTGTTGCGGGTCACGGCGTTGCCCACTTTCTTGCTGACGGAAAAACCGACCTTCATGCCCTTCGACTTGGCGATGAGCATGACCAGATCCCGACAGGCGACGCTCTTTCCGCGATGATACACGTACTGGAACGCCTTGTTTTTTTGCAGCCGATACTGTCTTTCCATGGTTGACTTCCTTTACATGGGTACAATCCATGCGGTGAATCAGACACCACACAGGAAAAGCCCGCCCGTTTCATGCGTTTCAGCACACGGGCGGGCTCTATCCACAAAATTGGTTGGTGTGTATCGGAGAACCGATTACACGGTCAGCTCCTTACGGCCACGACGACGACGGGCAGCCAGCACGCGGCGGCCGTTCTTGGTGGACATACGGGCACGGAAGCCGTGCACCTTGCTGCGCTGACGCTTCTTGGGCTGGTAGGTACGGAACATGTGTCAACACTCCTCACATTTTGTCTATCAGGGCATAGTATCCCTGTCTTGCTAACTTCACAGCCTTTATAGTATACCTGTTTTGCCACTGCTTGTCAAGGGGGAGACTTCGTCTCTTTTACTTTTTTTTTCGACTTTTGCGTTTGCATCATCAGCAATTTATTTTTCCTTTCCCCTTTACATTTTGGAGGGAACGTGCTATACTGACCGATGGAAATCAACGCAACCCCTTTAACTCAGCACGAGAGGCTGGAAAGGCACGCAGCGATCCGTTATGAATACCTGCCGGAGACGATCCGGCATTGCGTGTGCGCCTACCTGCCCTCTATTGTGCAGGAGGCGCTGTTTTTTGGCGCAGATCAATATATGGAGGGAACGACAATGGCGAATTTCGGCTATGGCATCCCCAAGGCGCAGCTGATGGCGGGCGACGCGATGAACCGCGCCCTCACCCGTATGGCTCATGAGATGATGGAACAGCTGGACCTGAAGAACATGGTGTTTGTGGGCATCCGCCGCCGCGGTGTGCCGCTGGCTCAGCGCCTGAGCGACATCATCGAGAAGTACGAGCATATCAAGTGCCCCGTGGGTGAGGTCGATATCGCCATGTACCGCGATGACCGCGATCCCTCCGAGCTGAAGATCAAGGTGCAGGAGCAGAAGCTCCCCGTGGACGTCGCCGGTCGTACCGTCGTGCTGGTGGACGACGTGCTGCATACCGGCCGTACCGTCCGCGCGGCGATGGACGCCATCCTGGATCAGGGCCGTGCAGAGCGCATCTGCCTGGCGGTGCTGATCGACCGCGGCCACCGCGAGCTGCCCATCCGTGCTGACTTCGTGGGCAAGAACGTCCCCACTTCCTCCGGCGAGCGCATTGGCGTGATGATGCAGGAGATCGACGGCGGCGACGGCGTGGCGCTTTACGAAGGCGGCATGGCAAGATAATTCCCAAAGTACACTGCAACTCATGTTGTTCCCCGACCGACCGGCCGGAGTACATAGACACCCGTTCACTAAACGACTAATGAGGAAAGGAAGTTTTTCCAATGAGCGAGAATCAGAAGCTTTCTCCCGCGAAGTTTGGTCTTCTGGGCTTCCAGCACATGTTCGCCATGTTTGGCGCGACCGTGCTGGTTCCTGCGCTGACCGGTCTGTCCGTGTCTGCCACCCTGCTGTTTGCGGGTCTGGGCACGCTGCTGTTCCACCTGATCACCAAGGGCAAGGTGCCTGCCTTCCTGGGCTCCTCCTTCGCCTTCCTGGGCGGCTACTTCGCCGTGGCCGGCATGGAGCAGTTTGCTGACGGCACCCTGAACTGGATCCCCTACGCCGGCGTGGGCGTGGCTGTGGCTGGCCTGATCTACGTGATCGTGTCTGCGCTGTTCAAGGTCTGGGGCCCCGAGCGTGTCATGCGCTTCTTCCCCCCGATCGTGACTGGCCCCATCATCATCTGCATCGGCATGATTCTGGCCAACTCTGCTATCAATAACTGTGCTGCCAACTGGTGGATCGCCATCCTGGCGGTGGGCATCGTCATTGTCTTCAATATCTGGGGCAAGGGCATGCTGAAGATCATCCCCATCCTGCTGGGCGTGGTCGGTTCCTACCTGGTGGCTGCGATTTTCGGCCAGGTGGACTTCACCGCGGTGAAGGAAGCTGCCTGGATCGGCGTTCCCTTCCAGATGAAGGATACCGCTTTCTCCCTGATCGGCAACTGCGACTGGTCCCTGCTGATCTCCTGCATTCTGACCATGGCTCCCATCGCTCTGGCCACCATGATGGAGCACATCGGTGATATGTCCGCTATCTCCTCTACCGTGGGCAAGAACTTCATCAAGGAGCCCGGCCTGCATCGCTCCCTGCTGGGTGACGGCCTGGCTACCGCCATGGCTGCCCTGTTCGGCGCTCCTGCCAACACCACCTACGGCGAGAACACCGGCGTGCTGGCCCTGACCCGCGTGTACAACCCCGCGGTTGTCCGTATGGCTGCTGTGCTGGCTGTCATCTTCTCCTTCTGCCCCAAGTTTGCGGCCCTGATCTCCTGCATGCCCACTGCCACCATCGGCGGTGTGTCCATGATCCTTTACGGCATGATCTCCGCTGTCGGCGTGCGCAACATCGTTGAGAATCAGGTGGACTTCTCCAAGTCCCGCAATGTTATCATCGCGGCTGTGATCATGTCTCTGGCCCTGGGCATCAACTTCTCCAGCGCCGGCGCGATCGCCTTCACCATCGGCGGTGTGTCCATCAGCCTGTCCGGCTTGGCCGTGGCTTCCCTGGTGGGTATCATCCTGAACGCTGTGCTGCCCGGCAACGACTACAAGTTCGGCGAGAACGAGCAGGGCGACCAGGCGGTCAACTTCAAGGTGTAAGGGGAGACCTCGTCTCGCTTCAACCTGTGAATATTCATGCGGCGGATTTCTTCGGAAGTCCGCTGCTTTTTTTCTTTTCCTGTTGACAAGTGAAGTGAATGTGATTATAATAACAAATGAACAAACGTTCATACGATAAACGAAGGGTCGTGCCGATATGAAAAAGACCTGGCCTATTGAGATCGATTGTCCCAACTGCGCTGCCAAGCTGGAGCGGGCGCTGGCGGAAATGCCCGGGGTAACGCACGTCAGCATCAATTATGTGCAAAAGCGCATCACCCTGGAGGCCGCGGACGAACAGTTTGCCGCCGTGACGGAGGCTATGCTGGCCAAGGCAGCCGAGGTGGAGCCCGACGCAGTCATCTATGTGGATGGCACCCCGGCGCATGATGAATCACATGACCACGATCATCACCACGAGCATGCCGAGCATGCAGGCCGGACGTTGTTGATCCGCGCCGGCCTGGCGATTCTGCTGCTGGTGCTGGGGCACGCTGCAAATGCGGCCTGGCTTGGCACGCTGTGCTTCCTTGCGGCGTACCTGATCGCGGGCTGCGATGTGCTGCTCACGGCGCTGCGGAACATCCGCCGCGGCGAGGTGTTCGACGAGAACTTCCTGATGGCCGTCGCCTCCATCGGCGCAATGGCCGTTGGGGAGAGCGCCGAGGGCGTGATGGTCATGCTGCTCTACCAGGTGGGCGAGTACCTGCAGGATAAGGCAGTCGATAAGTCCCGCGAAAACATCGCTGCCTTGATGGACGTGCGCCCTGATTACGCCAACCTGCTGCGTGACGGCGAAGCAGTGCGTGTGTCTCCAAAAGACGTACACGCGGGTGATGCGATCCTCGTCCGTCCGGGTGAGAAGATCCCGCTGGACGGCGTGGTGCTGGAGGGTAACTCCTCCGTGGATACTGCGGCGCTCACCGGTGAAAGCCTTCCGAGGGACGTCGCGACGGGGGACAGCGTTCTCTCCGGCTGTGTGAATCTCACCGGCGTGCTGACCGTACGCGTGAGTGCGGAATATGGCCAGTCCACCGTGGCGAAGATCCTCGATCTGGTGGCGGAATCCGGTGAACACAAGGCGCAGACCGAGCGCTTTATCACCCGCTTCAGCCGCTGGTACACGCCGGCGGTGTGCGCGGCGGCGGTGCTGATCGCCGTGGTGCCCGGCTTCATCACCGGCGACTGGCGGGCATGGATCTATACCGCGCTGACCTTCCTGGTCATTTCCTGCCCCTGCGCGCTGGTGATTTCCGTGCCGCTGACCTTCTTCTCCGGCATTGGCGGCGCGTCGAGGCAGGGCGTGCTGGTCAAGGGCGCGAATCACCTGGAGATCCTCGCGGCACTTGATACCGTCGCTTTCGACAAGACCGGTACGCTGACGAAGGGCGTCTTCAGCGTGGCTGAGATCCACCCTGCGGGCACGACGGAAGCCCAGCTCCTTGACATTGCCGCCCATGCGGAGATGCACAGCGCGCATCCCATTGCCCGCAGCCTGCGGGAGTCTCGCGGCAACGCGCTGGACGCGGATCGTGTTGCCGATGTGACCGATACGGCCGGTCAGGGCCTGTCTGCCCGGGTCGATGGGCATCTGGTGCTCTGCGGCAACGCTAAGCTCATGCGTGCCAATGGGATCGACCATGCGATGGTGGATGCGGCAGGTACCATCGTGCATGTCGCTGTGGATGGCGAATACGCGGGATACATCGTGATCAGCGATGCGGTGAAGGAGGGCACGCCTGCGGCGATCTCCGCGCTGAAGGAAACCGGCGTGAACCGTACGGTCATGCTTACCGGCGACAACGAAAATGTGGCGGCAGCGGTTGCGGGCCGCATCGGCCTGACGGACTTCCGCGCATCGCTGCTGCCGGGCGATAAGGTGGCGGCCCTGGAAAACCTGTTGGGCGACGACCACAAGGTAGCTTTCGTGGGCGACGGCGTGAATGATGCACCGGTGCTGCGCCGCGCGGATGTGGGCATTGCCATGGGCGGCCTGGGCTCGGACGCTGCCATTGAAGCGGCGGACGTCGTCCTCATGGACGATGACGTGGGCAAGCTGGCCACCGCCATTCGCATGGCGAATAAAACCATGGCCATCGCGCGGCAGAATATTGCCTTTGCGCTGCTGGTGAAGCTGGCGGTGATGCTCCTGGGCGTTATGGGCATTGCCAACATGTGGCTGGCTGTCTTTGCGGATGTGGGCGTGGCGATGCTGTGCATCCTCAATGCCCTCAGGGCGATGAAATAAGGAAATCCTCCGGCGAGAAGGCCGGAGGATTTTTCATGCCTGCTTTTCGTTTTTGATATGATAAATCAGCAGCGTCCCGATGACGATCGCGCATCCCACCAGCGACATGGGCGAGAGCTTTTCCCCCAGGAAGAGGAAGGTCCACAGGGGCGCCATCACCGGTTCGGACATGGTGATGAAGTTGGCCTGCAGCGCGCTGGTGTGCCGGATGCCCAGGGAGAAGCACAACCATGCGCCTGCGCCGCCCAGCAGCGCAAAGGCCAGCAGGAACACCCACTGCCCGGCAGGGGCGACGGGCACAGCGGCGTCCGTCAGCAGCAGGGGGAGCAGCGGCAGGTACATGGCGTTGCCCAGTACCAGCGTTTCGAGGGGATCGACCTCGTCGTCCTTGCTCAGAAAAAACACGCCCGCATAGAAGGCCGCGGAGATCAGCGAAATGCTGTTGCCCAGCCAGCTGCCGCCGCCCATATTCCCCGCGAAGGCCAGCGCCACGCCCAGGAACAGGCATGCGCAGGTGATCGCTTCCAGGCGGGTGGGACGCTTTCGCAGCAGTACCGCCCCAAAGAGGATGATCCACAGGGGAGAGGTGTTCTCCAGCACCGTGGCGTTGGCGGCGGTGGTGAGCTTGTTGGCGAACATGAACAGCGTGCCCTGCACGAAGTAGCAGAAGGCCGCCAGCAGCTTCTTGGGGGTGATGCGGATCTTTCGTCTACGGGAGATCAGCAGAAATGCGAAAAACGCGATCACGCCCTTGAGCACGGCCAGGGACATGCCGCTCCATTCCACCGATTTGGTGAAGATGCCGCTGGTTGACCACAGCAGCGCAGAAAAAAACAGAAACAGGGGCGCCAGGCGCTTGTTCTTCAGTTCCAGCATATGACAGGGCCCTTTCGGGGGATTTGGCCACACAGGGCAGCGCATCCACCATACCATGCTTGTGCCGGCTTGTCAAATAGAAAGGCAGAGAATTGGTTTTCTGCTTCCATTTTGCAGCTTTGTGTGGTATCATATCCTCCGAATACATCCCGGAGGTGCCATATGTTCGCAGCCATCCGCAAGAGCTACAACCATACCATCTACGCCAGCTACGGCGGGTATATCACCCAGGCGATCGTGAACAACTTTGCGCCGCTTTTGTTCCTGACCTTCATGGCGGATTTTGACCTGACCATCGACAAAATCACCCTCATCACCACGGTGAATTTCGCCGTGCAGCTGGCGGTGGACGCCGTCGCTGTCAAGGTGGTGGATCGCATCGGATACCGGCCCTGCATCGTGGCGGCCCATGTGTTTGCCGTGCTGGGATTAGCCGGTCTGGCCCTCTTCCCGATGATCATGCCGCCCTTTGCCGGTATCATGACGGCGGTGGTGATGTACGCCATCGGCGGCGGCATCATCGAGGTGCTGATCAGCCCCATTGTCGAGGCCTGCCCCACAGACGCAAAGACCGCCGCGATGAGCCTGCTGCACTCCTTCTACTGCTGGGGCCATGTGTTCCTGGTGGTGGTGAGTACGGCGTTCTTTGCGGTGTTTGGCATGGAGAACTGGCGCATCATGGCCTGCATCTGGGCGCTGGTGCCCCTGGTGAACATCTTCTACTTCCTGCTGGTGCCGATCTACCCCATTGTGGCGGAGGGCACGAAGCAGATGTCCCTGCGCGAGCTGCTGGGACAGAAGGTCTTTTGGCTACTGCTGGTGATGATGGTCTGTGCCGGCGCCTCCGAGCAGGCGATGAGCCAGTGGTCCTCTGCCTTTGCGGAGAAGGCCCTGGGTGTGTCAAAGACTATCGGCGATCTGGCTGGTCCCTGCGCTTTTGCGATCTTTATGGGCACGGCGCGCGCGCTGTATGGCAAGTTTGCGGAGAAGATCCCGCTTAAGGCCTTCATGATCGGATCAACGCTGATGTGCGTCGGGTGCTACCTGTTGGCGGCGCTGACAGGCAGCGCGCTGCTGGGCCTGATCGGCTGTGCGGCTTGCGGCTTCTCGGTGGGCATCTTTTGGCCGGGGACGTTCTCCATCGCGCCTGGTGTACTGCCCGGCGGCGGTACGGCTATGTATGCGCTGATGGCCCTCGCCGGCGACCTGGGCTGCTCCGGCGGCCCGACGCTGGTGGGCTTTGCGGCGGATGCAGCCGGCGGCGAGCTCCGCACGGGACTGCTGATGGCGATCATCTTCCCGGTGCTGATGCTGATCCTTGTGTCAGCGCTGCGGGACAGGAAAGGGGAGGCGTAACCATGTTTGATTTTACCGGCAAGGTGGCGGTGGTGACCGGCGGCGCGCGGAGCATCGGGCGGTGCATCCGCGAGCAGTTCGAAAAGGCGGGCGCAGAGGTGTGCGTCATCGACCTGCTGAACAATGACTTCTTCGTAGGGGACATTGCGGACAAGGCGACGCTGGACGCCTTTGCGGATCAGGTGATCGCCAGGTACAGTCATGTGGATTTCCTGATCAACAACGCCGCGCCCCGCATGTGCGGCGTGACGGAGGGCACCTGGGAGGACTTCGAGTACGCCATGACGGTGGGCGTGACCGCGCCCTTCTACCTGGCCAAGCGGTTTATGCCCCATTTCGCGGAAGGCGCGGCCATCGTCAACATTTCCTCCTCCCGCGACCGCATGAGCCAGCCCGAAACCGAGAGCTACACCGCGGCCAAGGGCGGCATTTCCGCGCTGACCCATGCCCTGGCGGTCAGTCTGGCGGGGAAGGTGCGGGTCAACAGCATTTCTCCCGGCTGGATCGACACCGCAGATGCTCCCTGGTACGGCCCCGATGCTGTCCAACAGCCCGCGGGTCGGGTGGGTGTTCGCGCGGACATCGCCAACATGGTACTCTACCTCTGCTCGGACATGGCAGGGTTCATCACCGGCGAAAACATCTGCATCGACGGCGGCATGACCCGGCAGATGATCTACCACGGCGACTGCGGCTGGTCGCTGGACACAGGTAAATAAGGCTACCTATTAGACAGGCATGATTGTGATGGTCATGCCTGTTTTTGTGTGGGAAAGGAGGCAGGCTTCGCCAATCTTTGCGCCGCGTTTCGACGCTTCCGCCGCGGACAAACCGCTATCATAAAGGCACCTCATCGGGAAAGGCGGTGCCCCATGCGCGTCAGCATCTGGCTGTACATTCTTTATCAGACAAGCCTGACGGGCTGCCTGCTCATGTGCATCGGCCTGAGCGCGGGGCTGCGGCGGAAATCGCCGGTGCGCTTGGCTGTGGTGTCCCTGGGGACGGCGGTGCTGTGTGCCTGGATGACCGGCGCGCTGCCGCTGCTGCGGGCGATGGCGCTGCTGATCTGCGCGGGATGTGCGCCCATCCTGGCCTGGCCCGGCGCGCCCAAGCGCATCTGGATGCGGATGATCGCCAGCGGATGCTTCCTGTCCCTGGGGTTGGCGGGGGTGATGCGCTTCATGGCGGCCTTCGGACTCCCGGCGGCGGTATTGACGCTGCTGGGATGTCTGCTGCTGCGGGCAGTGCCCATGCTTCTGCCCAGGCCGGAGGAGACGCCCCGCCTTGCCACGGTGGACGTCCGCCACGGCGCCCATCACCTGACGCTGACGGCCCTGATCGACAGCGGCAATCTCCTGCGCGACCCGGTGACGGGCCTGCCGGTGATCGTCATCAGCCGCCGTGCCGCCCAGCGCCTCGTCCAGCTGCCGGGAAAGGGCCAGGTGACCTACCCCTTCCGGCTGATCACGGTGCGCACGGTCAACGGAAGCGGCCTGATGACCGTCTTCCACCCGGACAGCGTGTTCCTGCTGCTGCCGGAGGGCTGGACGAGGGTGGAAGCGCTGCTGGGCGTATCGCCGGAGGGCTACGACGGCTTCCAGGCCCTGGTGCCGGCGCGGCTGATGAATCCCGGTCTGGCCATGACCATATGAAGGAGGCTGTCATGCTTTTGCCTTTTCGCCTTTCGTCCATCACGGATTTTTTTGCTGCCTTCAAGCCGGCGGAGGTTTTCTACATCGGCGGGCCGATCCCGCTGCCTGCGCCCCTGACGGCGGAGGAGGAACGCGCTCTGCTCACCCGCCTTGCGGAGGATGGCGACCGAGTCCGCCAGACGCTGATCGAACACAATCTGCGTCTTGTGGTCTTTATTGCCCGCAAGTTTGAGAACACCGGCGTGATGCTGGAGGATCTCATTTCGATCGGCACCATCGGGCTGATCAAGGCGGTCAACACCTTCGACCCGGGAAAAAAGATCAAGCTGGCCACCTACGCCAGCCGCTGCATTGAGAATGAGGTGCTGATGTTCCTGCGCCGCCACAGCCGCACCAAGCTGGAAGTCAGCCTCGACGAACCACTGCGCACCGACTGGGACGGCAACGAGCTGCTGCTGTCCGATGTGCTGGGCACCGAGGCAGACATGGTCTCCCGCGGCATGGAGGAGGACGCGGAGAAGCAGATGCTCTTTGCGGCGCTCAGGCGGCTGAACCCCCGCGAGCAGCAGATCATGACCCTGCGCTACGGCCTCTCCGGCAGGGGAGAGATGACCCAGAAGGAGGTCGCCGACGTGCTGGGGATCTCGCAGAGCTACATCTCCCGGCTGGAAAAGCGGATATTGCAAAGGCTGCATGGGGAGATGGTCAGGCAGTCGTCGTGACAAGAAAAACAGCCGTCGGATAAAACTCCGGCGGCTGTTGTGATGGATGCGGGATTCCGTAGGCGTGGGGGTCAGTCCTTTGCGTACGTCTCCAGCACGTAGCGCAGAGTGGTCAGGATCTCCTCCTCCGTGGGGGCGACGCTGACAAGCGTGGTCGCATCAGGGCAATCACCGTAGAAGCCGCTGGTATAGCAGGCGATCAGATACCGGACAAATTCGTCCTCTGCGGCGGCAGCCTTGGCCTGCTCAAAGTCGGTGTGGATGCTGCGGGCAACGATGCCGTACTCCTTCGCGATGGCGGCTGCCTTGTGGCCCAGAACGGATGTTTCAGCGGCGATGACAGCAAAGCGCAGCGTCTTGGCCCGCCCCAGCAGCTCATCGGTGGTAACGGCGAAGAAATCGGCCAGTGCGCTCAGCATAAGGACGTCTGGCAGGGTGTAATTGTTCTCCCACTTGGATACCGCGGCGGCCGTCACGCCCAGGGCAGCGGCCAGTTCCTCCTGGGTGATGTTTTTCTGCCTGCGAAGCGTCAAAATGTTGTTACCCAAATTCATGATGTATGCCTCCTGTGAAGAATGTTCAAAGCGCTTTGTCGTATTTACCATAGCACAATGCAGCGGGTTTGGCAATCGAGCGTTACGATGGAAACTTTCCTGCCGGTTAAGTTGGGGAGCCTTTGTCTTATTTGCGCGTGTTTTGTCGCCTCTGTTTACCGCCCCATTCCCGGTGCCATACTTTGTACATCCAACAAACGGAGGTACATCAACATGGCATACGGCAAGGTGGAAATCTGCGGCGTGGATACCTCGAAGCTCCCGGTGCTGTCCCAGACGAAGATGCTGGAGCTCTTCCCCCTCGTCCACGCAGGGGACAAGGCTGCCCGCGACGAGTTCGTGCAGGGGAATTTGAGGCTGGTGCTCAGCGTCATCCAGCGGTTTGCGTCCCGCGGGGAGAATGCCGACGATCTCTTCCAGGTCGGCTGCATCGGGCTGATGAAGGCCATCGACAACTTCGATACCAGCCAAAATGTGCGCTTCTCCACCTACGCCGTTCCGATGATCATCGGCGAGATCCGCCGTTATTTGCGGGACAACAATGCCATCCGCGTCAGCCGTTCCATGCGGGACACGGCCTACAAGGCGCTGCAGGCCCGCGACCGTCTGCAGGCCCGGCTGAACCGCGAACCCACCATGGCGGAGATCGCCGCAGAAATGCAGATCCCCCAGGAGGATGTGATTTTCGCCCTGGAGGCCATTCAGGATCCGGTCAGCCTTTTCGAGCCGGTCTACAATGACGGCGGCGACGCGCTCTACATCATGGATCAGGTGCGCGACGAGGGTGCCAAGGACGACAACTGGGTGGAGGACATTGCCATCCGCGATGCCATGCGCAAGCTGAACGACCGGGAGAAGCGCATCATGCAGCTGCGCTTTTTCGAGGGCCGCACGCAGATGGAGGTCGCGGGGGAGATCGGCATCAGCCAGGCCCAGGTCAGCCGGCTGGAGAAGCAGGCGCTGCTCCACATGCGGCGCTCCATGCAGGTGACGTGACAGCGGTTTCCGCTTGACGCAGGCGGGGTTCTGGCCTATAATGTGAGCATATGAGTCGTTATTCAGGATGCTGACGCTCCTGTCAGAAAGGAAATACGATGCGCTATTTGAACGGATGCACCTTCGGATTCATGTCCCGCCGCGGCTTTACCGAGCGGGAGGAATGGAAGAACTCCCTGCGCCTGATGCAGCAGGAAACCGGCTGCGATACGGTGATTTTGCCCGTGGCGGCGCTGCAGGATCATGCCTACTCCACCAAGGTGGATTACGGCACCTCTGATGTGATGAGCATGGACGACGTGCGCGCCGTCGCCAAAGAGGCGCGGAGCCTGGGCATGCGGGTGGTCATCAAGGCGATGGTCAACTGCCGCGACGGCTACTGGCGGGCATATATCCGTTTCTTCGACAGCTTCGTGCCCACCGAGCCCACCTGGGCGCAATGGTTTGCCAGCTACGGCGAATTTGTGGTGGCCCTGGCCCGCACGGCGGAGGAGCTCCGGGCGGACATGTTCTGCGTGGGCTGCGAAATGGTCGGCACCGATCACCGCGCGGAGGAATGGCGGGCGCTGATCGCCGATGTCCGCAAGGTCTACACCGGCCCTGTGACCTACAACTGCGACAAGTTCCAGGAGAACAACGTCACCTGGTGGGACGCGGTGGACGCGATCTCCTCCTCCGGGTATTATCCCATCGACCAGCTGGAGGAACACTTCACCCGCATTGAGCAGGTGGCGGAGAAGTTTGACCGCCCCTTCTTCTTCATGGAGAGCGGATGCCCCAGCCGAAAGGGCAGCGAATATGTGCCCAATAACTGGGCCTTCGGCGGCGAACAGTGCCTGGACAGCCAGACCCAGTGGTATCAGGCCTATGTGGACGCGCTGCTGCGGCACCCGAAAATTCGAGGCTGCGTCTGGTGGGATTGGAGCGCCATGCACCTGTACCCCATCGAAAAGGCGGAAACCGACTCCGGCTATGCCCTGTACGGCAAGCCTGCGGCGCAAGTGTTGCGGAAGTACTCGAAGACCATCGCCGAGCGGGAGAACGGGTAAAGCAGAATCATGGCATACGGCATGGCTGCAGGGGCGGCTGTGCCGTTTTTCTGGGCAGGGGAGCCCAACCACATCCTCCGGCATAAGCTGAAAGGGGAGCACCGTATCCGCATGTTGATGAGGTCGGACCATGTCCGACTAGCGAGAGCAAATGATTGCATTTGCCGAGCGTAGCCAGCCGCAGGCTTTACGCCTGAGGATGGCCGGAGTTGAGGTCGGACCATGTCCTACTAGCGAGAGCAAATGATTACATTTGCCGAGCGTAGCCAGCCGCAGGCTTTACGCCTGGGGATGGCCGGAATGGATACTGTGTTTTCTTCGAAAATGGCTTGACATCCCGGACGGAGTGTGACAATATGAAACGTGGAGATATATACAGGGCTGACCTCGATCCCGTCGTCGGCTCGGAGCAGGGCGGCGTCCGCCCGGTGCTCATCATCCAGAATGACACGGGAAATCTTCATTCGCCCACGGTCATCGTGGCGGCCATCACCGGCAGGCACAAGAAGCCCCATATGCCGGTGCATGTGCCCATCACAGCGGCGGAAAGCGGCTTGCCTGCGGATTCGGTTGTCTTGACCGAGCAGGTACGCACGCTGGAGAAATCCCGGCTGACGAAATACCTTGGCCATCTGCCGGATGCTGCCATGATCCGCATTGACGCGGCCCTTGACCGCAGCCTGGGCAGAGCCTGAGAGTATGACACGGAGGAACCAATGAACCTGCTGGAGAAAATCAAGAAGGCCGCCCTGCGGGAGCAGTGCATGGCGTGGCTTCAAATCGTGATCGGCTGCATCATCGGTGCGGCGGCATACCCGACCTTTCTGGATCCGGGCAAGATCGCGCCCGGCGGCCTCACCGGCGTGGCGATGATCATGAAGCACCTCTGGGGCTGGGACATCGGCATCACGTCGCTGATCTTGAACATCCCGCTGTTTGTCATCGGTTACCGGGCCATGGGCAAGGTCTTTGCCTTCCGCAGCCTGGTGGCGACGATCCTCTTTTCCCTCGCCATTGACCTGATGCCCCTCAAGGCCATCGAGGTCGAGCCCATCCTCGGCACGCTGTACGGCGGCATATTGCTGGGCATCGGCCTGGGCTTCATCCTGCGCGGCGGCGCCACCACCGGCGGCACTGACATGTGCGCACGCATGGTGCACAAGTATCTGCCCTTCATGTCCGTGGGCATGTTCCTGTTCCTGATCGACTGCGTGGTGGTCGTAGCGGCATGGATCTTTATCGGCTCCTCCGAGGCGCTGTATGCGCTGATCTGTATCTTCGTCTCCGGCAAGGCGGTGGATATGGTGATGCTCGGCCTGAGCAGCAACAAGGCCTGCTTCGTCATCAGCGACGCCTGGGAGCGCGTTTCCCGCCGCCTGATGGACGAGATGGAGCGCGGCGTTACCCAGCTGAGCGCGAGGGGCGCCTACACCGGCACAGAACGCCCCGTTGTGCTGTGTGTGCTGCCTCCTCAGGAGGTGGCCCGGCTGAAGGAGATCGTCCGCCAGGAGGATGAGAAGGCGTTCATGTTTATCACCGAAGCGCATGAAGCGCTGGGCGAGGGTTTCTCCAGCCTGATGAACGAATGAGTACGGACCTGCGGCAGCTGCTGCAGGCTTTTTTCTTTGGGGCGATTTATGCTGCGCCCCTTGATTAATGACGGCATTCATGTTATAATCATGTCGGAATCCCGAATTCGTTTCCCAAAACGACAAATGAACAGGAGGAGTTCCCCATGAAGAAGCTCGTTTCTCTGCTGCTGGCTCTGGCGATGCTGCTGGGCGTCATGTCCTTCGCGTCTGCTGAGGAGTACAAGATCGCCATGGTTACCGACTACGGCGACATCACCGACCAGTCCTTCAACCAGACCACCTGGGAAGCCGTTATTGCTTTCGGCGAGAAGTACAACATTGAGTACAAGTACTACAAGCCCGATACCAATGATACCGCTGGCCGCGTTGCCAAGGTTGAGCTGGCCATCGCTGACGGCTACAATGTGATCGTTATGCCCGGCTACGCTTTCGGCGGCACCCTGGTTGAGATCGCTCCCGAGTATCCCGAAGTGAAGTTCATTGCGCTGGACGTGGGCAAGGGCGACATGCTGGAGACTGCTGTGCCCATGCAGGGCGAGGCGTACGACTACAATCCCGATAACTGGGATTTCGCCAAGTACGTCAACATGGAGAACATCTACTCCGCTATCTACCAGGAAGAGCTGTGCGGCTACATGGCCGGTTACGCTGCTGTGAAGCTGGGCTACAAGGAGCTGGGCTTCCTGGGCGGCATGGCTGTTCCCGCGGTTGTCCGTTACGGCTACGGCTTCGTGCAGGGCTGTGACGCTGCTGCCAAGGAAATGGGCATCAACGTGAACGTCAAGTACGTCTACGGCAACCAGTTCTTCGGCGACGCTGACATCACCGCTTACATGGACAACTGGTACCAGAATGGCACCGAGGTTGTGTTCGCCTGCGGCGGCGGTATCTACACCTCTGCTGTTGACGCTGCCAAGAAGATCGAAGGCTCCAAGGTCATCGGCGTTGACGTTGACCAGTCCGGCGTTATCACCAACTACGCTGCTGGCGAAGGCGCTTCTGAGGAAGAGCTGGCCAAGTGGGATGACCTGACCGTGACCTCCGCCATGAAGGGCCTGGCTCCCACCACCATCGACACCCTGACCGACGTTATCGTCAATGGCAATTGGGCCAAGTACGCCGGCAAGATCGAGACCCTGGGCCTGGTGTCCGGCGACGATCCCACCGTCAACTACGTCCAGATCCCCATGACCACCCAGTTCGTGGATGGCCAGTTCACCGCCGAGGATTACAAGGCGATGGTGAAGGGCATGTTCGAGGGCACCATTCTGGTCTCTGACGACATCGCCAACGCTCCTGCTGTGACCAACGCTACCGTTGATTACCAGGGCAACATCAAGTAATTTCATATTTGAAATTCGCTGCGGCGCCGGAGTATGTCAGGCGCCGCAGTTTTTGTTGCAAAAAAGCTTTGCAAAGCGATTCAGACTATGCTATACTAAATATATATTGCTTCTTATGTGAAGTCGTCGGGATACAATCGCAAAGGACTGAGATCCGTAGGATAGAAGGAGGTTGGTCTCTTGGAACAGTTTGCAGTGGAAATGCTGCACATTACCAAACGCTTTCCCGGTATCATTGCCAATGACGATATCACCCTGCAGCTGAAAAAAGGTGAGATCCATGCGCTGCTTGGCGAAAATGGCGCAGGCAAATCTACGCTCATGAGCGTGCTGTTTGGTTTGTATGCGCCTGAGGAAGGCGAAATCCGCATCAACGGCAAGGCTGTGACGGTCAAGAACCCCAACGACGCCAATGCGCTGGGAATCGGCATGGTTCACCAGCATTTCAAGCTGGTGGAATGTTTTTCCGTGCTGGATAACATCATTATGGGCGTGGAGCCTGTCAACCGCTTCACCTTCCTGCAGAAGAAACAGGCGAGGGAAAAGGTGATGGAGATGTCCAAGAAGTGGGGCCTCCATGTGGATCCGGATGCGTTGATCTCCGACATTACGGTGGGCATGCAGCAGCGTACCGAAATCCTCAAAATGCTCTACCGTGAAAATGACATCCTCATCTTTGACGAGCCGACGGCCGTGCTGACTCCCCAGGAGATTGAGGAACTGATGCAGGTGATGAAAAACCTGGCGGCGGAGGGGAAATCCATCCTGTTCATCTCCCATAAGCTCAATGAAATCATGGCTGTGGCGGATCGCTGTACGGTGCTGCGCAAGGGCAAGTACGTAGGTACGGTCAACATTGCGGATACCAGCAAGGCAGAGCTTTCCCGGATGATGGTAGGCCGTGACGTCAAGTTTGCGGTAGATAAGGAGCCTGCGCAGCCCGGGGAGGAGATCCTGCGGGTGGAGGGTATGTCCGTGGCTTCCAAGAAGAGCGGCAACGACGCGGTGAAAAACGTGTCCTTCTCTGTGCGCAGGGGAGAGATCGTCTGTATTGCCGGCATTGACGGCAATGGACAGAGCGAGTTGGTCTTTGGTGTGACGGGTCTGGAGCCCCTGAAGAAGGGCACCATTACCCTGTGCGGCAAGAATATCACCAAGGCGCTCATCCGTCAGCGCTCTGTGAGCGGCATGAGCCACATCCCTGAGGACCGGCACAAGCATGGCCTGGTGCTGGATTACTCCCTCCAGGACAATATGGTGCTGCAGCGCTACTATGAGCCGATCTTTACCAATCCGATGGGCTTCCTCAAGCGCAAGTCCATCCGCTCATATGCCGAGAGGCTGATTGATCAGTACGACGTGCGTTCCGGTCAGGGCCCGGTGACGATTGCCCGCAGCATGTCCGGCGGTAACCAGCAGAAGGCCATTATTGCCCGCGAGATCGACAAGAATCCGGAACTGCTGGTGGCCGTCCAGCCCACCCGCGGCCTGGACGTGGGTGCGATCGAGTACATCCATCAGCAGATCGTGGCCCAGCGAGACATGGGTAAGGCCGTGCTGCTGGTCAGCCTGGAGCTGGATGAGGTCATGAATGTGTCCGACCGCATCCTGGTGATGTATGAGGGCGAGATCGTGGGCGAGTTTGATCCCAAGGACGTAACGGTGGAAGAATTGGGCCTGTACATGGCGGGCGCCAAGAGAATGGCGGTGGCAGCACATGAATAAGAAGCGTTTTTCCATCCTTCGCCATGAAGGCGTCCAGACGATGCTGGCATCCCTGCTGTGCATCCTGGGCGGATTGCTGATTGGCTATATTGTACTTCTCATCATTGAACCCAGCGGCGCCTTTGAGGCGATCGTCAACATCCTGAAGAACTTCTGGCGCTATCCCTCTGCGAAGCTTCAGGGAAAGTATCTGGGCCAGACGCTGGTCCGCACTGCTCCGCTGCTGATGTGCTCGCTGTCGGTGCTTTTCGCCTATAAGGTGGGCATGTTCAACATTGGCGCGGCAGGCCAGTATGTGGCCGGCGCATGCGCGGCGCTGTATGTTGGTCTGCAGTTCCGGGCGCCCTGGTATGTGTGCCTTGCGGCGGCGATGCTGGCCGGTGCGATGCTGGGCGGCATCAGCGGTGCGCTGAAGACCCGCTGCAACGTGAATGTGGTCATCTCCGGCATCATGCTCAACTGGATCATGCTCTATGTGACCAACATGGTGCTGAATCTGGTCAAGAATCCCATGAGCCCCTACACCAAGCAGCTGCGTGGTGTGAACCCGGGCGGACTGCTGCCCCAGATGGGCCTGCAGAAGTACTTCGGCAATGAAAAAAGCGTCACGATCGCGATTCCCTTGGCGGTGATCATGGCCATCGTGGTGTGGATCGTGCTGAACAAGACCAAGTTCGGCTATGAGCTCAAGGCCACCGGTTACAACTATCATGCGGCCAAGTACTGCGGCATGAAGGAAAACCGCAACATCATCCTGACGATGATGATTTCCGGTGCGCTGGCAGGTATGGGCGCGGCGCTGCTGTATCTCACGGGCATCGAGGAGTGGGAGACGACCATTTCCTCTGTGCCGGCAATGGGCTTCAATGGCATTGCTGTGGCCTTCCTGGGCGGCTTGAATCCCATCGGCTCGATCCTGGCGGCCTATTTCATACAGCACATCACCCTTGGCGGCGGCAATGTGGACCTGAGCGTCTACTGCGCGCAGATCTCAGGCCTGATTTCCAGCCTGATCATCTTCCTGTGTGCGTTTGTTGGCTTCTTCCGCTATGCAATCCAGAACCACCTGAGAAAGCGTGATGAAGCGGCCATGGCGAAAATCCAAACCAAGGAAGGAGGCGAACAGGCATGATTCTGCTTCTTCAGTATACTTTGCTGTTTGCTTCTGTTCTGATGCTGGTGGCCTTGGGCGGCTGCTTCTCTGAGCGCAGCGGCGTGATCAACATCGGCCTGGAGGGCATCATGGTCATTGGCGCCCTGGGCGGCGCGTTGGTGATGAAGTTCCTGCCTCTGGAGGTCGGCGGCGCACCGCTGATGATCCTGACGACGCTGCTTGCAAGCGCTGCGGCGGGCATGCTCTTCTCTTTGCTACTGGCGGTGGCGGCGATTAACTTCAAAGCGGATCAGACCATTACCGGTACGGCCATGAACATGCTGGCAACGGCTGCTGCGACCGTGGCGGTCAAGGCCATGAATACCGCTGCCTCTGGCGGTCGTGACGTTTCCTCTGACATCATTTACACCCGTGCCCGCGATACCTTCATCGTGCGCTTTGGCAATTTCGAGTTCAACTGGTTCATGCTGGTGGCGGCGCTGGCTCTGGTGGTGTCGTATATCGTGCTGTACAAGATGCGTTTCGGTCTGCGTCTGCGTGCCTGCGGCGAGCATCCCCAGGCGGCAGACAGCGTTGGCATCAACGTGTACAGGATGCGCTATGCGGGCGTGCTCATCTCCGGTTTGCTGGGCGGTATCGGCGGCATTGTGTACATCACCGCCGGCGTCAGCAGCTGGAAGTTTGAGAACGGCGTGGCTGGCTTTGGCTTCCTGGCGCTGGCCGTGATGATCTTCGGCCAGTGGAAGCCGATGAAGATCGCTTTGGCGGCGCTGCTGTTCGGATTCTTCAGGGCACTGGGCAATGTGTATACCGGCTTTGACATCCTCAAGAGCCTGAACCTGCCCAGCCAGGTTTACAACATGCTGCCCTATATCATTTCGCTCCTGGTGCTGGCCTTGACCAGCAAAAACTCTCTGGCACCCAAGGCAGAGGGCATTCCCTACGACAAGAGTACCCGATAACGACGGACGGACGGTTGTGATGACCGTCCGTTTTTTGTGCCTGTGGAATCTGGTCAACCATCTGCCGAAAGGAGCATCAAAACAAAACGTTGTTTGAAAAAACAAAAGAAATGTTCGGAAAATGCCTTGACATCAGGGGCGCGTTAGGGTAGAATATCTCTGTAATGTTTGCCCGATGGGCCTGATCAGCCTGTCCCGACACACTACCAGAGGAGGCGCCGCCATGACCTGCCAGCAGATGGTTGTCCGTCAGGGGGAGGCGTGTATCCTTTTCTGCAAATTCAACGAAAACAGCATGAGCACGTTCTGAGTGTATCCAGATCGTGCTCTTTTTGTGGCCTTGCTGCAATAAGGAGGAAGTAAGATGAAGAAGGTTGCCATCATCATGGGCAGCGACAGCGATCTGCCTGTCCTGAAGCCCGCATTTGAACAGCTCAAGAAGCTGGAGATTCCCTTTGAAGCCCATGTGTACAGCGCCCACCGCACCCCTGTGGAGGCTGCGAATTTCGCAAAATCCGCCCGGGAGAACGGCTTCGGCGTGATGATCTGCGCGGCGGGCAAGGCGGCCCACCTGGCTGGCGCCTTCGCTGCCCAGACCACCCTGCCCGTGATCGGCATCCCGGTCAAGTCCTCCACCCTGGACGGCCTGGACGCGCTGCTCTCCACGGTTCAGATGCCCGCCGGCATGCCTGTGGCCACCGTTGCCATCGACGGCAGCGCCAATGCGGCCCTGCTGGCGGCGCAGATCCTCGCGGTCGAGGATGCTGCCCTGGCGGAGAAGCTCAACGCGATGCGCAAGGCTCAGCACGATGCGGTCATCGCCAAGGATGCCGCGCTGGTGATCGAGTAAACAAAAACACGAACATTCCACGATTTGAAAAGATGGAATATTCATCCTGTGTAGAAGAAGGAAAGAAGAATATGGAAAACAAGCTTTGGCTTGAAACCGAGGACACCCACGAGGATATGGACAAGCCCCACGACGAGTGCGGCGTGTTCGGTATCTATCGCAAGGAGGGCAGGGGCGTTGTGGCGGAGACCTACCACGCGCTTTACGCCCTGCAGCACCGCGGTCAGGACAGCTGCGGCATCTGCGTCAATACCGACGGCGTGATGAAGAAGTACCGCGAGAGCGGCCTGGTGACCGACGTCTTCACCCGCGATATGCTGATGAAGATTGAGGAGGGCAGCATGGCCCTGGGCCACTGCCGCTACGCCCCGGCGGACATGAAGAGCCGCTCCAACGCCCAGCCCATCCTGATCAACCATCAGAAGGGCTCCATGTCTCTGGCGTGCAACGGCGCGCTGACCAACGCCGCCGAGCTCCGCGATGAGCTGGAAGCCAACGGCGCGATCTTCCATGCCACCGCGGACACCGAGGTCATCGCCTACATCATCACCCAGCAGCGCCTCAAGTGCGGCTCCATCGAGGATGCGGTGTTCAACATGATGGGCATCATCAAGGGCGCGTATTCCATGGTGGTCATGAGCCCCACGAAGATGATCGCCTGTCGCGATCCCCATGGCTTCCGCCCGCTGTGCATGGGCCATATCGGTGATGACATCGTCTTTGCCTCCGAGTCCTGCGCGCTGGATGCGGTGGGCGCGATCTTCGACCGGGACATCGAGGCCGGCGAGATGGTCGTGGTCAGTAAGGACGGCATTGAGTCCCGCAAGATGGAGAATGCCTGCCACGACGGCCTGTGCGTGTTCGAGTTCGTGTACACCGCCCGCCCCGACTCCATCGTGGATGGCAGCAGCGTGCACGAGGCCCGCAAGCTGGCTGGCGCGTTCCTGGCCAAGGCACATCCTGTGGAGGCGGACGTGGTCATCGGCGTGCCGGACTCCGGCCTGGATGCGGCGCTGGGCTACTCCCAGGAGAGCGGCATTCCCTACGGCATCGGCTTCCTGAAGAACAAGTACATCGGCCGTACCTTCATCCTGCCCGAGCAGAAGCAGCGCCAGGATGCGGTGCGCATCAAGCTGAACGCGATCCGCTCCACGGTGGAGGGCAAGCGCGTGGTGATGGTGGACGACTCCATCGTCCGCGGTACGACCTGCGCTCACATCGTGAATCTGCTGCGCGAGGCCGGCGCGGCCGAAGTCCATGTGCGTCTGTCCAGCCCGCCCTTCACCAATGTGTGCTACTTCGGCACGGATGTGTCGAAGCGCGAGACTCTGATTGCTGCGAACCACACGGTAGAGGAGATCCGCGAGATCATCGGTGCGGACACCATTGGCTACCTGCCCCTGGAGGCGTGCGACAAGATCGCTGCGGGCAGCAAGTGTAAGTTCTGCAAGGGCTGCTTCACGGGCGAATATCCCATTGATCCCCCCGTGCGCAAGCACATCAACAAGTATGACCAGCCCCTGACGCTGGAAATGAAGAACAAGGTTAAGAAATAAAGCAGGGGAGCGGAAAAAAGGGTTAAGGGCCTAAGGCCCTTACGGGGTCCAGGGCCGCGGAGGCCCTGGTGGGGTACAGGGGTGAAACCCCTGCTCCGGGCCCGCAGGCCAAAGCAACACGCGCCTTTCGCGGAATCTCTGATTCCGCCGAAACAGCTCACCCAGCCCCAAAAGAAAAGTCGACAAAGCCCACTCACTAAACCTCGTGCTCGTCCACACATCACGCAAAGGACAGCACTCCCATACATTGACCAAACGAAAAGGAGATACACCCATGAAGAGCGAGAGCGCATCCTACAAGGCAGCCGGTGTTGACATCGTTGCCGGTTACAAGTCTGTGGAACTGATGAAGAAGCACGTTGCCCGCACCAAGACCGAGGGCTGCGTGGATGATATCGGCGGCTTCGGCGGCTGCTTCGGCCTGAACACCGCCGGCATGCAGGAGCCTGTGCTGGTCTCCGGCACCGACGGCGTGGGCACCAAGCTGAAGGTCGCGATGCTGCTGGACAAGCACGACACCATCGGCATCGACGCGGTGGCGATGTGCGTCAACGACGTGATCTGCTGCGGCGCGAAGCCCTTGTTCTTCCTGGACTACATCGCCTGCGGCAAGAACATCCCCGAGAAGATCGCGGACATCGTCGGCGGCGTGGCCGAGGGCTGCGTGCAGTCCGGCTGCGCGCTGATCGGCGGCGAGACCGCTGAGCATCCCGGCATGATGCCCGAGGACGATTACGACCTCGCCGGCTTCACCGTGGGCATTGTGGACAAGACCAAGATCATCGATCCCTCCACCATGAAGGCCGGCGACGTGATCATCGCCCTGCCCTCCACCGGCGTCCACTCCAACGGCTTCTCCCTGGTGCGCAAGGTGTTCGGCCTGACCGACGGCGCGCAGGACAAGACCTATCCCGAGCTGGACAAGACCCTGTTCGAGACCCTGCTGACCCCCACCCGCATCTACGTCAAGTCCGTGCTGGCGCTGCTGAAGGAAGTGCAGCCCAAGGGCATCTGCCATATCACCGGCGGCGGCTTCTACGAGAACATCCCGCGCGCTCTGCCCGAGGGCCTGTGCGCGAAGATCAAGCGCTCCGACGTGCGCGTGCTGCCCATCTTTGACATTATCGCCCGCGAAGGCAATGTGCCCGAGCGCGACATGTTCAACACCTACAACATGGGCGTTGGCATGACCATCACCGTTGACCCCGCCGATGTGGAGAAGGCCCTCGAGATCCTGAAGGCCAACGGCGAGGACGCCTACGTCCTGGGCGAGGTTGTCGAGGGCGAGAAGGGCGTGGAGCTGTGGTAAGAGTCGCGATTCTGGTGTCCGGCGGCGGCACCAATCTGCAGGCCATCATCGACGCGAAGAACGCCGGGGAAATTCCCTCTGCGGAGCTCGCGCTGGTGCTTGCCTCCAATGAGAAAGCCTACGCGCTGACCCGTGCGGCGAATGCGGGCATTCCCTCCGAAGTCCTGCGCAAGGCGAAAGGGGAGGACGTGACCCTTTACGGCGAGCGCCTGCTGGAGGTGCTGCGTGCCCACAAGATCGACCTGGTGGTGCTGGCGGGCTTCCTGACCATCCTGCCGGAGAACGTCATCCGCGCCTACGACCACCGCATCCTGAACGTGCATCCCAGCCTGATTCCCAGCTTCTGCGGCGATGGCTTCTATGGGCTGCGCGTGCACGAGGCGGCGCTCCAGAAGGGCGTGAAGGTCACCGGCGCGACGATCCACTTCGTCAACGAGATCACCGACGGCGGCGACATCATCGCCCAGAAGGCCGTCGAGGTGCTGCCCGACGATACCCCCGAAACCCTTCAAAAGCGCGTCATGGTCGAGGCCGAATGGGTGCTGCTGCCCCAGGCGGTCGAGACCGTTGCCAAGTCCCTCAACTGAACATGGGGATGTTCCCCAAAGGAGGATATACAGATGCAGACCTTTGACTTCAACACGCTGCTGAACACCAACACCTACCCCGGCCGCGGCATCTGCCTGGGCATCGACGAGACCGGCGAGAACGCCGTGATCGTGTACTTCATCATGGGCCGCAGCGTCAACAGCCGCAACCGCATCTTCGAGGAGAGCGAAGACGGCATCATTACCAAGGCGCATGACGAGAGCAAGATGACCGATCCCCACCTGATCATCTACGCCCCCGTGCGCGACATGGGCGACGGCCGCGTCATCGTCACCAACGGCGACCAGACCGACACCATCCGCGACTTCCTGAAGGATGGCAAAACCTTCGAGGAGGCCCTGCGCACCCGCACCTTCGAGGATGACATGCCCAACTGCACCCCCCGCATCTCCGGCATTGTGGAGGTCAAGGACGGCGCGGCGATGTACAAGCTGAGCATCCTCAAGTCCGACGAGCACGACGATACCTCCGTGCAGCGCTTCTTCTACGAGTACCCCCAGCCCAAGGCGGGCATCGGCCACTTCATCCACACCTACAAGTGCGACGGCAACCCGATTCCCTCCTTTGAGGGCGAGCCGGAGAAGGTCACCCTGAAGGGCGACATCGAGCAGCTGGCGCTGGACACCTGGATGAACCTCAACGAAGACAACAAGGTCAGCCTGTACGTCTCCTTCATCAACCTGAAGAACGGCGAGGCCGACACCATCATCATCAACAAGCACGACCAGGAAGCGGAGGATTAATTCCATGAATGAACTGGAGCTGAAGTACGGCTGTAACCCCAATCAGAAGCCTTCCCGCATCTTTGTGGAGAACGGCGAGCTGCCCATCAAGGTACTCAACGGCAAGCCTGGCTACATCAACTTCCTGGACGCCTTCAACGGCTGGCAGCTGGTCTGCGAGCTGAAGCGTGCCACCGGCCTGCCCGCGGCGACCTCTTTCAAGCATGTCAGCCCCGCCGGCGCTGCAGTGGGTCTGCCCCTGGATGAAACCATGCGCAAGATCTACTTCGTCGGCGACATGGAGCTGTCCCCCCTGGCCTGCGCCTATGCCCGTGCCCGCGGCGCGGACCGCATGTCCTCCTTCGGCGACTGGATCTCCCTCAGCGACGTGTGCGACAAGGAGACCGCGCTGCTGATCAAGCCCGAGGTGTCCGACGGCGTGATCGCTCCCGGCTACACCGACGAGGCCCTGGCCATCCTCAAGGCCAAGAAGAAGGGCGGCTACAACATCGTTGAGATCGACCCCAGCTTCCGCCCCGATCCCATCGAGCGCAAGCAGGTCTTCGGCATCACCTTCGAGCAGGGTCGCAATGAGTTCGTCATCGACGAGCACCTGCTGGAGAACATCGTCACCAACAACAAGGATCTGCCCCAGAGCGCCAAGATCGACCTGGTCGTGGCCCTGATCGTGCTGAAGTACACCCAATCGAACTCCGTGTGCTACGCCAAGGGCGGCCAGGCCATCGGCATCGGCGCGGGCCAGCAGAGCCGCATCCACTGCACCCGTCTGGCTGGCCAGAAGGCCGACAACTGGCTGCTGCGCCAGCATCCCCGTGTGATGGAGCTGCCCTTCGTGGAGAAGATCGGCCGCGCTGACCGCGACAACACCATCGACGTGTTTATTTCCGATGAGCCCGACGAGGTGATCGCCGAGGGCCGCTGGCAGAAGTTCTTCACCGAGAAGCCCGTTCCGCTGACCCGCGAGGGGAAGCGTGCCTGGCTGGATCAGCAGACCGGCGTGGCGCTGGGCTCCGACGCCTTCTTTCCCTTCGGCGACAACATCGAGCGCGCCCACCGCTCCGGCGTGAGCTACGTGGCCCAGCCCGGCGGCTCCATCCGCGATGACAATGTCATCGAGACTTGTAACCTGTACAACATGGTGATGGCCTTCACCGGCATGCGTCTGTTCCATCACTAAGCAAAGAACAGGTTTCTACCGAAGGTTTCCAAAGGGCGATCGGAAAGTCCTTTGGTCGCTCCCGCAGGAGCGAAATCCCTTTGCAACTGATTGATATTGTAACAAGGGTTCCGCCTGCGGGCGGGGAGGGGGCTTTCCGATTGCCCCCTCCACCCCTTCGGTGCACAAACATAGAAATTGGTTTGTGAGCGAGTTAGGAGCGAAAAATGAAAGTTCTCATTGTTGGCGGCGGTGGCCGTGAGCACACCATCGCCCTGAAGATCGCGGAGAATCCTGCGGTCACCAAGCTCTACGCGGCCCCCGGCAACGGCGGCATGGCGAGCATCTGCGAGTGCGTGCCCTTCAAGGCCACGGACGTCGCGGGCATCACCGCCTGGGCCAAGGAAAACGCCATCGACTTCGTGGTCGTCGCGCCCGACGACCCCCTGTGCCTGGGTATGGTCGATGCGCTGGCGGAGGCAGGCATTCCTGCCTTCGGCCCCAACAAGGCCGCTGCCATCATCGAGGGCAGCAAGGTCTTCTCCAAGAACCTGATGAAGAAGTACGGCATCCCCACCGCGGCCTACGAGACCTTCGAGGACTTCGATGCGGCGGTTGCCTACCTGCAGACGGCGGACATGCCCATCGTGGTCAAGGCGGACGGCCTGGCGCTGGGCAAGGGCGTGCTGATCTGCAATACCCGCGAGGAGGCCATCGAGGCGGTGTCCTCCATGATGAAGGATGAGAAGTTCGGCGCGAGCGGCAAGTCCGTGGTCATTGAGGAGTTCCTGACCGGCCCCGAAGTGTCCGTGCTGGCCTTCACCGACGGCAAGGTCGTCAAGCCCATGGTGTCTTCCATGGATCACAAGCGCGCGCTGGATCACGACGAGGGCCTCAACACCGGCGGCATGGGCACCATCGCGCCCAACCCCTGCTACACCCCTGAGCTGGCCGAGCGCTGCATGCAGGAGATCTTCCTGCCCACGGTGTGCGCCATGAACGCCGAGGGCCGCACGTTCAAGGGCTGCCTGTACTTCGGCCTGATGATGACGCCCAAGGGCCCCAAGGTGATCGAGTACAACTGCCGCTTCGGCGATCCGGAGACGCAAGTTGTGCTGCCCCTGCTCAGGTCTGACCTGCTGACCATCATGCAGGCGACCGTCAACGGTACGCTGGCTGATACCGAGGTCGAATTCGACAACGGCGCGGCCTGCTGTGTAGTCATCGCCAGCGGCGGTTATCCGGTGAGCTACAAGTCCGGTTACGTGATCTCTGGCCTGGAAGCGGCAGGGGAGAACGCGCTGGTCATCCACGCCGGCACCAAGCTGAACGAGAACGGCGAGATCCTCACCGCCGGCGGCCGCGTGCTGGGCGTTGTGGGCCGCTGCAAGTGCTTGCCCGGCGCGATCAGCAAGGCCTACGAAGCCGCGAAGAAGATTCAATTTACCGACATGCACATGCGCTCCGACATCGGTCAGCGCGCGCTGGCGGAGCTGAACAAGTAAGGACACAATCCCGTACCCATCCGCAGGATGGGGCCGCCTCTCACTGCTATGGTGGAGAAGACAAGTATGGGCGACGCGAGGACTCTGTGAACCTGTTCACAGATCCGAGCCAAAGCCCACGAACAAAACGCCAATACCGCGCAAGCCGGCAGCCCGGCCGATGAGCGGCCGGACGCGCAACCATGGTGCCAAAGCCGCATGCGCGTGCAACCTAAAGAAAGCCACCAACTCAATCGCCAAAAGGGAGTCCAGAGGGTCGAAGACCCTTTGGCAGGGTCAAGGGGCAGCGCCCCTTGCGTCCCCCCACCGACACAACAAAGGAGGACTTTCCCCATGAGCGTCAAGCGCATTTATGTGGAGAAGATGGCCGACTACGCCGTCGAAGCCAAGAATCTTCTCTGGGAAATTCGTCATATTCTTCAAATCAAGTCCGTGACCGGCCTGCGTCTGCTCAACCGTTACGACGTGGAAGGCGTGGCGGACGATCTGTACCAGAAGTGCCTGCCTATCGTGTTCTCTGAGCCCCAGGTCGACGTGACCTACACCGCCCTGCCTGAGGGCGCGAAGGCCGTGTTTGCCGTGGAGTTCCTGCCCGGCCAGTATGACCAGCGCGCCGCCTCCTGCGAGGAGTGCATCCAGCTGGTCGGCCAGTGCGATCGCCCCACCGTGCGCTCCGCCCGCGTGTACCTGCTGGACGGCGATTTCACCGAGGACGAACTGGCCCGCGTGAAGAAGCACGTCATCAACCCCGTGGAGTCCCGTGAGGCCGATCTGGCGGAAAAGGAAACCCTGCAGCAGGTCTACGAGACCCCCGATTCCGTGGAGACCCTGACCGGCTTCACCACCATGGATATGGAGCAGGTGCAGGCCTTCGTCGCCAAGTACGGCCTGGCCATGGATAAGGATGACCTGGCCTTCTGCCGTGACTATTTCGCATCCGAAAAGCGCGACCCCACCCTCACCGAGGTGCGCATGATCGACACCTACTGGTCCGATCACTGCCGCCACACCACCTTCCTGACCACCATCGACAAGATGGCCATCGAGAAGGCTGCGGTGGAGAAGGCCTTCCAGCGTTACCTGGCTGCCCGCGTGACCGTGTACGGCGAGGAGAAGGCTGCCAAGCGTGCCGTCAACCTGATGGACATCGCCACCATGGGCGGCAAGTACCTGAAGAAGATCGGCCAGACCCCCAATATCGACGTGTCCGAGGAGATCAACGCCTGCTCCATCAAGATCGACGTGGATGTGGACGGCGTGAACGAGCCCTGGCTGCTCATGTTCAAGAACGAGACCCATAATCATCCCACCGAGATCGAGCCCTTCGGCGGCGCGGCGACCTGCATCGGCGGCGCCATTCGCGATCCGCTGTCCGGCCGTACCTACGTGTACCAGGCCATGCGCGTCACCGGCGCGGCGGATCCCCTCGTGCCCGTGAGCGAGACCATGCCCGGCAAGCTGCCCCAGCGCAAGCTGGTGACCACCGCTGCCGCCGGCTATTCCTCCTATGGCAACCAGATCGGCCTGGCCACCGGCCTCGTCGATGAAATGTACCACCCCGGCTACGCGGCCAAGCGCCTCGAAATCGGCGCTGTCGTCGGCGCGGCCCCTGAGAAGAATGTCCGCCGTGAAGTGCCCGCTGCGGGCGACAAGATCGTCCTGCTGGGCGGCCGCACGGGTCGTGACGGCTGCGGCGGCGCCACCGGCTCCTCCAAGAGCCACAAGCTGGAGTCCATCGAGACCTGCGGTGCGGAAGTCCAGAAGGGCAACGCTCCCACCGAGCGCAAGCTGCAGCGTCTGTTCCGCGATGAGAGCGTGACCCGCCTGATCAAGCGCCGCAACGACTTCGGCGCGGGCGGCGTGTCCGTTGCCATTGGCGAGCTGGCTGACGGCCTGATGATCGACCTGGACAAGGTTCCGAAGAAGTACGACGGCCTGGACGGCACCGAACTGGCCATCTCCGAGTCCCAGGAGCGCATGGCTGTCGTTCTGGAAGCCAAGGATGTCGAAACCTTCCTGGCTGCTGCCGAGCGCGAGAACCTGGAGGCCACCGTGGTGGCGGAAGTCACCGCCGAGCCCCGTCTGCGCATGACCTGGAAGGGCAACACCATCGTAGACCTTTCCCGTGAGTTCCTCAACTCCAACGGCGCGGAGAAGCACACCACCGTTGCTGTGCCTGAGGACGGCGTGCAGCAGGTGACCTTCCCCGGTGACACCGTCACCGAGAAGCTGGCCAACATGGTCGGCAACCTGAACATCTGCTCCAAGCAGGGCTTGAGTGAGCGCTTCGACGCGACCATCGGCGCGGCCACCGTGCTGATGCCCTTCGGCGGCGCGAAGCAGCTGACCCCCAACCAGACCATGGTCGCGAAGATTCCTGTCCTGAATGGTGTCACTGACACTGTCAGCGGCATGGCCTATGGCATGCACCCCGAGCTGCTGGAGCAGTCCCCCTACGAGGGCAGCTACCTGGCGGTCATCGAAAGCGTGACCAAGCTGGTGGCGGCGGGCTTCGATTACAAGGAAGCCTACCTGACCTTCCAGGAGTACTTCGAGCGCATGGGCACCGAACCCACCCGCTGGGGCAAGCCCTTCGCGGCGCTGCTGGGCGCTTTCGACGCGCAGCTGGATCTGAACATTGCTTCCATCGGCGGCAAGGACTCCATGTCCGGTACTTTCGAGAAGATGGACGTGCCCCCGACTCTGTGCTCCTTCGCGGTGGCGCCCGGCAAGGCCAGCAACGTCATCTCTCCCGAGTTCAAGCAGGCGGGCCATGCGATCCGCCTCGTCAGCTGCGACGCGCATGACACCGCCCAGCTGACTGCCAATTACGAGAACGTCTTTGAGGCCATCAAGGCTGGCAAGATCGTGGCTGCGTGGGCTCTGGGCCTGGGCGGCATCGCGGAAGGCCTGTTCAAGATGGGCCTGGGCAACGCCATCGGCACCCGCATCGACGAGGACTTCGACGGCGATATGTTCGCCCAGCAGATCGGCGGCATGCTGATTGAGTGCGCTGAGGACGTCGAATTCGGCGTGAAGATCGGCGACACCATCCCCGCGTGGGTGCTGGAGTACGAGGGCGAGCGCATCGACCTTGCCGAAATGCAGGAAATCTACGAGGGCAAGCTGGAGAAGGTCTTCAAGTACCGCGGCCGCACCGGCGAAACCACCGAGAAGTTCAGCTACAAGGCTGAAGCCCGCGTCGCGCCCAAGACCAGCTTTGCCAAGCCCCAGGCCTTCATCCCCGTGTTCCCCGGCACCAACTGCGAGTACGACACCGCCCGTGCGGTGGAGCGCGCCGGCGGCAAGGCGGAAATCCTGGTCATCAACAACCTGACCCCCGAGAAGATCACCGAGTCCATCAAGAAGGCCAGCGAGATCATTTCCCGCAGCCAGATGATCGTGCTGCCCGGCGGCTTCTCCGGCGGCGACGAGCCCGACGGCTCCGCCAAGTTCATCACCGCCTTCTTCCGCAACCCCGCGATGAAGGATGCTGTGCATGAGCTGCTCAAGAACCGCGACGGCCTGATGCTGGGCATCTGCAACGGTTTCCAGGCGCTGGTCAAGCTGGGTCTGGTGCCCTTCGGCGAGATCGTCGATACTGACGATCAGTGCCCGACGCTGACCTTCAATGAGATCGGCCGCCACCAGTCCATGCTGGTGCGCACCCGCATTGCCTCCAACAAGTCTCCCTGGCTGAGCCGCACCAATGTGGACGACATCCACACCATCGCCATCAGCCACGGCGAGGGCCGCTTCGTGGGCCCGGAGAAGCTGCTGCGCGAGCTGGCCGCCAACGGTCAGATCGCCACCCAGTACGTTGACCTTGCCGGCAACGCCTCCATGGACATGCGCTTCAACCCCAACGCGTCCTACTTCGCCATCGAGGGCATCACCAGCCCCGACGGCCGCGTGCTGGGCAAGATGGGCCACACCGAGCGCTCCGGCGAGAACCTGTACAAGAATGTCCCCGGCGACAAGTACCAGCCCCTGTTCGAGGGCGGCGTGGATTACTTCCGCTAATCGCGGAATCGCAAAAATCATATTGGGATTTTTGCGAGGATTTGCACTCGCTTGCTGGTCGGCTGATAAACCAGCCTCCCGGCCGTGCGCTCGCGTAAGGTATGTTTCGCAAGCGAAACGCCCGCCCGCGCGGCAAAGCCCCGCGATACGATGACAGTCAGAGGGCCTGCGGGCCCTCCGACACCTCCCAAGGATATAGATTCAAAGGCGGGCGATGCTCAAAGGAGTGTCGCCTGCTTTTTTCGTGGTAAAACAGGCATTGTGTGGGCATGCTGATTCCGAAAGGGGATGACAGCATGGTAGAACAGGATACGATCAAGCTCCTGCGGGAATGTGATGCTGGCGTGAAGATGGGCACCGCGTCCATCGATGATGTACTGGAGCATGTGACGAACGATGTATTCAAGAAGCGGCTGACCGACTGCAAGCAGGAACACAACCAGTTGCAGGACGAGATTCAGAAGCTGCTGGATCGCTATCAGGACGGGGGCAAGGAGCCCAACCCCATGGCCAAGGGCATGTCCCATATGAAGACCGGCATGAAGCTGGCCATGGAGCACACGGACGCCACCATTGCCGACCTGATGACTGACGGCTGCAACATGGGCGTGAAGTCCCTGAATCGCTACCTCAACCAGTATGAGGCGGCGGATGAGGTCTCCAAGGATATTGCCAAGCGACTGATCAACCTGGAGGAAAAGCTGGCGATCGATATCCGGCAGTACCTGTGAATGCAAAGGAGCCTGCTCCCTGAAAAAGGGAACAGGCTCCTGTTTATTTCTGCTTCATGGCCTGGTCGTGGCACTTTTCCGCCATCTCCCGCGGCCACTGGGCTTCGATTTCCAGGCCGCGCGCGTCCAGACGGCGGGCGATGTCCTCCCAAATGTCGGCGGCCTTGCCGAACTGCCCCATGTCGCCCCGGCAGAAGGCCATCGAGTACATCGCGTCCAGGAATTTGTCATCCAGCCGGACAGCGGCCTCCCAGTGAGGGAAGGCTTCGTTGTAGCGCTTCAGCTCACGGCAGGCGTCCCCGGCATAGACGTGCAGCAGGCCCTCTTCTGGCAACTTCTCCAGTGCTTCCTCGCAGACCTGCAGCGTCCTTTCCGGCTGTCCGCCGGAGAACAGCGCGTGGGCAAGGTCAACCCAGGCATCTGCGCTGTCGGGCTGCTCCCGGACGACGTCTTCCTGCTCCCGGATGCATGCCGTTGCCTGACCGATGCGGCTGCGCAGGAGAATGCTCTGCCGACGGGTGCGGTGGTACATCTCCGTATCGGTGCAGCGGGTCATCTCCATGGCCTTGTCGTAGCTGCCGGTGGCCTTTTTGATGCAGTGGTACACCATGTACTCATGGATCACGCCATAGGTGCGCCAATCGTCCGCCGTGGCGGTGCCTACGCGGAAAAGTCGCTCGAATTCTTCCGCGGCGGCAAGGAAATCCTCCGGCTTGTGGCTGCGCTCGTAGACGGCCATCAGCCGCTGGGCATTGTTGTTATATCCGTGCACGACGGGCTTGAACAGGTCGTCCACCAGCACGCCGTAGAGCTTTGCGATCTCCGGCAGCAGCATGACATCGGGGAGGGTGGAGGCGGTCTCCCAGCGGCTGACGGACTGGGGGCTCACGCCCAGCTTGGCAGCAAGCTGCTCCTGGGTGAACTTCTTATCAATGCGCAGCTTGCGCAGGTTTGTGGCAAGGGTATTCATCGTATCGCTCCTTTGCGGTGTTTGACGCGTCATGATCAGTATAGCGCATGGCGGGAAAAACGTCCAGCACGCAGTTTGCGAGGGAAGGATCATTTTCTGAGAATGCGGGCAGGTACTTGCAATTCCTGACAACATGGGGTATAATAAGAAATGCTGTCATCAAGGAGGACTGCCCCATGCTGCTGCATGAGTTTGATCCGGCAGAAACGGCGATCTTCAACCCGTCGATGGTGTTTCAGCCCGTTGAGGGCATGCCGAAGGTCGCGGTCAGCTGCTTTTCCTACGTGACCTTTGACCGGATGCTGGCGCTCTTTCCCGACGCGGTGCAGATCGCGGAGATGAAGAGTGCCTGCCAGCGTTTCCCGGTGTACAAGGTGCGTTACCGCGATGTGGAGCTGGCGCTGTACATGTCCGGTGTGGGTGCGCCGCTGTGCGTGGGCAATCAGGAGGAGATCTACGCCCTGGGCGTGGAGTGCCTGGTGCTCTTTGGCACCTGCGGCGTGCTGGATCGGGAGATCCGCGACTGCGCGGTGATCCTGCCGACTGCTGCCCTGCGGGATGAAGGCACGTCCTACCATTACGCGCCGCCGTCGGACGAGATCGATGTGAACGTCCATCATGGGGAGCTGTTCCTCAGCCTGATGCGGGAGATGAACATACCCTGCGTGACGGGCAAGACCTGGACGACGGATTCCATGTACCGCGAGACCCGCGAAAAGACTGCTCGCCGCAAGGCGGCCGGCTGCGTCTGCGTGGACATGGAGTGCGCATCGGTGGCGGCGGCCGCCCGGTTCCGAGAAAGGGAAGCGCTGCAGTTCTTCTACGCTGCGGATAACCTTGATGCTGCCGAATGGGACGAGCGGAGCCTCTCCAACTTTGCCAATCTGGAGGAGAAGGATCGCATCGCCCTGATCGCGCTGGAAGCGGCGCGACGCATCACCCTGAATAAAACGACTGCCTGATACAGGAGAATTGATATGCCTTACATTGCTACGACCACCAACGTTTCCATCTCCGGCCGCAAAAAGGAGGCCATCAAGGAGCGCATGGGCAAGGCCATTGAGCTGATCCCTGACAAGACTGAGGACTGGCTGATGCTGTCCTTCCGCGACAATGTGTCCATGTACTTCCGCGGCGACGACGAACCCTGCGCTATCATGCAGGTGAAGCTCTTCGGCACCGCTGACGAGCAGGCCTATGCCAATCTTACTGAGGCGCTGACGGACATCATCCGCGAGGAGCTGGACGTCGATCCCGACCGCATTTACGTCGCCTACGAGGAAATCAACACCTGGGGCTGGAACGGCGGATGCCTCTAAACGGCTTGCGCGGTTAAGCAGATTTGCCAGACGTGATCGAATCACAATGGCCTTCCTTCGGGAGGGCCTTTTTCAAATTTGTGAAAAAGTTTTTCAGAAAATTCATAATTTGTACTTCATATCGTACAGAAAATGTTGTATAATAGAGGAGAAAATTCCGGGCAGGGGAGAAGTCTGCCCGTTTGACGGTTGATGGGAGGTGACTGGTGTGGCAAAAATGTGGGAATCCCTTGAATTGGCGCTGTGGAACGTGCTGCACCGTCCTGGCCTGGCGGATATTGCGGATATCCTGGTCGTTGCGGCCATTATTTACAAGCTGATCATGCTCACCCGCGAGACCCGCGGCAGCGCGGTTTTGAAGGGCTTGCTGCTGCTGCTGGTGGCGGTGGGCGTATCCAACCTCGTTGGCCTGACGGCGCTGAACTGGCTGCTGTCCGCAGTGCTGAACAACGGCCCCATCGTGCTGCTGATCCTTTTCCAGCCGGAGATCCGAAAGGCGCTGGAGCAGATCGGCCGTGGCGCCCGCATTGACGTGCGCAGGGACGAGAAACAGGAGGACGCCGACAAGCTGATCGACGAGATCATCCGCTGCCTGATGAACCTCAGCCGCCGCCGCGTGGGTGCGCTGATCGTCTTCGAAGGCAAGACTGGCCTCAAGGACGTGATCGAGAACGGCATCCCGCTGGATTCCCAGATCACCGCCGGTTTGCTGGAAAATATCTTTGAGCCCAACACCCCTCTGCATGACGGTGCAGTGGTCATCCGTGATCAGCGCATCATGTCTGCCGCGTCCTTCCTGTCCCTGACGGATGCGTCCATCAGCCATGATTTGGGCACCCGCCACCGCGCGGCCCTGGGCGTGAGCGAAACCACCGACGCCACCGTCCTCATCGTTTCCGAGGAGACGGGCATCATCTCCATGGCCAGGGGCGGTAAGCTCATGCGCCACCTGGATCAGAAGGCCCTGCGCACCATCCTGGAGGGCATGTACAAGCCCCAGCGCAAGGGCATCAGCAAGCTGCTCAAGCGCGGCAGGAAGGAGGATGCGAAGTGATGCAGAATCCCTCCAATCAGAATGTGAACAAGGAAAAGAAGGATCATGCCCGGCGGGACGCCATCCTGGCGCGGCTGAAGTCCATTCTGCTGGATAACTGGGGTGCCAAGCTCCTGGCGCTGCTGATCGCTGTAGCGCTGTGGGCGGGACTGATCACCCAGGATCCCACGCTGACCCGCGAGAAGCTCTTCACTGATGTGAACGTCAGCGTCAATGGCGCTGACGCCCTCAAGCGCAACGGCTTCATCGTCCTGGAGGACGTGGCGCAGGTGCTGGATGACGTGACTGTCCGCGTGGAAGTGCCCCAGGCCCAGTACGCCAGCGTACAGGCCGGCAATTATTCCGTCCGCATTGACCTCAGCCGCATCAAAAAGGCTGGCCAGCAGGAGGTCAAGATCCTTTCAACAAATTCTACTGCCTACGGCACGGTCGTGGAGATCGATCCCCCTTCCGTGACGCTGACGGTGGACGAATATGTCACCCGCTATCGTATTCCGGTCACCGTGGTGACCGAAGGCGGCGCCCCTGATGGCTTCTATGCTTCGGATCCCTCCACGGATCCGCCGATGATCGCTGTCAGCGGCCCCAAAACGCTGGTGGAGCGCATCGTGAATGCCCAGGTCATGGTGGATCAGTCCACCCTTCCGGCGAAGGAAGGGACGGTCCGCCGCGCACTCAGCTTCACCCTGGTGGATGAAGGCGGGGAAGTTATCCAGAGCGATATGCTCCAGGTGACCAGCGAGAGCGTGCTGCTGGACTCCGTGATCGTGGAGCAGCAGGTGTACACCCAGCGCACGGTGGAAATGTCCCAGCTGGGCCTGGTCACAGGCACGCCTGCTGATGGCTATGAGATCAAGGGCGTGTATGTCACCCCGGCGACGGTCACCATTGCGGGACGCGAGGCCGCCATCCGCGAGATGAGCATCCTCTATGCGGACAATACCGTGAATGTCAGCGGCTTGACGCAGTCCGTGAGCAAGTCGCTGCGGATACGCCAGCCGTCCACGGTCAAGTATGCGTCCACCGATGCCATCACTGTGGCGGTGGAGATCGGGCCGGTCATCACGACCCATGCCTTTGAAGCAAGGGTCGATCTGCAGGGGCTGTCCCCGGCGCTCAAGGAGGTCGGCGGCATCCGCACGGCCACGGTGCGCATCACCGGTGCGAAGCCCTGGCTCAACAGCCTGAGCATCAATGATATTTCTCTGACCTGCGACCTGAGCAGCATCGCGGCGCCCGGTACCTACACCATGTCGCTGGCCTGCACGGTGGAGACCGGCGAGGGGCAGGAATACAGCTGTGAGATCACCCCGGCCAGCGTGGTCGTGACGGTAATTGAGCGTTGAAGCAACAAATAACGAAAGGAGCCATGGACGATGGGGCAGTTTGCAAATACGATCTTCAGCGCGCTGCTGGGTTGGGTGCAGACGGCCGCGTCCTGGCTGTGGGCGCTGATCAGTGCGCCCGAAAGCGGCGGATGGCTCCGCTGGCTGCTGGATAACTGGCTGCCGCTGTTGCTGATGCTCTGCGCCGCAGGCGTGGTGATCGACTTCCTGGTGTACCTCCTGCGCTGGCAGCCCTATCGGGTGTGGGCGCGGTTCCTGCGCCGCAGAAAGGGCGAGGATCCCGCGGGGGAGGAAGCTCCGCAGCCGGTGTTCCAGCGCCGATGGCTGTATGCGGACGGCTCCACCACGGTGGAGGACGTCCACGAGGCGCCCGAGCAGCCGGCGCCCGTCATAGAGCAGCTGGACGCACCCATCCGGCCCACCCGACGGGTAGCGCGCCATACGCCCACGGAAAAGGCCTACAACCAGCCTGTTTACCCGCCCCAGTGGCAGCATGACCAACAGGGAGAGAACGAATGAACAGCCTTCCCCAAGCATTTATTGACCGCATGGCGGCGCAGCTCGGTGACGAACTGCCCGCCTTTTTGCGCACCTATGAGGAACCCTATCAGCGGGGGATCCGCCTGAATCCGATGAAGCCGGTGGACGAGGCCCATCTGCCCGAGGGACTGCTGGATGCTGTCCCGTGGGAAACGACGGGCTACTACCTGTCCATGGAATCGAAGGCTGGCGCGGATATCCTGCACGAGGCCGGCGCGTGGTATCTGCAGGAGCCCAGCGCGATGATCCCCGCTGCGGTGCTGAATGCCCAACCGGGTGAGCGCATTCTCGACTTGTGCGCCGCCCCCGGCGGCAAGACCACGCAGAATGCGCTGCGTATGGCAGGGCAGGGGACGATCGTATGCAACGAGCCCATCCGCGACCGGGCGAAGATCCTTTCCCGCAACGTGGAGCGCATGGGCATTCCCAATGCCATCGTGGTCAGCGCATGGCCGGAGGATCTGGCGAAGGTATGGCCGGAAGCCTTCGATGCGATTCAGTGCGATGCACCCTGCTCCGGCGAGGGCATGTTCCGCCGTCACCCCGAAAGCCGCGACGAGTGGAACGCGGAATCGCCCGCGGGCTGCGCCAAGCGCCAGGGCGATATCCTGGACAGTGCGGCCATCATGCTCCGTCCCGGCGGACGGCTGGTGTATTCCACCTGTACGCTGAATACCATTGAAAACGAGGGCGTGGTGGAGGATTTCCTCCGCCGCCATGACGACTTTATATTGGAAGCTTTTGAACTGCCAACGCTCTCCGCGCCCACGGGCATGCTGACCATCTATCCCCATCGGGTGAAGGGGGAGGGGCACTTTGTAGCCCTGCTGCGGCGGAAAGGCGAGGGAACGGCAGCCTGGAGGACGGCTTCTCCAAAGGAAAACGCCCCCGACAAGGCTGCGCTGCAGGCGCTGCGGGATTTCTTCCACGGAGCACGGGCGAACTTGCTCTTTGGCAGCGAACTGCGGTATTGTCCGGATTTCCCCGACTTGTCGAAGGCCAGGGGCGTGTCCGTGCTGCGCAGCGGGCTCCATTTGGGCGCGGTCAAGGGGAAGGTGTTTGTACCCGACCACGCCTGGGCTGTGTGCAACGCGTCTCCTGATGTACCCCGCGTCGACTTGACGGAGGAGGAAGCGCGGCTATACCAGAACGGGCAGGTGGTCCCTGCACCGGGCAAGGGCTGGGTGCTGGCCTGTTTTGCGGGCGTTCCGCTGGGGTGGGGCAAGGTATCCGACGGGATGATGAAGAACCACTACCCCAAGGGTCTCCGGCGATGAAAAAAGTTCCGAAAAAGCTTGGATTTCTGCAAAATATTGCTTGACATTCTGCCTGCTGTGTAGTACAATAGACGATGGCATCAATAGCTCCGCTAGCCCCGGTAACTATTGAATGAAACAATCGCAGATCGCGTGCGACCATCACGCGGGACGCAACTCACTCATTGATTCGACTTTTTAGGAGGAAACACCTTTGAAGACTTTCATGCCGAAAGCGGCGGACATTACCCGTAAGTGGTATGTTGTCGATGCCGAAGGCCTGGCGCTGGGCCGCGTTGCCAGCCAGGTTGCCAATATCCTGCGCGGCAAGAACAAGCCGATCTACACCCCCAATGTTGACACCGGTGACTACGTCATCGTTCTGAATGCTTCCAAGATCATCCTGACCGGCAAGAAGCTGGATCAGAAGATCTACTACAAGCACTCCGGTTACGTTGGTGGCCTGAAGGAAACCAAGTACCGTAAGCTGATGGCCGAGAAGCCCGAAGAGGCTCTGCGCCACGCCGTCGTGGGCATGCTGCCCAAGGGCCCCCTGGGCCGCCAGATGGCGAAGAAGCTGAGGATCTACGCCGGCGCCGAGCACGAGCATGCCGCTCAGAAGCCCGAAGTGCTGAGCCTGTAATTGAGCGGAAAGGAGTAACAAACAATGGCTAAGGTTTCTTACAATGCTGTTGGCCGTCGCAAGAAGGCCGTTGCCCGCGTCCGCCTGGTTGCCGGTGAGGGCAAGATCGTCATCAACAAGCGTGACATCGATAACTACTTTGGTCTGGAGACCCTGAAGATGACCGTTCGTCAGCCCCTGGTGCTGACCAACACCACTTCCTTTGACATTCTGGTGAATGTCTGCGGTGGTGGCGTGACCGGTCAGGCTGGCGCTATCCGTCACGGCATCTCCCGTGCCCTGTGCAAGGCTGATCCCGAGCTGCGCGCTGCCCTGAAGAAGGCTGGCTTCCTGACCCGCGATCCTCGTATGAAGGAGCGCAAGAAGTACGGCCTGAAGGCTGCCCGTCGTGCGCCTCAGTTCTCCAAGCGCTAATCTTTCAAACATTCCAGTGCTGCTCTCGGCACTGGAATGCTTTTATTTTCAAGGGTTTGCGGCGTTTCCGTGTTGCTCCGTTTTCTTGTGTTTTTCATCTACAAGGAGCAAGCAAGGAGCGTACAAGGAGCAAAATTCGCAACTGAATACGGAATGTATTTGAAAAGCAGGAAACAATTCTTACGGGGATTGTCTCCTGCTTTTTTCGTTTAGCTGCTTGAATTTTGCTCACTCCCTCAGATACTGTTGATCGCGTCCACAAGGGCGCTGATGTCGAGGTGCGTATAGACCTTCTCGGTGAGCGTCATGGCACCGGAATGGCCTACGATCTTCTTGATCATGGTTTGGTCAACATGGGCTTCTGCCAGCATGGAGATGCAAGTGTGGCGGGTGCAGTGCGGCGTCTGCGTGTACCCCAGCTGATCCATCAGCGGGATGAAGTGGCTGTCGTAGTAGTTCCTGTAATCGAAATGATTCTGATCAGGCGTATGCAGTAGGTATTCGCATGTGGAATTCTCATACTACAGCTGCAGTAATCGTTGCGTTATGGAAACTAAGTATGCCAACCGAAAGAAACTCAAAGTCGCATTCAATGAGATTCGATTTGTCAAGGGGTGTTTCGCCGTGAAATGCTATCGTGTAACTGCTCTGAGTCACCGATGTATGTGACGCTCCCGGAGCATTGGCTGCTGTGTTACATATGTCCCCTGTACTCCGTAGGCGTCACACCCAAGCGTCCTTTGAACAGCCGCATGAACACCACATCGTTCTCATAACCGCACAGGGCTGCAATCTCTCGGACAGCCAGTTCAGTATGCTGCAGATAGTACCGGGCGGCATTCATGCGGGCAGCCAGCAGATCCTCATAGCAGCTGACGCCAAACCGCTCCCGGTACAGCTGGTGGAAATACGACAGGCTCAGCCCTGCGGCAGACGCCATCTCAGTCACAGAGGCGTATTTCCCGGGATTGGCGTACAGGTCAGCCCGCAGCATGTTCATTTGCGCGACGTGAGCACCATGCGCCGTCGGCTTGCGGCTGGTGCATCCATCGGACAGCTTGATCAACAGCAATTGCAGCAGCAGATTTACACATGTGTACCTTTGTTCGGAAGGTGAAACCTGCTCCCGGCACAGCAATTGCATCAATTCCTCTACTTCCCGCAAATTGCTGAGCGTCAGCAGCCTTCCGCAGGGCAGTGCGGACAAATCGTCAGCCTCGTCTCCGATGAAGTGAAGAAAATGATTGATGTATGCCCCGGTAACAGACCGGTACATTTGCTGCTGTCCGGGCTTAAACAGCACAGCGCTGCCTGGGGCGGCGGGGAGTTCTCTGCCGTCCAATGTCAGCAGAGCATCCGTCTTGAAGATCACCAGCAGCCAGTCGCCGGAACCGTGGGGACGCTGAATGCTGAAAGCCCCGTGATGATGGATGTCCATACCAATGGCATGCAGGTGCAGCATGGCCGGCTCCTCCTTCGTAGGATTCATCAGTATGCACATAGGATAAATCATTGTTTTGCGTCTGTCAAGCTGATACAATGAACGTACAGAACATCAGTCAAGGAGGTATCCCGATGAAGCATATTGCCATGCTGATCAACGCAAAGGACATTATTGCGACCATCCGTCCGGAGATCTACGGCCATTTTGCCGAGCATCTGGGCCGCTGCATCTATGGCGGCATCTTCGTGGGAGAGGACAGCCCCATCCCCAACGAAAAGGGCATCCGCAAGGACGTGGCCGAGGCCTTCCGGCAGATCCGCGTGCCCACCATCCGCTGGCCGGGCGGCTGCTTTGCCGAGGAGTATCACTGGCAGGACGGTATCGGCCCCAGGGAAAGCCGAAAAAAGATGGTGAACATCAACTGGGGCGGCGTGATCGAGGACAACTCCTTCGGTACTCATGAATATATGGAGCTGTGCCGCCAAATCGGTGCAAAGCCCTATATCAACGGCAACGTGGGCTCCGGCACCGTACAGGAAATGGCGGAGTGGGTGGAATACATGACGGCTGTAGGGACGCCCATGGCTGAAGCCCGCAGGGCCAACGGGCAGGACGAGCCCTGGAGGGTGGAATTCCTGGGTGTGGGCAATGAAAACTGGGGCTGCGGCGGCGAAATGAGCGCAGAGACCTACGCTGCGGAGTTCCGCAGATTCGGCGCATTCTGCCGTGACCATAACGGCAACCGCCTGTGCCGCATTGCCTGCGGTCCCTCCTCTGCAGATTACGGCTGGATGGAAACGATGATGAAGTCCCTCTCGAAGGGCTGGGGTGGTTATCCGCTGGCTGGCGGCATCGACCTGCACTACTACACCATGCCCATCCATCCGCAGATGGACTCTGCCACGGATTTTGACGACACGCTCCACTATGCCACCATGGACAGCGCCTTCTTCTGCGATGAGCTGCTGACCCGCCACACGGAGATCATGAACCGCTACGACCCGGAGAACCAGATCGGCTTGATCATCGGCGAATGGGGCTGCTGGCATCAGGTGGAGCCCGGCACCAATCCCGGCTTCCTTTACCAGCAAAACGCCATGCGCGACGCCCTGGTGGCAGCCATCCACCTGAATATCTTCAACCGCCATGCCAGGCGTGTGATGATGGCCAACCTTGCCCAGACGGTGAACGTGCTGCAGTCCATTCTGCTCACGGACGGCGAGCAGCTGGTCAAAACGCCCACCTACCATGTATTTGACCTGTACAAGGAGCATCAGGGCGGCACGGCGGTGTACTGCTACACCGATGCGGACAAGGCAGACGAAGCCCATAAAGCGCCTATGGTATCCAGTTCGGTCTCCATCAAGGAGGGCGTGATGACCCTGACCCTCGCCAACTGCTCCCTGACGGAGGAAGTGCAGATCGACTGCGATCTTTGCCATTTTGACGCCCATGAGACGCAGGCACGGATCCTGACGGCGGATACGCATGCCTTCAATGATTTCGATCATCCGGAGGACGTGACGATCCAGTCGTGGACAGCACAGGTGGAAAATGGCAAACTGCAGGTGAAGCTGCCGCCTTGTTCTGTGGTGGCCGTGGCGGTCAAATAAGCAAACCGAAGCGACTTCCATTGGGCGCTCCTTGTAAGACAGGTCTTGGTCAGGGCGTGCAGTGAAATCTTACTGCCGGTTTCAAAACGCTTGCTCTTGCCGCAGCTGACGTCCCGCTTCTCGCTCAGCTGCAGCTGGGACAGACCGCGCTGCTGGCGGGTCCGCTGAATCACCCTGCCCTATTGCTCCCTCAGGAGAAAAGGTGTATAATGAACTTGTCACCGGAGGCAGTGTGCCGTAGCACCGAAATGCCGGATTAGGTGTCCAAGTGAGCTTGGGTTATTGTTGAGCAATAGCCCAGGCTATATTTTTTGCAGGAGGTTCACAATGAAAAATACGAAAGTTACCCTCGTTCCCCTCGCCTCAGATGACCGTGAGCAATTTATCCTGGATAACCAATGGGCATTCAAATACGGCGCTATGCAGGAATTTGGCATACGGGATGACCACATCAATTTCGAGGGCGAGATCATATCCCGCAAGACCATTGAGCGTTGCATTGACGCACCGGATCGTGAAACCTATAGTAACAGTTGTATAACTTGGAGCGCTGTGTACACAGTGCTCCTTTGCTATTCTGATGAATGATGTGTTTGATATATCTTCGGATGCTCCGCAAGAAAATGAAACTCCCCCTTGACAGGTGACCGTTTGGTCACTATAATATGGGTGACCAATTGGTCACCTCGACGCGCTATATGGAGGTCATCATGGAAATCTCAACAAAAGACCGTATTTTGAACGAAGCACTCATCATGTTTGCCGAAAACGGCTATCGTGGCACCAACCTGCGTGATCTTGCCGCACAACTGGGACTCAGCAAGTCGGCCTTGTACAAGCACTACGACAGCAAAGAGGCCATCTGGAATGCTCTGCTGGATAAGATGGAAGCCTACTATGCCGCCCGTTTCGGCTCCATGAGCAATCTGCCGCCTACGCCCAGGAGCAGCGAGGAGCTGGTTGCGCTGACCATGCGACTGATCGGCTTTACCATCCGCGATCCTCAAATTCAGCTGACCAGAAAGCTGCTTCTGACAGAGCAGTTCCACGATGCGCGGGTATGCAAACTGGCTACCAAGCATTTCCTGGAGGGACTTGCCAACATGTTCGCGGTGATGTTTGGACAGATGATGCAAAACGGACTATTGAAGCAATCAGACCCTGCCATGCTCGCGTTCGCGTTCACATCGCCCATCACCTCTCTGGTGCATCTGTATACCCGCGAACCGGACCGGGAGGCTGAAGTGATGGAGCGCATTGAGAAGTTTGTCCGGTACTTTATTGCGATCAATCAGCAGGATCATGAAATACATGCCGGTGAGTTGCTGTTATGAAGTATACTGTGCCTTTTGTATTTCACAATCAACAGAACGCTGTAATGGTGGATTACGCCCCGATGTCCGACGTCTATGCGGCCGGTTTTCATCTGCTGAATATTCCCTTCGAGCCCGAAGCATGCATAGGATATCCGATGATCCATGCATATTTTGAGCATCTTACTCTGACGGGATATGAGCGCTATTGCGGATGGATTCAGTTCATCCGCAGGGAGGAATACCGCGGGCTGAATGATCAGGTGCCATCAAACGTCTGCTATGAGTTGGATGTTCCGGATGACCTTCGGGAGCATGGCGTCCCATATTTTGCTTATGGGTATCCACCAGAATTGTTCGACGCGCCATGCAGGAATCTCCGGGACAGCAAAAAGGTGATCTGGCGGGCCTATACCTACCTGGTGGACATCCCTACAAGAATCAACGGAAATCAGTTGAGCTATCTGGCGGGTTTTTCCTGGGGATATACGGAGAACATCCGCAATGAAGTGTCCCTGTTGGATTTCCGGCTGTTGAGCGAGACGGACTGGAACATGCAAAAAACGTTGATTTCCAGCGATGCGGGAGGAGAGGACAAATGAGAATCCTCGTTTTGAACGGCAGTCCCAAGAAGAAAAGCGATACCTTCCGCCTGACAGACGCTTTCCTGAAGGGTCTGAACAGGCGACAGGAACACGAAGTACATATCATCAACGTGATTGAAAAGGATATTGCGCCCTGCCGGGGATGCTTCGGCTGCTGGCAGCGGCTGGATGGTCATTGCGTCATTCATGATGACCAGAATGCGATTCTCGACCTGTATCGCAGCGCCGATGTGATCATCTGGAGCTTCCCGCTGTATTGCTACGGCATGCCCTCTCATCTGAAGGCGGTGCTTGACCGCACCATTCCGCTGGTGAAGATGAACATGGTTCAGCAGGCGGATGGAGCCGTCCGTCACGAGGCGCTGGCGGACTTCTCCCGGATGCACACGCTGGTCATCTGCGGCTGCGGGTTCCCGGACTGGGACGGCAATTTTGATGGCTTGAAAAAGATGTGCGAAGTGTGCTTCGGTGGCCCGGATATGGTCTGCGTGCCGGAAACGCCCATGCTGAATGTACCGGAAGCCGCGATCGTTGCCGAGCCTTTGCTGGCCCGCTTTAGAAGGGCAGGCGAAGAATATGCTGCAACACTGACGCTTTCTGCCCAGACCATCACGGAGCTGGAAGCCCCTATGATCCCCAAGGAGGAATATATCCGTCAGGTCAATGGCAATGCGAAATGACACTGCAACTGCGGAAAGAAAGGAATAGCCATGTTTCAACCTAATGCATACATTTCATCGCTGATTGTGCTGCTGAAGGAAGCCTTCCAGGATCGTCTGCTCTATGTGGGCCTACAGGGCAGCTATCTGCGGGGCGAGGCCACCGAGCACAGCGATATTGATGTCATGGTGGTTATCGATCAAATGACCGTTGCCGATCTGAATGTCTACCGGAATGCTATTGCTTCTCTACCTGAAGTGAACAAGTCCTGTGGCTTCATTTGCGGTGCAGAAGAATTGCGGCATTGGAATCCGTTGGAGATCTGCCACCTGCTCAATACCACCAAGGACTATTGCGGCATGCTGGCTGATCTGGTTCCGTCGTATACGGAGCATGACGTAATCGCTTTTGTGAAAATGAGCCTTGGCAATCTGTATCATGAGATATGCCACCGCTATATCCATGCTCCCTCAGAAAGAAGTGTGGCGGCGCTGCCGGGAACCTACAAACAGGTTTTCTTCATCCTGCAAAACCTGCATTATCTGGAAACAGACAGATTCATTGGTACCAAACAAGAATTGCTGGCATCCCTGACGGGGCAGGACAGACTGGTGCTGGAAACGGCAATTGCCCTCGCAAATGGAGAACTGTTTGACTTTGACGGGGCCTTTGCCCTACTGTATTCTTGGTGCCAGGAGGTACTTGCTCGCACATCGTCCATTGCAGGGGCATCCCTGTGAAAATAAGATCGTTATCAGGAGGCCATACCATGAAAGCTGAAGTCTATCTCCATGGTCAGATTCTCGGAACCCATTCTTTCCTGCTGAAGGGCGAATTTCCCCAGCCGGACTCCTACAGCGAGATCCTCGCCCGCTACTTCCTTCCCGGCGGCGAAACCGGCACGGCGGCTACGGTGCTTTCTTCCCTTGGCGTCAATGTGAAAATAGACGGCACCCACATCGGTCAGGAGCCCGCGGAGCTGATCCGCTCCTTCTATGCCGACAAGACCGTGGATCTGTCCTCCGTGTACTTTGACCCGGAGTGGGAGGGCTTGGTGGATCATGTGTTGATTGCCGGCGCTTACCGCACCCCCATGGGCCGCTTCCAGCACCTGTATGAATCCGGCGAGAAGCGCTGGAACGATCCCAAGGAGCAGGACATCATCGACTGCAAGGTGGTAGGCATTGACCCCTACTTCAAGGAATCCACCCAGATGGTGGCCGAGCTGTGCGTGAAGCACGGTAAGCCCTACGTGACCATCGACTGCAAGCACGATACCTACCTGCACCAGCACGCCGCCATCAATGTGCTTTCCCACGAATGCACGGACGGCGACTACAAGGGCTACACGCTGGAAGAAGTGTATGCGCTTCTGACTGCCAATACGGATGGTCTGGTCATCATCACCGCTGGTGAGAACGGCATGTATTACGGCCGCAAGGGTCAGCCCATGAGGCATATGCCCGCTTTCAAGGTGGACGTGCGCAGCACCCTGGGCGCCGGCGATACCTACAAGGCCGGCTGCGTGTATGCGCTGCTCCACGGCATGAGCGACGAGGAAACCGTGCGTTTTGCCGCTGCCTGCTCCGGCGTGGCCATCACTGCCTTCCCACTGCCCTTGAACCCTCCCACGCTGGAGAAGGTCAACGCTCTGATCGCCCAGGAGAACTGAGTTCGCAATCATTAAGGAGCATCTGTGCTATGCCATCCCACACCAAAGACATGACCCAGGGTAACCCGACAAAGCTGATTCTGCAGTTCAGTTTGCCGCTGCTGGCGGGCAACATTCTGCAGCAGCTGTACAACCTGGTGGACACCCTGGTGGTGGGCCGTGCCGAAGGGGTGACGGCGCTGGCGGCGGTTTCCTCTACTGGCTGGCTTGACTGGACGCTGTTGGGGCTGATCCTCGGCCTTGTCCAGGGCTTTGCCATCCAGATCGCTCACAGCTTCGGCGCAGGCAACCACGCCGGTCTGCGCCGGGCTGCCGGGCACAGTATTGTGCTGGCAATTACGGTGGTGACGGCGCTGGAGATCATCGCCCAGTTCGCTCTGCGGCCTGTGCTGACGCTGATGAACACCCCTGCCGATACCTATGAGCTGACGCTTCTGTACCTGCGGATCGTCTTCGGCGGTCTCCCGCTGGTGATGGGCTACAACCTGTTCTCCGGCTTCCTGCGCTCGGTTGGAAACAGCCGTACCCCGCTGTTCGCCATCACCTGTTCAGCCATCTGCAACATCCTTCTGGATGTGCTTTTTGTGGTATATTTCCACTGGGGTGTGGCTGGCGTCGCCATTGCTACGTTGATTTCCCAGGCGCTTAGCTGCCTGATCTGCCTGGTGGCTGTGCTGAGGCTGCCCATTTTCAAGCTGTCCCGCAGTGATCTTCGTCTGTCCCGAGATGTGTCCTTCGGCCTGATCAAGCTGGGACTTCCCATTGCCTTCCAGAACCTGATCATCTCTGTGGGCGGCTTGATCCTGCAGAGCGTCGTGAACGCCCAGGGCTTTATCTTCATGGCGGGCTACAACGCCGCCAGCCGCATGCAGGGCCTGATGGAAATGGCCGGAACCGCACTACGCGGTGCTGTGAGCACATTCGTCGGGCAGAACTACGGAGCGAAGAAGATGGATCGCGTTAGGCTGGGGCTGCGCAAATCCGTGCAGATTGCTGTACTGATGGCGCTTGTCATCGGTGGCGCTGTCATTCTCTGCGGCAAACCGCTGCTGCGCCTGTTCATTCAGGATGATCCGGCCATTGTGGAGCAGGTACTGGTCTACGGCTACCGTTTCCTGTGCTTCATGGGCGCAAGCCTGTTCGCGCTGTATCTGCTGTTTGTGCTGCGCTCCGCCCTGCAAGGACTGGGCGATACGGTCACCTCCATGTTCAGCGGCGTACTGGAGCTCTTCATGCGCAGCGGCAGTGCGCTGGTGCTTCCTCTGTTCATGGGTGAGTGGGGTGTTTACACAGCGGGCATCATCTCCTGGTACGGTGCGGCGACGCTGCTGGCGTTCAGCTGCCGGAAGCGGCTGCGCAGGACTTGGTTAGATGAAGTACAATAAGAGGCGTTTAGTTTCTGCATCTATCTTCTGTCATTGCAAACGCAAGAAAGAAACAAACTCCCTACCTGCTGTCATGCATAGCCCTGGGCTGCTATCGGTAGGCAACAAGTAGGGAGCAAAGTGAGTTTTCAGCTTCCTGACGCGTGTGTCTCAGCGGCCTGTATCCCTAGAATTTGCTGGCTTTGTGCCATCTGTGACACTGAGAGAGAATCCTTTGTTTGATTCTCCAAGCGCTAATTTCATCCAGTGTACAACGAATCCCCGGAAATGCTGTATTTCCGGGGATTTTCTGTTGCCTGGAATCAGGCGATTTTTTCAGTTTTGAGATGACGCGCGCCACAAAATCGGAAAGCAAATACCAGTTACCGATTGATGGAAGCGGCCATCCGCCGGTATGTGTGTCGGATGCCGCGGACGGCAATGGAGTAGGCCTGAATATTTTCAGGCAAAGCCATGCCGCCGTAGCCTGCATCGCCCAGGTGGTGGATGTCTGTGCCGGTCATTTTGCACATCAGGGCGATCTCGCGGATGGTATGGACGTCCGCGCCTTCCTGCGAGGTGCCAATGGCGGTGATCGTCAGGCAGCCAAGGCTATGGGCGTAGTTGACCAGCTGACGCACATACTCCATCGTGATGCCGGGCACGGTGCCTGGGGCAGGGAGGAGGATGATATCCGCACCTGCGTCAGCAAAGGCGGCGATATCGGCTTGCGTGATGATCTTCTCGGCGCCTTCCGTCAGGATGCCGGAGGCGTGCATTTTGCCGGCGGCCAAAATCAAACGATCGCCCAGTTCCTGCTTGAAAAGCCGCAGCGTTTGTTCAATGGCGGCGTTGGTCACCCCAATGCCGGGATTGCCGGTCAGCAGGATGAAGTTGACGCCCATATCCGCGGCTTTGCGGGCATTCTCAAGGGTAGCCTTTCGTCCGCTGGTCATGGCCCACATGTTTTCATTCGGATCCTCGGAGGACAGCACCTGCTCCACCGGCTCCAGGTTGATGCCGATGGGACGGCCCGTCAGCGCCTTCAGCTGATGAATGACCTGCATGGGCTCGGTTTTGGGCAGGCCGTGGATCACTGGGTTCTGCACATCAAACATGTTCAGCAGGAGAATATCAGCGCCCATGGCAGCGGCAAATTCGGCGTTGGTAATGTCGCCGAGCATCGGCATGATGGCACCGATGGTCTCGCAGGCGATGGTTCGGCCCTCGCTGGCGGCAATGGCGTCCAGCAATTCCTGGCGGGTCATGCGGAGAAAATCAGAGCTTTGACAGTCCAGAATGCGTTTCATGATCGAACCTCCTTTTGCTTAGTATAGCACAGAATCCCGCTCAGGTACACAGGCAAATTGGACGGAACGAAAAAAGGTGCAATGCTCTCGAAAAAATGTAGAAATAGTCTGCAAAAATTCCCCAATTTTACTTGTATGGATTGACATTTGGTCAAAACTTTGATACCATATGGTTATACAAAACGCTGCGTTGGATCTTCTCCGAAGGGAGAGGATCGCGACTGCATGGAAAGGTTGTTTTATATGGGACTTTTTAAGAAGCTGTTCGGAAAGAACATGGATGAATTCTGCGCGCCCATGACCGGCAAGGCTGTGGCGATCACTGAAGTGCCCGACCCCACCTTCGCTGAAGGCATGCTGGGCAATGGTATTGCGATCGAGCCCGCTGAGGGCAAGGTTTATGCGCCCTGCGACGCGACGGTCGATATGATGTTTGCGACCGGCCATGCGGTCAGCCTGGTTGCTGACTGCGGCGCGGAGATCCTGATCCACGTGGGTCTGGAAACCGTCGGCCTGGAGGGCAAGCCCTTCACCGTGCATGTGAAGGACGGCGACAAGGTCAAGAAGGGCCAGCTGCTGATCGAAGCGGACCTGGACGCCATCAAGGCTGCCGGCCTGCCCATCATCACCCCCATGGTGATCTGCAATACGGATGCGTACGCCACCTTCAACACCCATGTGGGCAAGGACGTGACCAACGCCGACGTGGTGATCGAGCTGGCGAAGTAAGGAGTTGCCTATGAAGAAAGGTATTGGTTTGCCGGTATTCCCCGGCGTAGCCATCGGCCCTGCAGTGGTGTACCGCAAGGCGCAGCGCACGCTGCCTGTTTCCTCCGGCGATCCTGCAGTGGAAAAGGCGAAGTTCAATGCTGCGCTGGAGACGGCCCGCGAGCAACTGACCGTCCTGTTTGAAAAGGCCAAGGTCGAGATCGGCGAGGAGCAGGCCGCCATCGTGGAAGTGCAGTTGCTGATGCTGGACGACCTGGATTACATCGACGGCGTGAACCTGGCCATTGACGGCGGCGCAGCGGCGGCGATCGCAGCCCTGGATACCGGCGAAGAGTTTGCCCAGGTGTTCGCTGCCATGGACGACGAGTACATGAATGCCCGCAGCGCTGACATCCGGGACATGTCCCATCGTCTGTATGACATTCTCTGCGGCAACACCGGCTTCCAGCTGCCGGATGGCTCCTTCCTGCTGGTCGCCGAGGATCTCGCGCCCAGCGAGACCATCCAGCTGCCTCGCGAGCGGATCATGGCTTTCATCACCCGGCAGGGATCGTCCTCCAGCCACACGGCCATTTTGGCCCGTACGCTGAACATCCCCTCGCTGGTGCAGTCCGACATCACCTTTGATGCGGCGGAAGGCTGCCAGGTTCTCGCGGTGGATGGATTCACCGGCACCTGGTATGCCGATCCCGATGAGGAAACCCTGACCATGCTGCGTGCCAAGCAGGCGGAGGCGGCCAAGGCCCGCGACGCCCTGGAGGCCTTCCGCGGCAAGGAGAGTATCACCAAGTCCGGCAAGAAGGTGCTGCTGGTGGCTAACATCGGCTGCCCCGAGGACGCTGTGGATGCCCTCAAGGCAGACGCTGAGGGCGTTGGCCTGATGCGCAGCGAGTTCCTCTACCTGGGCCGGAATTCCCTGCCGACTGAGGATGAACTGTATGAGGCCTACAAGAAGGTCGCAGAAACCATGGCCCACCGTCCCGTGGTCATCCGCACGCTGGATATCGGCGCGGACAAGCAGGTCAGCTACCTGGGCCTGGAGGCCGAGGAGAATCCTGCGCTGGGTCTGCGCGGCCTGCGCATCTGCCTGACCAATGAGGAGATCTTCCGGCCCCAGCTGCGCGCCATTTACCGTGCGTCTGCTTACGGCAATCTGCACATGATGTTCCCGATGGTCGCTTCCGTCTGGGAGCTGAAGGCTGCCAAGGCGCTGTGCGCGCGCGTCCGCAAGGAGCTGGAGGAAGAGGGCTATCCCACCAAGGACGTGCCCATCGGCGTGATGGTGGAGACCCCTGCCGCCGCTGTGCTGGCCAATGAGCTGGCCAAGGAAGCAGCCTTCTTCTCCGTGGGTACCAACGATCTGACCCAGTACACCCTGGCTGTGGACCGCCAGAATGCCAAGCTGGGCGAGTTCTACGATCCCTACCATCCGGCGCTGCTGGCGCTGCTGGCCCATATCGCCAAGGCCGCCAACGACAACGGCATTTGGGCGGGCATCTGCGGCGAGCTGGGCGCTGATCCCAAGATGCAGGAGAAGTTCATCGAGATGGGCTATTCCGAGCTGAGCATGGCCGCGGGCCGCATCCTGGAATCCAGGAAGCTGGTCTGCGAGTCCAATGTTTAATTATATATCACGAAAGTGAGGTAGATTCCCATGAAAGAGATCAAGCACGTCATTAACGATCCCCTGGGCATGCATGCCCGTCCCGCCGGTATGCTGGTGAAGGCGGTTGCGCCCTTCGCCTCCAAGATCACCGTGACTGCCCCCACCGGCTCCGCTGACGCAAAGCGCCTGATGGCCCTGATGCGCCTGGCTGCCAAGCAGGGCATGGAACTGACCATCACCATCGAAGGCGCTGATGAAGAGAAGGCCACTGCCGAGCTGCAGGCTTTCCTCACCGCGAACCTGTAAGTTCCATTCCGCTTTTCCGGGAATGAGGCTTGATTGTCACAGATCGGGCTGAATCCCAACCAACAATGGTACACGGCTGTCGTGGGCCGACAGCTCTGTATAGAGAGACACAAGAGAATAATTTAGGAGGTTCATCACTATGATGAAACATCTGCAGAAGCTGGGCAAGGCCATGATGCTGCCCGTCGCTGCGCTTCCCATCTGTGGTATCCTGATGGGCCTGGGCTACGCTCTGGCTCCCGCTGCCATGGGCGCTGCCGGTGCTACCACTGGTTTTGCATACGTTCTGGGCGTCTTCCTGATCAAGGCTGGCGCTGCTCTGATCGACAACATGGCGATCCTGTTCGCCATCGGCGTTGGCGTTGGCCTGACCAAGGACAACGACGGCACCGCCGGCCTGGCCGGTATGGTTTCCTACCTGATGATGACCACGCTGCTGGCTCCCGGCACCGTGAAGACCATCGCTCCCTTCATGATCAACGAGATCAATGAGATCGCTTACGCCAAGACCGCCGGCAATGCCTTCATCGGCATCCTGGGCGGCATCATCGGCGGCGTGTGCTACAACAAGTTCAAGGGCACCAAGCTGCCTGACTTCCTGGCCTTCTTCTCCGGCAAGCGCGCTGTCGCGATCGTGACCGCTGTGGTCTCCATCGTGGTCTCCGCGATCCTGCTGTTCGCATGGCCCATCATCTTCCGTGGCCTGTACGAGATCGGCCGTGCCATCGTCAGCCTGGACGCTGTGGGCGCTGGTATCTACGCCTTCCTGAACCGTCTGCTGATCCCCACCGGCCTGCATCACGCCCTGAACAACGTGTTCTGGTTCGATACCATCGGCCTGGGCGATCTGACTGCCTATTGGGGCAGCCTGGTTGAGGGCGGCACCATGGCCAACGGCACCGTCATCGACTGGTCCGTCGGTTCCTACATGGCCGGCTTCTTCCCCTGCATGATGTTCGGTATCCCCGGCGCTGCTCTGGCCATGATCCAGACCGCTAAGACCAAGAACCGCAAGATCGCCATCGGTATCGTTGGCTCCGCTGCTCTGTGTGCCTTCATCTGCGGCGTCACCGAGCCCTTCGAATTCGCGTTCATGTTCCTGGCCTTCCCCCTGTACGTGGTGTACGCTGCCCTGTACGGCGTGTTCGCCGCCGTCACCGTGGCTCTGGGCTTCCGTGCCGGCTTCTGCTTCTCCGCTGGCGCGACTGACCTGATCTTCTCCGCTTCTCTGCCCGCCGCTGCCAACACCTGGCTGATCATCCCCCTGGGCATCGCTGCCTTCGTGGTGTTCTACCTCGTGTTCAAGTTCGCCATCACCAAGTGGGATCTGAAGACCCCCGGCCGTGAGGACGATCAGGAAGGCGAAATGAAGATCGAACTGGCTAACGACGACTACACCGCTATGGCCCAGATCATTCTGGAAGGCCTGGGCGGCAAGGAGAACGTTGCCTCCATCGATCACTGCATCACCCGTCTGCGCCTGGAAGTCAAGGATCGCCTGCTGGTTGACGAGAAGAAGATCAAGTCCTCCGGCGCTTCTGGCGTCATCCGCCCCGGCAAGACTGCTGTGCAGGTTGTTATCGGCCCCAAGGTTCAGTTTGTCTTCGAAGAGTTCAAGAAGATCGCTGAGTAAGACATTTTGCTGATACTGCGGCCCACGCGGTAGATAACAGCGCTGCCCCCGGAGAGTGATCTCCGGGGGCGGTTTTGTGTTGTGTGCGGGTCATGCATCCAGTGCAGTCCGTGCTGCGCGGATGTTTTCTGCGCTGGTCTGCTGAATGTGCCATTCGTCCAGTCCGGGAAGTCCCATAGGAACGCCCTCCCGGCGGAAGCGCATGCCGCTTTCGATCTCCACTTTGCCGCTCATGTGGAAGGCGCGCGCCTGGGGCCAGGCTTCCCTGAACGCGGTAATGACGCGGGCATTCACCCCGCCGCCGATCAGCACCTCAGGCCCGTGATGCGCATCCCGCAGCGCCAGAAGCTGCCCGATGGTTTCTATGCCCCTGAGGCTGCTGCTTGCCGCACCACTGGTCAGGACGGTGTCGATGCCCAGTACCTTTGCGTCCAGGTAGGTTTTGCAGGGGTCGCGGGAGACGTCGATGCACCGGTGCAGGGTCAGCCCTGCGCCTTGTGCCGCCTGCAGCATGGGCTCCATGGCTGCGGCATCCAGATTGCCATCGGCGTCCAGACAGCCGATCACGAAACCATCTGCACCCAACCGACGCAGATTTCCGATCTGCGCTGACATCATGAGGATCTCTTCCTTGGTGTAGAGGAAATCGCCTCCCCGGGGACGGATCAGGCAGCGAATACAAATGTCGCTCTCCGCGCGGATCTGCTGCAAAAGCTCTGCAAAAGGCGTCAATCCGCCAATGGCCAATGCGCTGCAAAGTTCCAGCCGGTCCGCCCCGCTGGCAATCGCCGCTCGCGCAGACGCCAATGAATCAACCGCAGCTTCCAAAATTCCCGCCATAGCAATGCCTCCCTGTTGTCTTTAAAATTTCTGAAAAGTATGTGCAGCAAACGATAAAGAATGATGGACAAACGCAGCAAAAGCGTGTATAATATATTCAAACGGAGAAGACCTGCGAGCTATTCGCAGAATAAATATGGAGGTACCAATATGAAACTGATCATTAAGAACGGCTACAATGAGATGTGTGAATGGGCTGCGCAGCATATCGCGGACGCCATCAACAACCACAAGGGCGACCGTCCCTTCGTGCTGGGTCTGCCCACCGGTTCCTCTCCTCTGGGCGTGTACAAGCGCCTCATCGAGATGAACAAGGCCGGCGAAGTCTCCTTCAAGAACGTCATCACCTTCAACATGGATGAGTACATCGGCCTGCCCCGCGAGCATGACCAGAGCTACTGGTACTTCATGCATCACAATTTCTTCGACCACATCGACATTCCTGCGGAGAACATCAACATCCTGAACGGCATGACGGATGATCCCGAGGGCGAATGCCAGCGCTACGAGGAAAAGATCGTGGCCTGCGGCGGCATCGACATCTTCATGGGCGGCGCAGGTGTGGACGGCCACATTGCCTTCAACGAGCCCTTCACCTCTCTGTCCTCCCGCACCGGCATCCGTGCGCTGACCGAGGATACCCTGATCGCCAACTCTCGCTTCTTTGACAATGACCCCAATAAGGTGCCCAAGACCGCTCTGTCCGTGGGCGTTGGCACGGTTTGTGATGCCCGCCAGGTGCTGCTGCTGATCAGCGGCCACAACAAGGCGCGCGCGCTGCGCCACTGCGTGGAAGGCGGCGTTGACCATGCCTGGACGATCTCTGCCCTGCAGATGCATCCCGACGGAATCGTCGCCTGCGACGAGGCTGCCTGCGGTGAGCTGAAGGTGGATACCTACAAGTACTTCAAGGAAATTTACAAGAACGAGAAGTAAGCTTTGCGAAAACGCCCTTCGGCTGACCGAAGGGCGTTATTTTTGTGCTTACAGCTCCTGTCCGGCCATGAAAACGCGGCGGCTGGTGTAATCCGCAGAGCAGACCAGGAAATCCGCCACCTTGCCGGGTTCGATGGTGCCGACCAGTGCATCTGCACCAATGGCGCAGGCAGGATTGTAGCTTGCAGCACGGATGGCGTCCTCTTCTGCGATGCCGAAGCGGATCGCGTTGACCATGCAGTCGTAGAGATTGGTCGCGGAGCAGGCGATCGTGCCGTCCGCCAGGCGCGCAACGCCATCTACCAGCCATGCATCCTGGCCGCCCAGCTCAAACTTGCTGCCGTTGGGCATGCCGCAGCAGCGGCCGGAGTCGGACACCAGAACCATCCGCTCGCCGCCGAAGATGGAGAAGGCAAAGCGAACCATGGCAGGGTGGGCATGCAGACCGTCGCAGATCAGCTCAGCCCGCACATTGGGGTTCTCCGCGGCAGCCGGAATGACGCCGGGGTTGCGGTGGTGGATGGCCGGCATGGCGTTGTACAAATGGGTCAGGTGAGTCGCACCTGCGTCGAAGGCTGCACGGGCGTGATCGTAGTCGGAGTCCGTGTGGGCCACAGAGACGGTGCATACATCCTTTGCCTGCCGGATGAATTCCTCCGCGCCGGGCAGCTCGGGGGCAACGTCCACGATGCGGATCAGCCCGCCGCAGCCGTCCTGCAGGGCCTTGAATCCCTCAAGATCCGGCTCCTTCAGGTAGTCGGGATTCTGCGCGCCACGCTTTTTGTAGGAGAAATAGGGGCCTTCCATCTGGATGCCGCGCAGGACGGACAGCCCGGCGGGGGCCTCTTCGACCAGCTGCTTTGCGTTGGCGAAGGCCTTTTCCAGCACGTCATAGGGCAGGGTCATGGAAGCGGGCGCGAAGGAGGTCACGCCGACCTTGGCGTAGTAGGCGGCCATGGCCTTGAGGCCTTCGTAATCGCCGTCGGAGAAATCCGCGCCGGAGTTGCCGTGGCTGTGCACGTCGATCAGGCCCGGGATGACGGTAGCGCCCTGAAGGTCGATGGCGTCGTCAGGCACAGCATCCGGCAGGATCTGGCCGAATTTCCCGTCGACGACCTCAAATGCGCCGGTGTGGAAGGTGAAATCCCTGCAAAAGATTCTGGCATTCTGATAAAACATCAAAGCTTCCTCCTGCTTTGTATTTTTGTTGATGGTTTTGATGCAATTCTGCATGATGGGGGCTATTTGATCAGCCCGTGATCCAGGCAGTAGTGGTAGATCCCGTCTTCGGAAACCGGGCCGCACACGGCGTCTGCCACTGCTTTCAGCTGTGCTGTGGCGTTGCCCATGGCCACGCCGACGCCCACGGTCTGCAGCATTTCCAAGTCGTTGAAGCTGTCGCCGAAGGCCATGGCCTGCGATGCGTCCAGCCCGAAGTGAGCAAGGACCTTTTCGATTGCAACCCCTTTGCCGCTGGACGCAGGGATCACATCCACTGCCCGATCCCAGGAGATGGCGATCTTGACCCCCTGAGCATCCTTGACGAGCGCCGGATGCTCCTCCTTTCGGCAGCCGATGAGGATCTGGTACACAGCCTCCTGGCATGCTGCATCAAAATCAGGGTCGACGGTCAGCTCCAAATCTGCCAGGCGATAGTAATCCGCCAGATCCGGATCCCAGCCGTTGGCTGCCAGACGATCCCGCACGGCGATGGATGCCGGCCGCCCGATCCCGGCAGCGTTTTTCAGCACCTGCGCCACGTCCGCCGGCGCAATGGGATTGCTGTAAAGGATCTTGCAGTCCGTGTAGCAAAGCGAGCCGTTGTAGGTGCAGTATGCATCGAACCTCAGCGAGCCGAAGTCGGGGACTTCCGAGGGCGCTCGGCCGGTGGAGATGCAGATCTTGATCCCGCGTTCCTGCAGCTGGCGCAAAGCGAGAAAGGTTTTTTGCGAAATTAGTCCGGTTTGCGGGTTGACCAATGTGCCGTCAATATCAAAGAATATGATTTTCACGGGAGCTATTGCGCGTCACCTCTTTCTGCGAAACGTTTCAATGGAAAACACAATATCTATCTCTTATTGTACCGCGGGATGGCAAAATAGTCAAATAGGTATTTGCGGCTTCGCTGACCGGAAGGCCGTTGACTGCTTATTTTGATGTCGGAAGAAATTTTTGCAGAAAAGTGAAATATTTTGTGCATGGCATGCGTCTTATATGTAAAGGGAAATTCTACCCAGCCACTACCATAAGCGGGGCGAGTATGCTATACTGAGTACAGACATACTGCACGCTGGAGGAGGCAAACGCCGGGCGGTCAGCCTGGGCGATGAGGATACGGCCCTTTGAAGTGATCAAAACGCGAAAGGAGGAACCTTTCATGAAAAAACTCCTGGTTCTGTTGATACTTGTATTGCTGGCGCTGCCCGCCCTTGCGGAGGAAGCGACGCCTACGCCTGCGCCGAAGACGGATTCCATTGCCGAGGGCTATGTGGCCCCTGCGACGGCTACACCCGCTCCGACGCCGGAATTGCCGCCCCTGCGGGACGATCCCATGCTGCAGCATGTGGTCGAGATCGCCCACCGCATTGATCTACTGGCGGAAAGCAAGCTGTTCCGCAGCTATTTCGTGGCGGAGGCTGTGCCGGATGAAACCCTAGAAAAGGTGTCCTATGGCGATCATACCCGACCGGCGAAGGTGTATCACCTGAATGGACAGGCATTCATTGCGGCGCTGTATCAGGGGGCGGATGCGTCCCAGATCCCGGATTTCAACCGGGTGGAGCTGCGCCGCGACCTGGTGGGAGAGCTGCCGGATCACTTCTGGGGCCAGCGGTCGCCGGAGGAAATGCACGTGCTGTCTGTGCTGAGCCGTTATAAGGTGTTTGCGCTGCCCGGCGCGGAGGGCTGCGGCGTGTTCGTCCTGCTGTATCAGGATGCGTCGCCCGTCATGGTCACCTGGGAGGCATACAACGACTGCGTGGACGTATCTGCCTTCTTCATGCCGGACGATGCGCTGGCTGCCGTTGCCTCTGCGGAGGAGCTGTCCGCATGGTTTGCGGCCTTTGGGATGCCCGAGGTCGCCTTTGAGGAGGTGCCGCTGACATGAAGCGCGTTTTGATTTTGATCCTGGCGATGATGATGGCCTTTGCATCCTTCTCCGCCTTGGGCGAGGAGCCCAAGGGCGCTGACCTGAGCTATGATCGTGCTGCACAGATGGGCCTGTACATACGCGAGCTGGTGATGGGGGATTACCTTGACATCAAGCAAACGCCCGAATCCCTGAAGAGCATTGCCCAGGGATGGGCAGCCGGCATCACCGACAAACCCCGGCTGGTGGTCCGGCTGGACGTGGAAAATCAGGCCAATGTGCTGACCGTCAAGGGCACGTTCTCCCAGGAGCCGCCGATCGTCAGTTTTGAGGCCGTCAGTGATGCGGAGGTTACCATCTGGCAGTGCCTGGCCATGTATGCCGGCTCGGAGGGTGGCGTGACCGGCGCCAGCTATGAGGAGATCATGCGGGTCAACGGGCAGATCAACGCTGCCACCATGTACGCCGAGGAGGGCAGCGAGGGCAGCGGCATGTACATTCTACTGTACGAGAACGCCGCGCCTATCCTGCTGCTGACCAGCGCAGAAAATGGCGGCGTATCCATCCGCGGGATGTTCCTGCCCAGCCAAAAACTGCAGAAATGCCAGAATTACGGACAGGTGTCCCTTTACCTGCTGCTCAACGGATTTGCGATGAGCTGCCAGGAGGTCCTTCCCGAATAAGTCAAACTGCCGCAGCAAAGGTGCGCTGCGGCAGCTTTTTATTGCGCGAAGATGGATGCGGGACGGTCATCCTCGTCATCCTCGCCGTCGCGGCGGAAGAGCCCCTGCAGCCAGTTGCCAAAGGACGGCCGCTCCACCCGGGCCACCTGCACGCTCTGCTTGCCCTCCAAAAGGATGCCGTTGTCCAGGAGCTCGGCGTGCACGGGGATGACGCGGTAGGTGTAGACGACGCCGTCCTGGGCGCGGTTGTCCACATAGGTGAGGGTTTGTCCGGCTTCGGCGCGCAGCTCGGTGAGGATGAAGCTTTCGCCTACGGCGTCGCGCTGGATGCGGTAGACGGCGGCGTCGCTGGCGGTGATGACCAGCTGGGGCTGGCCGTTGTCGTCGTGATTGACGTGGAAGGAGCGGGCGGACGCGGGCGGCTGCCATACGTCGGATTTCTTCGTGGGCTGAGTGCCCTCCAGGAAGAGCTCCTTCATCTTGTAGCTGTCGGGGGTGAGGGAGGTGGCCAGCATGGGCTCGCCCCGCCACTCGATGGCCTTTTTGTCCAGCGTAACGGTGACGAAGCCGCTAGGCTTGTCAAAGGTGGGCTTCTTTTTGTCGGCGTACCAGGCCTTGAGGAAATTCCGCGCCAGGGACGCGGGATTCGTGCCGCCGGACACGCTATTGGACAGCCGATGATTGTCATCCGGGTCATCAAAGCCCATCCACACGCATACGGAGAGGTCGGCGGTGTAGGCGTTCATCCAGGCGTCCCGGTTGCCGCCGCCGGTCATGTTGACGGTGCCTGTTTTGCCGGCGACCTGCACGCCCGCGCTGTTCAGGCGGGTGCCTGTGCCGCTGGCGATGACGGTGCGCATCAGGTCGGTCAGTAGATAGGCGTTTTGCCGCGACAGCACCCGCGTACCGCTGTCGTGGTGCTGGTAGACCACCATTCCGTCGCGGTCGGTGATCTTCTCAATGAAATAGGGCGCGTGGAAGGTGCCGCCGTTGGCAAAGGGGGAGTAGGCGGCGGCCATCTGCACCGGGGACGCGCCGTAGGTCATGCTGCCCAGGGCCAGGGAGAGGTTCCAGTCCCGGTTGTCCAGCTCGATGCCCACATTGGTCAGGTAGCGCCGGGCGGTGCCCACGCCGATCTGCTCGATCACCTTTACCGCCGGGATGTTCAGGCTATTTTTCAGCGCCGCGCGCAGGGTCACATTGCCGTAATAGGCATTGCCTGCGTTTTTCGGCTTGTAGGAACCAAAGGCAGTGGGCTCGTCCAGGATGACGGAGGCTGCCGTCCACCCGGCGTACTCGATAGCGGGCGCGTACACGGCCAGAGGCTTGAGTGCGCTGCCCGGCTGACGGCGCAGGTGCGTGGCCCGGTTGAGGCCGCGGCGGGTCTCGTACTGCCTTCCGCCCACGATGGCGCGGACGGCTCCGGTGGCGTTGTCCACCGCGGCTGCGGAGGCCTGAACGGGGGTGCCGTCCCTGGCGTTGCCGGGGAATACGGAGGTGTTCTCGAACTGCTTGTCCAGCACGGTCTGCATGGCGGGGTCAAGGGTGGTGTCGATGCGATAACCGCCAGCCAGCAGCATTTCGGCGGACACGTCCAGCTGAAGCTCTGCCTCGTCCAGCACCGCGTCCACGAACCAGCCGTACTCCGTCTGTACGGCGGCAGACTTCTTCGGCGCGATCTCCTCCTGCAGGGCGGCGTCGTACTGCTCCTGGGTCAGCATGCCCTCATCCCGCATGACGGTGAGGATGTACTCCCGACGCTGGCGGTTGTTCTCCGGCGCATCCTGGATAGAATAAGCCGACGGGGCCTTGATGGCTGCTGCTAGCGTCGCTGCCTGGGCAGGGGAGAGCTGTGCCGCATCCACCCCGAAGGTCACCTGAGCAGCCGCCTGGATGCCATAGGCGCCCTGCCCGAAATAGATGTAGTTGAGGTACAGGTCGAGGATCTGCGCCTTGGAGTAGAGCTGCTCCATCTGCAGCGCCAGCCAGATCTCCTCCAGCTTGCGGGCGATGGTCTTCTGGCTGGACAGGTGGGAAAGCTTCACCAGCTGCTGGGTGATGGTGGAGGCGCCCTGGTCGAAGCCGCCGGCGCGCACGTTGGATACCACTGCGCCCAGGATGCGCGTCACGTCAAAGCCAGGATGCTTGTAGAAGCGGAGATCCTCGGCGGCGAGAAATGCGTCTACTACATGCTGGGGCAGGGAAGCCGTGTCGATGACGGTGCGGTTTTCCCGGCCCACCAGGGTCGTGACGTAGTTGCCGTCCTTGTCGTAGATCGCGCCGGTCTGGGCTAGGTTCGTCAGCTTCTCCGGGTCAAGGCGCTGCCAGGCGGCGACGTTGAACGTTTCGTATCCCCAGGCCGCCGCGCCCAGCAGCGCAAGCAGCGCGATCAGCCAGCACAGCGGCTGGATCCACCGTCGGAATCCCACTTCCATCGACCTCCCTTTCTGCATCATCGTCCCCCAAAACATGTCCGCGCATGCAGTTTTTCAGCCAATGCAAAAAATCATGCAAAATTCATTGGATGAAAACGTTTTCTTCTTCGTTTGGGGACTGGTCAAAACCCGAAAAATCGGATATAATGATATGAAACCTTACGGTGGGTCTTTTGGCCTGCCATCAATTTGGAGGGAAGCTATGCGCAAGCTGCTGAGCCTGATGATGGTTCTGGCAATGATGACCGCGGCCTTCTCCGGCGCTTATGCGGGGGAGAGCTTCACTATCGCGGGTTATGACCATCAGGACACCAAGCATGTGTGGACGGAAAACCTCTTCTTCCAGCGGATGGAGGAGCGCACCGGCGTCCACCTGGAACTGACCCAATATATGACGGCGGAATCCTGGCAGGCGGCCAAGGATCAGATGCTGGAAGGGGAGATCGCCCTGCCGGATGCGCTGTTCAAGGCGGATATGACCACCCAGGAAACCATGACCTGGTTTGCGGCAGGAAAGATCATCGACCTGACGCCTTACCTCAAGGAGTATGCCCCCAACCTGTGGGCGCTGCTGGAATCGAATCCCGAATGGATGGAAGCGGTGACGCTCCCCACGGGCGAGATCGTTGCGCTGCCCGCCATTGACGAGCTGCAGTTCAATAACATGATGTGGATCAACAAGGCCTGGCTGGAACGGGCAGGTCTTGCGGCGCCCACCACGGTGGAGGAACTGACGGAGGTGCTGCGTGCCTTCCGCGACAGGGACATGAATGGCAACGGCAAGCGCAAGGATGAAACGCCTCTGACCTTCTCCAGCCTGTGGGATCTGCGCTTCCTGGCCCACGCCTTCGGCATCAACGCCAATGACTACCATATCACCATGGATGAAAACGGCAAGGTCACGGAAGTGCTGACCAGCGACGCCAACCGCGCCTTCCTCACCTGGCTGCACCAGCTGTGGGAGGAGGAGTTGCTGGACAACGTGGGCTTCTCCGGACTGCGTGACGCCGGCGCGAATACCGATGAGGACGCAACCATAGTCTACGGCATGATGATGTCCTCCACGCCCGCACAGCTGGTTCCTGCCTCCGCACTGAAGGACTATATCACCTTGGAGCCCCTTGTGTATGAGGGCAAGCAGGTGTACCGTGACCTGACGGGCGACGTCATCCGCGGCGCCTTCGCCATTACCTCCGCCTGCAAGGATCCGGCTGCGCTGGTCAAGTGGGTGGACTACCTCTACACCGAGGAAGGCTTCATCCTGGCGGAAGCCGGCGTCGCGGGCGAGGAATTCGCCTGGAATGACGACGGCTCCTGGCTGTGGGAGACCACCTCCGAATTGCTGGTGAACTCCGTGCTGCCCCGGGCGACCATCCGCTCCGGCATGAGCATGCCCGGCTATGCGTCACTGCCCTTCCAGCAGAAGATCGACGACGCCTCGACGCTCCATGTGGTCAGCAATCTGCTGAAGATCAAGGCCTATGACAGTCTGCCGTACCCCCTGGTGTACCTGACTGCGGAACAGCAGACCCGCGTGGACGAACTGATCTGGAACATCGGCAAGTATGCCGAATACCGGATGGTGTGGTTCATCACCGGCGATGTGGAGCTCAATGACGAAACCTGGGCGGAATTCTGCCAGGAGGTCAAGCGGCTTGGGATGGACGAGATGGTAGAGATCTGGCAGACGGCTGCCGACAATCAGAGATAATTCACACAATTTAGCAGATAAAGAATTGGAAGGACGGAATACACCATGAACCAGTATGCGAATATGATCCGCAGCCTCAAGTCCCCGGAGGGGATGCAGCGCCTGATGCATCTGTACGGCGACCGCGACGGCATGCTCGTTGAGCAAACCGCCCGCTACACTGGCATTATCAAGCGCCATGAGGAGCTCTTCCATGAAAGTGAGCAGGAAGTGATGCTGATCAGCGCGCCCGGCCGTACCGAGATCGGCGGCAATCACACCGACCACAACCGTGGCCGCGTGCTGGCCGCAGCGGTCAACCTGGATACCCTGTCTGCCGTGTCTGCACGCAATGACATGGAAGTGCATGTTTACTCCGATGGCTATGCGCCCCTGAAGCTGGACCTGAACGAGCTGGCGGTGGTGGAGGCGGAAAAGGGCACCACTGCTTCCCTGATCCGCGGCGTGGCAGCCCGCATGAAGGAGCTGGGCTACAAGATCGGCGGCTTCAATGCGGCGGTGACCTCCTCTGTGGCTTCCGGTTCCGGTCTGTCCTCCTCTGCGGCCTTTGAGGTCATGATCTGCGCGATCCTCGATCAGCTGTACAACGGCTTCAGCATTGATTTCATCACCCGTGCGAAGATCTCTCAGTACGCGGAGAACGTCTACTTCGGCAAGCCCAGCGGCCTGCTGGATCAGATGGCTTCCTCTGCGGGCGGTCTGGTGACGGTGGATTTCCGCAATGACGATCCCGAAGTCCGCGCGATGAATTTTGACTTCGCGAAGTACGGCTACGCGCTGGTGGTCGTGGCGACTGGCGGCTCCCATGCCGACCTGACCGACGATTATGCTGCCATCCCTGCTGAAATGAAGCAGGTGGCGGGCCTCCTGGGCGAAAACTACCTGCGCCGTGTGCGTCCCGAGGAGTTCTACCACGCCATGCCCAAGCTGCGCGGCAAGGTCAGCGACCGCGCGCTGATGCGTGCGATGCACTTCTTTGAGGAGGACGAGCGCGTGGTGCGTCAGGTGTCTGCGCTGGATCGCAACGACCTGTTCGCCTTCATGTGGGAGATCATTTGCTCTGGCCGTTCCTCTTACATGTATCTGCAGAATGTGTACGCCCACAATGATGACCAGAGCCTGAGTCTGGCGCTGGCGATGGCGGAGCATCTGCTGAGCGACAAGGATGGCGCATGGCGCATCCATGGCGGCGGCTTTGCGGGCACGACGCTGAATTTTGTGCCCACTGCACAGCTGAAGCATTTCATTGAGACGATGGAAACGGCTTTTGGCGAGCATTGCTGCCATGTGCTGGATATTCGTCCCGAGGGCCCCGCGGTGGTCAAGCTCTAACACAGGGAACGAAAAAGGGTGTCGAGAGGGCCTATGATCCAACATCGCTTGGCACTTTGCCTTCGGCAACTCCCCACTGGGGAGGCGTGCCTGCACGATGCCCTTCGCGGGGTCAAGGGGCAGGGCCCCTGCCGTCGGAGACCTCCGTCCGCAGATGGAGGAATCTGCACGCGCCTTTCGCGGAAGCTCCGATTCCGCCGAAACAGCTCACCCCGCTCCAAAGGAACCCCGACTCTTGCCCCACACCCCAAACACAACGGGAACAATCCGCATATTGACACAACCATCCGCCTGTGCTATGATAAAAAGCGCAGGCGGATTTGCTTGCGACAAAACTGCACAAGCCATCTTAAAGCTTCTTCGGGGCAGGGTGAAAATCCCTACCGGCGGTACAGCCCGCGAACGGACGACGGCGATAAAGGCCGAAGTCCGCCGACCCGGTGTGATTCCGGGGCCGACAGTTACAGTCTGGATGAGAGAAGGAAGCGGCATAGAGCGCGCATCCCATATGGACGCACCGCAGCTGCCCCCTTGGAGCGAATTTGCTTTAGGGGGCTGTGCGCATTTTAAGGAGGCTTGCAAAATGAGCAAAACCAAAGGAATTGATACCCGGAAGCTGACTCTTGGCGCAATGTTTGCGGCGCTGGCGTATGTGGTCAATGTGCTGTGCCACTTGTCCATCGTACCCGCTGCGCCCTTCCTGACCTATGATCCGATGGATGTCATTATTGCCCTGGGCGGATTGATCCTCGGCCCCATGATGGCGCTATTGATCACCCTCATTGCTGCCTTCATCGAGTGGATGACCATCAGCGATACCGGCGTGATCGGATTCCTGATGAACGTTCTTTCCAGCGGAACCTTCGCCTGTACAGTGGCGCTCATCTATCACAGAAAGAAGTCGCTGAAGACGGCGGTGATCGGTCTGGTATGCGGCGTGGTGCTGATGGTGATCACCATGCTGCTGTGGAATTACATCATTACGCCCATTTACCAGGGCGTACCACGCGAGGTCGTTGCCGGGATGCTGCCGACGGTCTTCCTGCCTTTCAATGCAATCAAGGGTGGCCTGAACGCAGCGCTTACTTTCCTGCTATACCGTCCCGTGATTGGCATGCTCCGCTCTGCGAAGCTGCTGCCTGCTTCCAAGGCGACTGCCAAGAAGACGCAAATTGTTCCCATTGTGATTGCTGTGGCTGTGATTGTGACTTGTGTGCTGGTGATTCTCTCCATGCAGGGGATCATTTGATGAATGTGTAAGGAGGACCTGCTGTGAAAACGGCATCCCCGAATGAAACCCGCGCGCTGGGCCGTCAGCTTGCGCAGAGCCTGCGTGCAGGCGACGTGCTGCTCCTCTGGGGCGACCTGGGCGCGGGCAAGAGCGAGTTCACCCGCGGCGTTGCCGAGGGACTGGGCGTGACGTCGACTGTCACCAGCCCGTCCTTTACCATCCTCAATGTTTACGACGAGGGCAGCCTTCCCCTGTATCATTTCGACTGGTACCGCCTCAATGGCGTGGATGAGCTGTATGAAATGGGCATGGATGAGTACCTGGGCAGCGACGGCGTGGCAGTTGTCGAGTGGCCCAGCCAGTGCCCCGAGGCCATCCCGGAGACCCATTTGGCCGTGCATTTGACGCCGGTGGGGGATTCGGAACGTGAAGTGACCTTCACCCCCATGGGGGAGTTCCGGCCAATCAGCCTTGACTAATGAAAGGGGGTCGAAGACCCTGAAAATCCTTGCGATAGATACCTCCGGCCCCGTTTGCGGCGTGGCTGTGATGAAGGACGGCGCCATCGTCTACGAGGCGAGCGCCATTAACAAGATGACCCACTCGGTCAATCTGCTGCCGATGATCGACACGGCAATGCAGTCCGCCGGGGTGACGATTGCTGAGCTGGACCGCATTGCGGTGGTCAGCGGACCCGGGTCCTTTACCGGCGTGCGCATCGGTGTGAGCACCGTCAAGGGGCTGGCCCATGCCCACAATACGCACTGCGTCGCGGTGGACGCGCTGGAATGTATGGCTGCCGGGGCAGGGGAGTTTAACGGGGTGATTTGCCCCATCCAGGACGCCCGTGCAGGCCAGGTGTACGGCGCTGCCTTCAAGGCTGGCGACGTGCGGCCTGAGCGCCTGATGGACGACATTCCTCTCAAGCTGGAGGAGTACGTCGAGCGGATCAAGACGCTCGGTGAGCGCTTCCTGTTCCTGGGGGATGGCATGCCTGTGCATCGCGCCAAGCTGGAAGCGCTGCTCGGCGATGCGGCGGTGTTTGCCAAACCCCAGATGGCGTTTCTGCGGCCTGCCTGTGCGGCGTATCTTGCGTCCCTGGCGCAGGAAACCGTTGATTACCTCGCCCTGGAGCCCCTCTACCTGCGTGCGCCCAATGCTGCGCTGAACAAGAAGCTGACGGAGGGCCTTGCAAATGGCAAGTGAGATCATCATCCGCCGGATGACGATGGCGGATGTGGACGGCGTGGCAGCCGTGGAAGCGGCGACCTTCCCGACCCCCTGGAGCCGGGACGCCTTTGAGAGCGAGATGAAGAACGTGGCTGCCCGCTACCTTGTTGCAGAAAAGAACGGCAAGGTCATTGGCTATGCCGGGGCGTGGATCATCCTGGACGAGAGCCACATCACCAATATTGCCGTCATCAAGGACGAGCGCGGGCAGGGAATCGGCCGTCAGCTGACCCATGGGCTGATGCAGTATCTGTCCAACCTGGGCGCGGCATATGCGACCCTGGAGGTCCGCAAGTCCAACGAGGTGGCACAGAACCTGTACAAGTCGCTGGGCTTCATCAAGCTGGGCGTGCGCAAGCGCTATTACGAGGACAACGGCGAGGACGCGCTCATCATGGTTTGCGACCACATGCCCGAGGCGGATCCTGACTTTGAAGAAGAAGGCACCGTCCACGAATAAGCCAATCACAGCCCCTGCGGGGGCTTTTTCTGAAGGAGACTGACATGGCTACGATTCTCATCACCCATGGCATTCCGACTGCTGGCCTGGAGCGGCTTTCCGGCCATGAGATCATCATCCCTGCGCCCCTGACGGCCTTTACGATGGAGGAACTGATGGCGTTGATCCCCAAGGCGGATGCAGTCATTGCCGGTGGAAAGCTGCCCGGAGACGTTATCCGCGAGGGCAAGAAGCTGCGTATTATCGCTAACTACGGCGCGGGTTATGACGGGGTGGACATCGCTGTCGCAGCGGCATGCGGGGTGCCGGTCACCAACATTCCAGAGACCGTCACGGATGCTACCGCGGAGCTGGCGATCGGCCTGATGCTGGCTGTCAGCCGCCGCATTGGCGAGATGAACCTCCGCCTGCGCCGCGAGGACAGCGTGAATCTGTTCGGCATGGGCCGCTACATGGGCAATACCCTCCGCGGACGCACGCTGGGCATTATCGGCTGCGGGCGCATTGGCGGCAGGGTGGCTGAGATGGCCAAGGCTCTGGGGATGCGTGTGCTGGCGTACAGCCGCCGCCCTGTGCCTGCTCATGTCGCAGAATATACCGATCTGCCGACGCTGCTGGCCACGGCGGACGTGATCAGCCTGCATTGTCCGTCTACCCCTGAAACCCGCCATCTGCTGGATGCAGCCGCTTTCGCACAAATGAAGGACGGCGCGTTGCTCATCAACACGGCCCGTGGTGCAGTGGTGGATCACGATGCCCTGGCGGATGCGCTGCGATCCGGCAAGCTGGCCGGCGCAGGCCTGGATGTGTTCCCGGAGGAACCCCGCATTCCGGCGGAGCTCCTTGCGATGGACAATGTGGTTTGCACGCCCCATGTCGGCTCGAATACTGCGCAGACCCGTGCAGACATGGCGGCTGCCTGTGCGCGGCAGATCCTCGATGCGCTGGCTGGCGAGCGTCCGGAGAATATTGTCAATGGCATATGAAAAAACGACGGCATGACGGAGGCGGCCATGCCGTCGTTCATGTATCACCTGCGCTGCACTGATTTGAAGTCGGGGAGGGCAGATATTTCCGGTGATGAGGATAAGTGAAAAATATCTGAAAAAAGTTAAAAAAGGGGTTGACACTTTCGAGAGTATGTGGTAATATATATATCGTTCGCGAGGCACACAAGCCTCTACGAACCAAGTGAATATCTGGGTGTGGCGCAGTTTGGTAGCGTGCTTGAATGGGGTTCAAGAGGCCGGAAGTTCGAATCTTCTCACCCAGACGTTTGAAGACCTATCCGAACACTTTCCTACTATTGCGGGAATTGATCTTTGGATACGTGGTCACAGTAAAAGCACCGGGTTGATCCCGGTGCTTTTTCGTGTGCAAATTTCTTATTCGAGTTTGGCAAAAGTCACTTCATACATACCATACGCCGAGGTCGCAGCCACCACCGCATTGAATACGGCCAGCAGGACACTATCAATATTCAGGCCGGTAGTCAGGGCGGTTGCAGCAAGCAGAGTACCCAGAGCGATGACGTATGCGAGAAACCTGGTGGGAATCTTCCACACCTTATCCAGCGGAGCCTTGATGAACTGTACCACAAACAGGGTGAAGGCGGCAGCACCGCCAACCGTAGCCAGGTAGGCCCAGGTCAGAGGTTCAGGCACGACGCCGACCCCGGTGGTAGGGACATCCGTGTCTTCCGCAAACGCGAGGGGAAGGGCGATGGTCAGCAGGACCAGGGACAGGGCGGACAGGAGAGCGAGGAACTTCTTCATGGGGTGATCCATCCTTTCATCAGGTCGTATATTTGGAAGGTCGGGTGACCTATCCTACGTTAGAGGAAACTATTCTCCCGCTGGCACTTCTTATACAGTTCAAGGATGTAGGCGTACTCGGCATCGAAAACACCGTTCTCCTCACCATATTTGTCCAGCAGAGCGTGATACTTGGTATTCAGTGAGATGACGTGTTGGAACTCATCCTTCGTGTGAAGGACACCGTTGCGGCACTCGTTCGCGAAGTCGAAGATTTCCCAACGGATGCGGTCCATCTCATTCTCATCAATCGAGCGGCGCTGTTCGTCAGCCCGTTTCTCAAGCCCTTCGATACGCTGGAGGACTTCGCCGTTGACAGCTTTTCCGATCCAGCGGAGGATGGCTTTAATGGGGCTGAATTTGATAGCAGGGGTGAACTCAACAAACAGTCCGAGGACGAGGGCGATGCCCTCCCAGTTATCGACACACCGGGTCAATACTTCCTCCAGGGTAATCTGCATTGGTATCTATCCTTTCATTACCCCGTGGTGGGGATGTATTAAACAACGGTCTTGTCGATTTCCCGAATATGGGAGATCAGGTCATTCACGGCAAGAATCAGATCCTCAGCGTGACGTTCGACTGCGGCGACGAGCCTGCTCACATCCGGATCGGATGGTGGAACGATTTCGGTATCATCAGGGAGTTTCGGGTCCTCCGGGGCTTCCACAGGCTTGTCCTCTCCATCCTCGTCATCGTCCATCACAGCCTTGAGCACAGCCCAGGTCTTGGGGCCGAGTACGCCGTCTGCGTCGAGGCTGTGCGCCCGCTGGAAAGCTTCCACGGCGGACTTGGTGGCCGTGCCGTAGACGCCGTCCTCGGCCAGCTGCAGGGTGCTGTCCCAGGCGTTGAGCAGCTGCTGAGCCTCGCGGACGGCAGCGCCCTTGCTGCCCTTGCGCAGCGTGGGACGGCGTTCGTCGGCGTAGGTGGGGCGCGTGGTCATGTCGTAGCCGACTTCCTCCACGATCTCCACGGGGATGCCGAAGTGTGTCCACGGGTAGGAGGCCACGTCCTGATGCTTGACGCCGCCCTGATGGCCGCGCGCGTCGATGACCGTGCCGTCGCCCATGTAAATGCCGGTGTGGCTCATGCGGTCGTTTGTGCCGTCCTTTTCGTGATAGACGAAGCAGACCACATCCATGGGCAGGTCGGCGATCTCGCCGGCAGAGCCCCAGTCCACCTTCGTCCACTGGCTGGTCGCGCCGGAGGGCAGGGAGACCCCGGCGGCCGCGGCGGCGAACTTCGTCAGCTGGGCGCAGTCGTGGGCGGGAAGGCCTTGCCACTTGCAGCCCTCGCAGCTGCTCTGTTTGCCGGAAAGCACCGGGCAGTTGTCGGTGATCTTATCCGCATAGGCGGCGGAGCGGCCCACCGCCAGCGACCTGCGGTACTTGGGGGTGCAGGTCACGGCGGTGGCGCCCATGATGTACGGGCCTCCCACCTGCGCCAGGGCGTAGGCGCGGATCGCGTCGCTCTTGGGCGTGTTGCTCATGGTATTTCACTTCCTTTGCTTGCCCCCACCCAGCCGGAGGATTGCCCCTCCGGCTTTTTGCAGGGGCGGGGTTGGGTTAGAACTGCTTAATATCCAATGTATTATTGCCATTAAAATACATTATAAAATTATAAAGGATTGCAGAACCACCGTACAGCAATGCAGTGAATGTTACACCATTGGCCGCCCCGGGGTCGCTGTGCGCGCTGATAGCATCCATCGCCAGCTGCAAATAGATGGTCAGAGTGCCGGAGCTGAGTACCGCCTCGCACTGTTTCCCAGCCGCGATCGCAGCCAGTACTTCCTGCACGGTTTTGTCGCAAGAGGTAATGGCGTTACCGCTGCCGACAACTGCATTTACACGGAACACGCCAGAACCGCCGCCCTCACTCTCGCCTCCACTCGCCGCGCCCTCCGTCTGCACGATGGAGAGGGTGATGCTGGGAACGTCCTCCAAAGTGAAAATGACTCCATACATGCCCTCCATGCCAGCAGGAATGAGCGCAACAGCGAAAGGCGCGTCAGGGTTTCCGCCCGGTAGACCAGCCAGCGCATCGGTGTTACCCACCATGTATCCGATCAAGCCACCTTCGTCCACCTGCTGGATAATCGGGCTGATGTACTCTGTTCCGTTGTAGGTGACTTTAGCAGTCGCGCCAGCCGTAGGCGTTGCAGACAGCGGGGTCATAATGGGTGCCTGTCCGGCTTCTGCATCCACAGTTGTCTCCGTCTCCGGCAGGATGACGACCTCGGAGGGGCCGTTGGAGCCGCCGAAACGGCTATTGATTAGCCCCAAAAGGGTGCCGAAACGAAACATGTTAGGCACCTCCCTTGACCCACTTGCCGCTGGGAGACATTTCGTAGACCGTACCAAAACCGGCTACACGGGCGATGCTCCAAGGCTTCGGGATAACCGACACCCCATCCACGGTAACAACTTCACCCAGGGCGGTGATTTCGCTCTCAGTGTCGGCGAGGATTTCCACGACTTCCTCGTAGGGGGTGCTGCGTTTTTCAAGTTTACCACCGTTTGCGGATCGAATCTCAAGCATGAGAAACACTCCTTTCTGTCAGATCAGATTTTAGCTGATTGATTTTTTCTGTCAGCTCCGCGATTTGCTTGTCCTGTTCCAGGATGTGCTGCCGCATTTGAGCGGCGGACATAATGGGTGTAGGGGACACCTCTTGAAGCACGGTAGGGGATGGAGTTTCTTCTACCACAGGCGTCACCGGGACGGTCTCGCCCAGCGCCAACTCAGGCAGAAGAGCCTCGTATTCCTCTGCTGTGATGTCAGCGACGATCACGTCCTGATATTGACCAAGCGGCGCTGCACCATCAATGTGATAGATGAGGGAGCTGTCCGAAGACAGCACCCCCGTGGCGTGGCGCGGATCACAGCGCACCGGACGGCCATGCTTGCCCTTGCATACCCAAGGGCTGCCCGTCACGGCGTCGATCACCACGCCATCCTTGATGATCTTGTAGTACACACTCACACCTCCTTAGATACAGAAGCCGAAGCAAACGTAGACCTCAGACGGTGCATACATGTTGTAGATTACAGTACCGCCAGTAGTGACATTTACAAAGCCTACCGAATCCTCCAGATTGGGGGAACGAGTGACCCAGTCTCCTCCAGCCGTCACCTCG
>JAZNSI010000014.1:0-49004 GCA_045591175.1 Clostridia bacterium
ACCAAGCCCGGCAAGAATTCCCCCTGGCGCGACCGCCCCGTGGAGGAATCCCTCGACCTGTTCCGCCGGATGAAGAGCGGCGAATTCCCCGAGGGCTCCTATGCCCTGCGCGCCAAGATCGACATGGCGTCCCCCAATATCGTCATGCGTGACCCGGCGATGTACCGCATCCTGTACAAGGAGCACTGGCGCACCGGCAATAAGTGGTGCATCTACCCCATGTACGACTTTGCCCATCCCATCGGCGACGCGCTGGAGGGCATCAGCCACAGCCTCTGCTCCCTGGAGTATGAGATCCACCGTCCCCTGTACGACTGGGTGGTGGAGAAGTCCGCCCACATGCTGCCCGCCAAGCCCCGTCAGATTGAGTTCGCCCGCCTGAACATGACCCGCACCGTCATGTCCAAGCGCAAGCTGCGCGCCCTGGTGGAAGGCGGCTACGTCCGCGGCTGGGATGATCCCCGCATGCCCACCCTGAGCGCCCTGCGCCGCCGCGGCTATACTGCCAACGCCATCCGCGACTTCATCAGCCGCATTGGCCTGAGCAAGGCTGACTCCGTGGTGGACACCGCCGTGCTGGAAGCCTGCGTCCGTCAGGATCTGGATGCAAACGCCGCCCGCGTGAGCGCTGTGCTGCGCCCCATCAAGGTCGTGCTGACCAACTGGCCCGAGGGCGAAAAGCGCGAGCTGGTCGTCGAGAACCACCCCAAGAACCCCGACATGGGCACCCACACCGTGACCCTCTCCCGCGAGATCTACATCGACGCGGAGGACTTCATGGAGGTTCCCGCCAACAAGTTCCAGCGCATGTACCCCGGCTTCGAGGTTCGTCTGAAGGGCGCGTGCATCGTCAAGTGCGAGGGCTGCACGAAGGATGAGGACGGCAACATCGTGGAGATCCAGTGCACGGTGGACTTTGATTCCTTCGCCGGCTGCGAAGGCTCCGGCCGCAAGATCAAGGGCAAGGTGCTCCACTGGGTCAACGCCGAGGACGCGGTGCCCTTCGAGGCGCGCCTGTACGAGCCCCTGCTGCCTGCCGAGGGCGAGGAGATCGTGGAGGAGGCCGAAGAGGTCGCCGCCGATGTGGAGGAAGAGGCCGCCGAAGAAACCGACGCCCTGACCCGCAAGGACTACGACTTCCTCAAGCAGATCAGCCCCAACACCCTGACCATCCTGCGCGGCTACGCTGAGCCCGCCATCCGCGATTGCGAGGTGGGCACCAGCTTCCAGTTTGTGCGCGTGGGCTACTTCTGCAAGGATCCCGACTCTACCAACGAGCTGCCCGTGTTCAACCGCACGGTGGAGCTGAATGGACTGAAGCTGTAAGGAGCGGGATGGCTGCACCTTTGTGAGTAAGTGAAGGAGCAAGTTGCGCGTGCTCCCTCAGTCTTCGCTCGCGGGTTTTCAACCCGTTCGCGAATCCAGCTCCCTCCCGGAGGGAGCCTCAGGGATGCCGCAGTTGACTTTTCCTTTGTCACTTGTTCTGACCTGCAACAAAGGACGCGACCAAAAGGCTCCCTCCGGGAGGGAGCTGGCAGCGAGCTTGCTCGCTGACTGAGGGAGAACGCGAAGCAGCGGAAACAACGAGCCAGGGGGTGTGAGGATTGTCTCTTGAATACAACAAGCACCTCATCCCTCTTGCCAAGTCCCTCCGCAAGAACGCCACGCCCCAGGAAAACCACCTCTGGTATGACTTCCTGCGCAGCTACACGCCGCGTTTCCAGCGGCAGAAGACCATCGGGCAGTTCATCGCAGACTTTTACTGCGAGAAAGCCAGGCTGGTCATCGAGCTGGACGGCTCCCAGCATTTCACCCCCGAAGGACACACCTACGACGAAGCCCGCACCGCCGCCATCGAAACCATTGGCGTGGAGGTGCTGCGCTTCACCAACCGCGACATCGACAGCAATTTCACCGCTGTCTGCACACAAATAGATGCAGCCGTTCATGAACGGCTCAACCAGAAGAAAGAGGAATAAAGATATGTCCAACCAAGTCCGCACCCGTTTTGCGCCCTCCCCCACGGGCTTCATGCACCTGGGCGGCCTGCGCACGGCCCTGTATGGCTACCTGTTCGCCAAGAAGATGGGCGGCAAGTTCATCCTCCGCATTGAGGACACCGACCAGGAGCGCTTCGTTGAGGGCGCAACCGAGGTCATTTACGATACCCTGCGCGGCTGCGGCATCAACTGGGACGAGGGCCCCGACGTCGGCGGCGAGTTCGGCCCCTACATCCAGTCCGAGCGCAAGGCCACCTACCTGCCCTATGCCAAGCAGCTGGTGAAGTCCGGCCACGCCTACTACTGCTTCTGCACTAAGTGCGAGCTGGACGAGCGCCGCGCGGCTGCCGAGGCCCGGGGCGAGGTCTTCAAGTACGACAAGCACTGCCTGAAGCTGACCGAGGAGGAGGTTCAGGCCAAGCTGGACGCCGGCGTGCCCTACGTCATCCGCCAGAATGCCCCCACCACGGGCGAGACCAGCTACGACGACCTGGTCTTCGGCCACATGACCTTCCCCAATGAGACCCTGGATGACATGATCCTCATCAAGGCGGACGGCATGCCTACCTACAACTTCGCCAACGTCATTGACGACCACCTGATGGGCATCACCCACGTCATGCGCGGCCTGGAGTACATCTCCTCCACCCCCAAGTACAACCTGCTGTACGAGGCCCTGGGCTGGGAGATCCCCCAGTACATCCACATGGCGCCCGTCATGCGCGACGCCACCCACAAGCTCTCCAAGCGCGACGGCGACGCCTACTACTCCGACTATGTGGAGAAGGGCTACCTGACCGAGGCGCTGATCAACTACCTGGCCCTGGTGGGCTGGAACCCCGGCAATGACCGCGAGTTCTTCACCCTGGACGAGCTGGTGGAGGCCTTCAGCGTGGATCGCCTCTCGAAGTCCCCCGGCATCTTCGACGTGGACAAGCTGACCTGGTTCAACGCCGAGTACATCCGCAAGCTGGACGCGGACAAGTACCTTGAGCTGGCGACCCCCTGGTTCGACCAGGTGCTGGCCGGCAAGGGCATCTGCTACAAGCGCCTGGCGGAGCTGATGCAGACCCGCACAGAGGTGTTCAACCGCGTGCCGGAGATGGTCAAGTTCCTGGGTGAGCTGCCGGAGTACGAGGCCGAGATGTTCACGAACAAGAAGGCCAAGACCAACCCCGAGGTGGCCAAGAGCGCGCTGGAGATGCTGCGCCCCGTCATCGCGGGCATCGAGGACTGGACCGAGACCACCATCCACGACGTGCTGATGGCGAAAATCGCCGAGGCCGGCATGAAGAACGCCACCGCCCTGTGGCCCCTGCGCATCGCCATTTCCGGCCAGATGTCCACCCCCGGCGGCGCGATCGAGATCGCCTGGCTGCTGGGCAAGGACGAGTGCCTGCGCCGCATTGACCTGGGCATCGCCAAGCTGGCATAAGATCCATTTCGGTACAACCAAAATGGGCTGACGCTATTTGCGTCAGCCTTTTTGCGTGCCATTGTCAGTGGATGTATGCCAGGGTGAGGAATTCGCCGTCCCGCTTGTCCGCAGGCTGATACAGCGTGCCGTCCCGGAAGGCCAACAGCTCGGTCATGTAGCCCACATCGTACTGGGCCATGGACTCAGCCAGGGGTGCAAGGTGCTTGAGGTGGGGAGGCAGCTTGCTCAGGCTCAGCGCATGCAGGTCGCGGGCGAGGGCAGCCAGCTCCGGCCGGAGCGCTGCTGCCAGGGGCGCGAAGATCTCCCGGCGGAGCGCATCATACTGCGCGCCGGTGAAGATGAGGAAGTTCGGCGTGAGCCTGTCGTCCGCCATGAAGAGGAAGCCCTTCTCGATCAGCTGGGCCAGGGTGAATTTTTCCTCCCCGGTGACGCAGGACGGGTCAAAGTCCGCGTGGATGAGCTTCACCAGCAGTGTGCGCAGGCGCAGGTATTCCGGCGTCCAGGCGTCCATCATGCTTTCGATCTCGCTGATGCCGAAATCGTGCAGGCCAAACCAGTTGAAGCCGTCGCTATACATGCCGCCGTTGTAGGCAAAGTTTGCGCGGGGATGGTCGGGATCGAAGTCGCTGCGGTCAAAGCCCAGAGGCCAGTAGCGCCCGCCGTCAGGGCGGTAGGGCTTCTCCGGCGGTTTGCAGGGCATGTCCAGATTCATGGTGAAAAAGTAGATCAGCGTCCACAGCAGCTTGTTCATGGGCTTGTCGCAGCCGATGAAGCCGATGCGGCGGATGGCCTCCTCATGGCCGAGCAGATAGCGGCAGATCGCGCCGGACAGGGCGTCCTTGCGGGCCTTGTATACGCAATAGATCTGATGCTCCTGCGTGCAGGTGCTGATCATGAACGTGGTGAAGTAGCGGTCCTTCTCTGCTGAAAGGAACTCCCGCTCCACCAGCCAGTCGATATCGTGCTCGATGTAGGGCCGGGCCACGCCCAGCATTTCCGCCAGCTCCGCGGCGGTGCGGCCCTGATCGTAGCATGCCAGGAGAATGTTCTGCATCAGCAGATTGTTGTTGATGCGGGTGGTGTCCAGCTGCGCCACGGCCTGGCCGTTGATGCCCAGGTGCAGCTTGCGGGGGCGGTATACGAATTCGGCGGGCGTCATGTGTTTGGCTTCCTCCTTGATCTTGCGTCTTGTGTCGGACAGGTGCCAGCGCAGCGTGCTTTCCTTCACGCCCAGACGGCGGGCGATCTCCCTAGTCGGCACCCCGTCCACATAGTACAGGATGAAAATCTCCCTTTGCAGCCGGTTCAGGTTGACGACCTGCTGATGCACCCATGCGCGAAGGCGGGCATCCTCTGCATTTTCCGCAAGGCGGGCGGAGAAGTCCTCCGGGTCGGGGACGTCCGCCATGAGCGGCAGCGGCTGCTTTTGCCGCAGGGATTTGAGCCACACATACCGGGCGACCTTCCACAGCAGATGCTCCGGCTGAGCAATGGCTTTTCCGGCGCTGCCTTCCCGCCGGACGGCAGAGAAAAACTGCATCCAGACCTCCTGGGTCAGCTCCTCGGCGGCGGCGGGGCTTCCGGTTTTTCCCCGGGCCCATTTCAGCAGCGGCAGCGAGTATTCATCTACCCACTCTTCAAACAGACTGCGCACAGGTACACCTCCTTTCAAAGGGAATGGTCAGAAGCTTCTGCCTGTATAGTACCACATGGGGCGCAGATGTGGGGTGCTTTGGAGAAAAAACTTCCGCAGGCGGCGCGAACCGATTCGTCCGACGGCGATTTGTTACATCGCCCCTTGTTTTTGCCCGGATTTCGTCCTATAATATACAATGAGAAAATTTGCGGAGGTCGGACATCCATGGCGCGTAGGCAGCAATACATCTTTTCGGATGAACCCAGGCGCGGCAAAGGCTGGCTCATCGGCACGTTGGCAGTGCTGTTCCTGCTCCTTGCTGCGGGCTTCACCGCCAACCTCGTGATGACCCATACCGTTACCTATACCCGGGAGTACGTCACCATTTCCACATTGCCCATGGGGCTGGACAACTTCACCATCCTGCATTTGTCCGACCTGAACGGTGCGGAGCTGGGCGATCATCAGTCCGCGGTGAAGAAGGCCATCGGCACCCGCAGCGGCTACGGCGCGGTGGTGCTCACCGGCAACATGGTGGGCGAAAGCGGAGACGTGCAGCCCATGCTGGATCTGCTGGCCCAGCTGCCCAACAGCACGCCCGTGCTGCTCCTGCCCGGCGACGGCGACCCGGCGGTCTATGCCACCACGGCCCACGCCAGCCTGTCCGCCTATGCGGATTGGGCCCAGACCCTCATCGACGCAGGCGTGATCCTGCTGGATGAGCCCTATTCCATCACCACCGGCAAGGCGACCATCTGGTTCACCCCGGAGAACCTCTATACCATGGACACCGTCAGCACGGAGAAGGCCTGGCAGAACCAGATCGACGCGCTGAACGCCCAAGTGGAGCCCCTGACCGCTGACCAATCCGCCCTCAAGCGTACGGCGGAATACCAGGTGGCCCGCATGCAGCGAATCCGCGAGAAGATCGCCACCATGAAGGACAGCCACATCCAGGTGGCTGTGAGCCACATGCCCCTGACGAAGGAATCCGTCGCCGAAAGCCGCGCCTGGGCCACCAGCAAGGTGTTCTCCATGAGCAACGTGAAGCTGATCCTGGCGGGCGGCTACTGCGGCGGACAGTGGCGCATCCCCGGCGTGGGCGCGGTGTATGTGCCGGAGCTGGGCTTCTTCCCCGATGACGAGAAAATCACCGGCATGGGGTATCTCGCCGGCGTGTGGCAGCACATCAGCCCCGGCCTCGGCGCCAGCCCCGACTACCCCTTCATGCCCATGCGGCTGTTCAATTCCCCCGGCGCGACCATGATCGTGCTGACGGCCACTGTACACTGATGATGGAGGAGGAATCACCATGTTTCTGACGAAAAACGGTATTGCTCTGCCCTTTGTTGTGGAAGAATCCGCCCATGCAGGCGTTGTGCGCGTGGCCGGCAAGGTCATTGCGGACGTGGAGAAGGTCTCCGGCGTGAAGCCCGCCCTGCTGCGCGAAGATACCGATGCGCCCCATGTCCTCTGCGCGACGCTGGGCTGCTCCGCCATCGCGGACGCGCTGATCGCCGAGGGCAAGCTCCCCCAGGCGGAGAAAATCCGCGGCAAGTGGGAGTGCTACGTCATCGCGAAGGTGGATGGCAGCCTGGTCATCCTGGGCAGCGACAAGCGCGGCACGGAGTTCGGCATGTTCGAGCTGAGCCGGTACATCGGCGTGTCTCCGCTGGTTTATTGGGGTGACGCGGAGCCCATCTCCTGTGCCGACATCGAGCTGAAGGACGACATTTGCGCCGTTTCGAAGGAGCCCAGCGTCAAGTATCGCGGATTGTTCATCAACGATGAATGGCCCTGCTTCGGCAGCTGGTGCATGTCCCATTTCAGAGGTCGGGCCGCAGGCACGACTAACGAGAGCGAATCCTTGGATTCGCTGAGTGTAGCCAGCGCCGCAAATGCGGTGATGGCCGACAGCGGCGTAAATGCCCAGATGTACGATCACGTTTTTGAGCTGCTGCTGCGTCTGAAGGCCAACTACATGTGGCCCGCCATGTGGGCCAGCGTCTTTGCCGAAGAAGGCCCCGGCTCCCTCAACGAGGAGCTGGCGGACGAGTACGGCATCGTGGTGGGCAATTCTCATCACGAGCCCTGCCTGCGCGCGGGCGAGGAGTTCCAGCACTCCATCAAGGCCGGCGGTCAGTACGGCACGGACTGGAACTTCGTCCGCAACCGCGAGGGCATCACCCGCTTCTGGGAGGACGGCCTGAAGCGCTCCGGCAAGTACGAGCACCTGATCACCATCGGCATGCGCGGCGAGGCGGACTCCGCCATGCTGGGCGAGGACAGCGGGCTGCGCGCCAATATCGAGTACCTCAAGGACGTTATCACCACCCAGGAGGCACTGATTCAGCAGCATGCGGGCCCCAAGAGCAAGGATCAGCCCCGCCTGCTGGCGCTGTACAAGGAGGTCGAGCCCTTCTTCTATGGCAACGAGACCGTCCAGGGCCTCAAGGACTGGGAGGGCCTCCGCAACACCGTCTGCATGCTGTGCGAGGACAATCACGGCTTCATGCGCAGCCTGCCCACCCCGGAGATGACCGCCGCCCTCAAGGCCCGCAACTGCGGCTGGGGCATGTACTATCACGTCGATTACCACGGCGGCCCGGTCAGCTACGAGTGGATGCCCTCCACGCCCTTTGCGAAGCTCTGGGAGCAGATGTGTCTGGCTTACGACTACGGCATCCGCGACGTGTGGATCCTCAACACCGGCGACCTGAAGGGCAACGAGGTCAGCCTGCACCAGTTCCTCGACCTGGCCTACGATTATGACAAGTGGGGCAGCCACGATGTGCTGAACTGGCGCAAGTGGGTGATTCACTTTGTCGGGGAGACCTTCCCCGGGCTGGACGCGGCGGAAAAGGCTGCCGTGGAGCAGCTGCTGACCGACCTGTACGACATGAACGGCAAGCGCCGTCCCGAGGCGCTGAACGCCTCCGTCTATCACCCCTGCCACGAGCATGAGGCCGAGCGCATGTACGAGCTGGGCGAATCCCTCTGGCGGGCCAGCGAGGCGCTGTACGAGCACTTCCCACAGCCCGCGAAGGACGCATATTACTCCATGGTGCATCTGCCCCTTGTCAGCAGCGTCAACCTGCTGCACATGCACCTGGACGCGGCCCGCAATGCCTACTACGCCCAGCAGGCGCGCCCCGTGGCCAACGAGTACGCCGACCGCGTGGCGGAGGGCATGGCCGCCGATGAGGCCCTCTGCGCCGAGTACGCCGCCTTCCGGGACGGCAAGTGGGCAGGCATGGAGCGCGAGGCCCACATCGGCTTCACCTCCTGGAACGAGGACGGCTGCAAGATGCCCCTGCGCACCTATGTTTACCCCTGGAAGGAGCCCCGCCTGAGCGTCTCCCGTGCGGATGACGAGCGCATCTGCGGCCGCGCTTACTTTGGGCCGATGGTCGTCCCGGCGGATGATTTCTGTGACGCGGGCGTGACCGAAGTGAAGATCGAGGTCGCCAACGCCGGCACGGGCGAGCTGACCTGGCGCATCGAGGGTGAAGCGGACTGGCTGACCGTGTCCCCCCGCGAGGGCAAGACCAGCGGGCTGGATGTGGTCACCATCACCTGCGACCGCGAAAAGCTCACCGGGGACGTGCAGACCTGCCGTCTGCTCATCAAGGCCAACGACGGTCGGGTGGCGGTGGACGTATCCGCCAAGGGCCACGCCGCCAACGAAAAGCCTGCCCACATGCCCGTGAAGAAGGTCGTTACCATTGACGCGCACCACTTCTGCGACAAGCACGACGCGGAGGGCGCAGCCTTCCGGGTGCTGCCCGGCTACGGCCGTTCCGGAAATGCGGTGAAGGTGTACCCCGCCACGGCCTCCTTCCGGCCCGACGCGGACGCGCCCAGCCTGACCTACCGCTTCTTCGCGGAGACTGCCGGCGAATACACCTGCGAGATGTGGCTCACCCCCACCAGTCCCGTGCAGCCCGGCGTGCCCATGCGCTGCACCGTCAACCAACAGCTGGTCACCTGCGTGACCGCTGACTACCGCCCGGGCGAGAACAGCGACATGCGCTGGTGCGCGGCGATGGTCAATCATATCCGCAAGGTGAAGGCGGTCATCCGCTGCGATGAGGGCCTGAATGAGGTCACCGTCGGCGCGGTGGACCCCAACTTCAGCCTGGAGCGCATCCTGATCTACCCCGCGGACCATGTGCTGCCCGAGAGCTACCTCGGCCCGCAGGAATCTGCCTGTCTGTAATCCAAAGGAGATCATTATGGCACGTTCCAACAAATACGAAATGGACATGACCCAGGGCGCGCTGCTGCCCAAGGTGCTCCTGTTTTCCCTCCCGCTGATCGCCTCGGGCATACTGCAGCTGCTCTTCAACGCGGCGGACATGGTGGTCGTGGGCCGCTGGGCGGGCAAGGAATGTCTGGCTGCGGTGGGCTCCACGGGCAGCCTGATCAACCTGATGGTCAATGTGTTCATCGGCCTGAGCGTGGGCGGCAGCGTCGCGGTGGCGAAGTCCTTCGGTGCGGGCGACCCGGCGGCGGTGCACAAGGCCGTCCATACGGCGATGACCCTGGCGATCATCGCGGGCGTGGCGGTGGGCCTGATCGGCTTCATCTTCTGCAAGCCCCTGCTGCGCCTGATGGATAACCCCGTCCTTGACCTGGCCACCACCTACATGAAGATCTACTTCCTGGGCATGCCCTTCAACATGATCTACAACTTCGGTGCGTCGATCCTGCGCGCCGTGGGCGATACCCGCCGTCCGCTGATCTACCTGACCATCGCCGGCGTGGTGAACGTCATCCTGAACCTGATCCTGGTCATCTGCTTCCACATGAACGTGGCGGGCGTGGCCATCGCGACGGTAGCCTCCCAGGCGGTGAGCGCGGTGCTGGTGGTCATCTGCCTGATGCGATCCCACGGCGCGGTGCATCTTGACGTGAAGGAGCTGCGCATCCACAAGCGTCAGCTGATCGATATTGCCCGCGTCGGATTGCCCGCGGGTTTGCAGGGCAGCCTGTTCAGCATCTCCAACGTGCTGATCCAGTCCTCGGTGAACGGCTTCGGCGAGGTGGTCGTGGCGGCAAATGCTGCCGGCGGCAACCTGGAGGGCTTCGTGTATACGGCCATGAACGCCATCCACCAGGCGGCGCTGACCTTCGCCAGCCAGAACCTGGGCGCAGGGAAGATCAAGCGCGTCCGCCGCAGCATGTGGGTGTGCATCGCCACGGTGACGGTCATCGGCCTGGTGATGGGCAACCTGATGCTGCTCTTTGGCAAGCCGCTGCTGTCGCTGTACCTGGACGATCCGACGGCCATCGATCTGGCCACCGGCGTGACCGTACTGGACTACGGCATGAAGCGCATGGCCTGGCTGCTGCCGCTGTACTGCCTGTGCGGCCTGATGGACGTGATGGTGGGCACCCTGCGCGGCGTCGGCTACTCGGTGATGCCCATGATCGTGAGCCTCACCGGTGCATGCCTGTTCCGCGTGGTGTGGGTGCTGACGGTCTTTGCCGCCAACCCCACGCTGGATATCCTGTATCTCTCCTATCCGATCTCCTGGGCGCTGACCTTCGGGGTGCACATGCTTTGCTACGTATTCATTGCACGGAAGAAGCTGCGGGCGCTGGAGGAGAAAATCGGCTCCGCAGCGTGATCCTGCCAGGAAAGGCGTCATGTAAATAGCGGAAACGCAAGCCTTGTCGGGCTTGCGTTTTCTTGTGCTGCTGCTATGAAAATGATAAACCTGGATTTGTTAGTTTGCGAAATGTGTGGTTTATTTGGGCTCGGCCTGAGCTGTAGCATGGAGCCGCTTTCGCGCGACGAAGGGTCATCGACCCGCGCGCGCAAAGCCGCCGGGGGAAACGCAAAATGGCGTTTCCCCCGGACCCCCTCCTGCTCTTTTGGAGTTGGTTGAGCGGCTGCAATGCGGGGCGGCTCTGGTTGCAGAGAATTGCTTTGAATTTCCGCTTAACGCGGAAGCAATCCTCTGCAAAATCGCCGCACGGGCTCCTTTGCGACTTGAGCGGCAGCCGCACCGGCTTGGAGGAACGGGTGCGGAAAGTGGTGTGATGATTTCCCTTGTTTTGCAAACGAGCATCCGGCATATTCGCCAGATGCTCGTTCTTTTCGTTGTGGGACAAATTCATCCTTCAGAACTCTCCCCCCAATGGGGGAGCCTTTCGACGTTACTTAGCCCAGGTATCCTCCGCGCTCATCCCGAAGAGGGAGAACAGTACCGAGTTGTCCGGCGCACCCTCCTTCGCGTCAAAGAAATTGCGGGCGTAGCGATAATCCCGGCCATCCACCCGGTAGATGCAGCAGGAGTCCGTGGCCAGGAGCAATTCGACCTTCTGCCCGTCCCGGAGCATCAGCGTCAGCGTGGCGGTGAAGGGGCAGCCTGCCACCATGCCGCCCGTGTCCTCCACGGTGGTCAGCAGCCGGGCGAGCTCCCCCAGGGTCGCGCTGTCATAGGTGCCTTTGGCCTCATCGCCCATCTGCAGCACCGCGCCGGTGACGCCCGCCAACATTTCCGGGCGGAACCAGGTGTCATCCGCCGTGTCCTTGGGGGTCTTGCGGATCCATCCCGCCGCGCCGCGCAGGCTCACGCAAACCCAGCCGTTGATCGTGTCGTCATTGTATTCGGTGATGATGGGCAGTTTGGTGCCCTTGTCCAGCAGGGCGACACAGGGCGACATGGTATCCGGGTAGGCGTAGACCTGCATGTCCTCGTCGCAGAGGTACCAGGCCGGGTCCATCAGCAGGTAGTCATTGCGTACCCATCCGGTTTTGTTGCCGTCGGAATAGTAGATTTTCGCATAGCCGTCCCAGCTCTCGATGACGGGGAGAGTTGTTTCACCGGAGTAATACAGGGTCTCGACCTTCTTGCCGCCCTGGTCTCCGCGGGCATTGAGGATACTCAGGCTTTCGCACAGTACTACAGCGGGCGTGCATTCAATGCCCGTCCAGCTTTTGAAGCCCTCGTCTACCCCGGCGGGCGGGAGGATCGTCGCGGAGGCGGCGCTCACCAAGAGCAGCAGCGAGGTCAGCATCAGCAGGAATTTCTTCATCATTGTCATCGCTCCTTTGAATCAACTATTTCGATCAATTTCGGTTTATTGTGCAAGCAGCGCACATTCACGCGCGACCCACTCCGTCAGGGCGGGAGACCAGCTTTCCTGCGGGCCATAGCAGGTCAGGAAGTAATGCTGCACCTCATCTGCCGTTTTCAGCGTGCCGCTGTGCAGCGTATCGCGGATGGCCCTCTCATCCGGGGCGAGGCTGCCGGTGAAGGGCGTTTGAATGTCGTGCAATCCGCAGTCGGTGAGATAGTCTACCCACACGTCGTACCGCCAATGGGGATACATCCTTGACATGACGGACACGCAGCTGAACTGATGACGCTGGGCGGTCATGGGCACATACATCTGGCAGGCGTCCAGCTCCTCCTGCGTCCAGCCAAGCTCGGTTTGCAGATAGGAAAGGGCGTGTTCCGCCTCCGTGCCGGTGCTATAGGCCTGCAGATCAAGCCAGGGCACATATCCCTGCACCAGCTTTCCGTTTACCACGGTTTCAATGCGGCCAAAGGCGTAATCCGCCGTGGTGGAGAGCCACAGCACCCGCGCTACAGGAGGAAGGACAGCAACAGGCTGCGTGTCGGCGGGGGAGAGATACAGCGGCGCTTGTCCGAAGGTCCAGGCATTAGGCGTGGGGTGATCCTCCGCGTAATTTCCCTTTGCGTCCATGTTGAAGATGGTGAACAGCACCGAGCTGTCCGGGCTGCTCTCCGGATCGGAAACAAGGTTGCGGCCATAGCGGTAATCCCGGCCATTGACCCGGTACACGCTGCAATCGTCGGTGGCGATCTTCAGCCGAAGCTGCTCCCCGTCTGCCAGGATAAGGGTCAATTCCGCGTCGAAGGGACAATCCGCTTTGCCCTCCATTTCTTCGGCATGGAGCAGCAGCGATGCCAGGTCGTCCATGTCATGCTCGGAAATAAGGTGGATCATCTGCCCGGTGGAATTGTGATGCAGCTCGGCAAAGGTGCAGCCTTCGATTCTTTCCGGCTGGAAGGGCGTTCTGCCCGCCAGCTCTATCACCCAGGCTGCGGCAAACAGCAGCGCCAGGATCATCATTAGCAGGAGCAAGCGTTTCTTCATGGGAACATACTCCTTTCGGGGTCTTCTGCCCATACAACGCACAAGGCAGGGAAATTCTTCCCGGAAAAGAAAAAATGCTGTTGAGGAAACGCCCTGCATGCGGTATAATCAATAGGATTACACTTTCGGAGGGCATTGCATGAAATACCTGCTCCCCTATATGAAGAAATTCACCAAGGAAAGTATTCTGGCCCCGCTGTTCAAGATGCTGGAGGCCATGTTTGACCTGTTGGTGCCGCTGGTGGTGGCCAATATCATCAACACCGGCATCGCCGCGCGGGACACAGCCTACATCCTCGGCCAGTGCGGACTGCTGATCCTCATGGCGCTGGTGGGTCTGGGCTGCTCCTTTACGGCCCAGTATTTTGCCGCAAAGGCCGCCATCGGTACGTCCACGGGATTGCGCCATCAGTTGATGCAGCACATCCAGAAGCTCTCCTTCACCGAGCTGGATTCCATTGGCGTATCGACCCTCATCACCCGCATGACCGCCGACGTCAACCAGGTGCAAAACGGCGTGAACATGTTCCTGCGCCTGTTCCTGCGCAGCCCGTTCATCGTCATCGGCGCGATGGTCATGGCCTTCACCATCGACTGGGGCGCAGCGAGCATCTTCGTCATCGCCATCCCGGTGCTGGCGGTGATCGTCTTCGGCGTGATGAAGCTGACCTCCCCCATGTACAGGCGGGTGCAGCAGAAGCTGGACGCGGTCACCTCCACCACCCGCGAGAACCTGACCGGCGTGCGCGTGGTGCGTGCCTTTGGCCGCGAGGAGGCCGAGGCGGAGCGCTTCGCCCAGGCCAACGGCGAGCTGAATGAAGCGCAGCTGAAGGTGGGCCGCATCGCCGCGCTGATGAACCCCATGACCTACGTGGTGGTCAACCTGGCGCTAATCGCCATCCTCTACGTTGGCGCGGACAAGGTGAACAACAGCACTCTGCTCTCCGGCGACGTGGTGGCGCTGGTCAACTACATGAGCCAGATCCTGGTGGAGCTGGTGAAGCTGGCCAACCTGATCGTGCTGCTGACCCGCGCGGTGGCGAGCCTTGGCCGCGTGGCCACCGTGCTGGACACGGAGACCTCCATGCACTACCCGGAAAAGGCCGCCGCGAAGGAATCTGCTGACGAAGCCGTGCGCTTCGACCACGTCTCCCTGACCTACAAGGGCGCGGGCGACGAGAGCATCACCGACATTTCCTTCCGCGCGATGAAGGGATCAACAATCGGCGTGATTGGCGGCACCGGCAGCGGCAAGTCCACGCTGGTGAGCCTGATCCCCCGCTTCTACGACGCGACGAAGGGCGAGATCCGCCTGATGGGCCGCCCCATCGCCGATTGGCCCCACGACGAACTCCGTGACCGTGTGGCCGTCGTCATGCAGCGCGCCCAACTGTTCAAGGGCACCATCCGCAGCAATCTTTTGTGGGGTGACATGACCGCCACCGACGACGAGCTGTGGGCGGCGCTCGAAACCGCGCAGGCGGCGGAGTTCGTCCGCGAAAAGCCCGGCCAGCTGGATGATCCGGTGGAGCAGGGCGGCCGCAATCTTTCCGGCGGGCAGAAGCAGCGCCTGACCATCGCCCGTGCGCTGGTCTCGAAGCCCGACGTCCTCATCCTGGACGACAGCGCCTCCGCCCTGGACTATGCCACCGACGCGGCTCTGCGCAAGGCCCTGCGCGAGCTGCCCGACACCACCACGACCTTCATCGTCAGCCAGCGCACGTCCTCCATCCGCCACGCGGATCAGATCCTCGTCCTGGACGACGGCGAGCTGGTCGGCTGCGGTACCCATGACGAACTGATGGCGAGCTGCGAGGTCTACCGCGAGATTCATGAATCCCAGTTCCGTAGGGAGGGCGTGCAACGCCCGACTATCGAGAGCGATTGCTTGCAATCGCCGAGTGTAGCCAGCACCGCCCTTGCGGCGGGGATGGCCGAAGTCCGGAAGGGGGAAGAACGAGCGTGAGCAAGCAGGAAAAAGGCCTCGACCTCCGCACCCTTCGGCGCGTTCTCCCCTATGTGAAGCCCTACCGCGCCCATGTGCTGGTGAGCCTGCTGTGCGCGTCCGTGAGCGCGGCGGCAGCGCTGCTGATCCCGATTTTCTCCGGCAACGCCATCGACTGTATGATCGGCGTGGGCGCAGTGGACTACGCCGGGCTGACCCGCTGGGTGCTGATGATCGCCATCATCGCCGTCCTCGCGGCGATCGCCCAGCAGTTCCTGGCGACGAGCAACAACCGCATCGCCTACTGTGTCAGCCGGGACATCCGCAATGAGACCAGCCGCAAGCTCCAACGCCTGCCCCTTTCCTACCTGGACGCTCACCCCGCCGGCGACGTGGTCAGCCGCGTCATCGCCGACGTGGACGCCTTCTCCGACGGCCTGCTGATGGGCTTCACCCAGCTGTTCACCGGCGTGGTGACCATCTGCGGCACGTTGGGCATCATGCTGGCGCTGAATGTCTCCATCGCCCTGCTGGTGGTGGTGCTCACGCCCTTGTCCCTGTTTGTGGCCGCCTTCATCGCCAAGAGCACCCACCGCTACTTCACCGAGCAGGCCAAGGTGCGTGGCGAGCAGACCGCGATGATCAACGAGCTGATCGAGGGCCAGAAGGTCGTGCAGTCCTTCGGCCACGAGGACGAGAGCCTCGCCGAGTTTGATGCGATCAACGAGCGGCTGGGCAAGGTCAGCCTGAAGGCGACCTTCTTCTCCTCCCTCGTGAACCCCTCCACCCGCCTGGTCAACAACATCATCTACGCGGCGGTGGGACTGGTGTGCGCGCTGTTCGCCATCGCGGACAACCCCACGATGACCATCGGCGGCATGAGCGTGTTCCTTTCCTACGCCAGCCAGTACGCCAAGCCCTTCAACGAGATCTCCGGCGTGGTGACCGAGCTGCAAAACGCGCTGGCCTGCGTGGGCCGCATCTTCACCCTGCTGGACGAACCTGACCGCCTGCCCGACGCGGCGGATGCCTCCGACCTGGACGCGCAGGGCAACGTCAGCCTCACCGACGTGAGCTTCCGCTACGTGCCGGACCGTCCGCTGATCGAGGACTTCTCCCTGAACGTGGAGCCCGGCCAGCGCATCGCCATTGTCGGTCCCACCGGCTGCGGCAAGACCACGCTGATCAACCTGCTCATGCGCTTCTACGACGTGAACGGCGGCGCCATCCGGGTGGACGGCACGGATATCCGCAACATCAAGCGCCGCGAGCTGCGCCGGAACATCGGCATGGTGCTGCAGGACACCTGGCTGAAGGCGGGCACCATCCGCGAGAACATCGCCTACGGCAAGCCCGACGCGACCATCGAGGAGATCACCGCCGCCGCCAAGGCAGCGCATGCTCACTCCTTCATCCGCCGATTGCCCGACGGCTACGACACCGTCATCACCGAGAACGGCGGCAACCTTTCCGCCGGACAGAAGCAGCTGCTGTGCATCGCCCGCGTGATGCTGACCCTGCCGCCCATGCTGATCCTGGACGAGGCGACCTCCTCCATCGACACCCGCACGGAGCTGCGCATCCAGTCCGCCTTCGCGAAGATGATGCAGGGCAGAACCTCCTTCATCGTGGCGCACCGTCTGTCCACCATCCGCGAGGCCGACGTGATCCTCGTCATGCGCGACGGCCACATTGTCGAGCAGGGCGATCATGACACGCTGATCGCAAAGAACGGCTTCTACGCTACGCTGTACAACGCGCAGTTCGGCGCGTAAGGGGCGCTGCCCCCTACACCCCCGCCAGAGGGATATCATCCCTCTGGACTCCCCTTTCGCGATCGAGCTGCGCGGTTCCTTTTGAGTTGGTTCCGCGTGCAGGTTGCAGAATACGAGAAAAGAGATGCCTATGAGCAAATACATCACCCGCGCGAAAGAACTTCGCGCCATCGTCACCCCCCACTACAACTGCGGCCAGGCCGCGATCCTGCCCTTCGCGGAGGACATGGGCATCCCGTCCGACCTCGTCATGCGCTTTGCCGCGAACTTCGGCGGCGGCATGAAGACCGGCGCGCTTTGCGGAGCCGTCGCCGGCGGTGTGACCGTGCTGGCCCTCCACGGCCTGGACACCCCCGACGTGACCGCCGAATACTACGCCCGCGTGCGCGAAAAGCACCCGGAGGCCATCGACTGCAAGCCGCTGCTCCAGCGCAACGCCGAGGCCGGCAACGAGAAGAAGCCCTTCTGCGACGGCTTGGTGTACGAGTGCATCGCCATCGCTGAGGACATGCTGCGCAAGGCCGGCAAAATCGAATAAGGCACACAAAAAACCGCGTCCGATATTGCGTCGGGCGCGGTTTTCACTTGCGTCAATGGGTCTGAACAAAGGTCAACAGTATCTCGTATACCCTGCGGTTGCCCTCGGGGGAGAAGCCGTGGCCCTCGCCGGGGAAAACCGTCAGCTCCGCGTTGGGGTAAGCCTTCGCGGCGCGCTGGCTGCTCTCCAGGCTGACGATCATGTCCTGGTCGCCCTGCAGGATCAGCACAGGCTTGTCATATTCCGGCAGGCGAGGAAACACGTCCAGTTCCCGCATGCTGAGGAAGAAATCCCGCCCCAGCAGCAGGCCCCAGAAGTCCAGCGTCTCCGGCACGTCCTCCGCCTGGGGGAAGCGGGCGCGCCAGTTCTGCGGGATGCACAGCGCCGGGAACAGCAGCGCCAGGCCGGCCGTGTCCTCCGGGCGCTCCTGGGAAGCCATCACGCTCACCAGACCGCCCATGCTGCCGCCAAAAAGGAAGATCTTCCCGCTGTCCACCGCCGGGTGGGCCTTGAGGAAATCCACCAGAGCCAGCGCATCCTCGCGCTCGGTGAAGAGGGTCATTTCCGTCGTGGGGAAGCCGCTTTCATCCCGGGTGCTGCCGCCGCAAAAGGTGTAGCACAGGGCCGCCACGCCGTTTTCCGCCAGGAGGCGCGCGCCATCGTCAAAATCGGCCTTGAAGCCGTTGTAGCCGTGGCTCATCAGCACCGCAGGCACGAGGCCCGCCGCATCGGGCAGATAGAGTACCGCGTGCACCCCGCGGCCATGATGGGGGATCACCAGGGACGTGATGGTCATGGTCTTGCCTCCTTACAGCACGATGTCGCCGGGGCGGTAGCCATAGGGCAGCTCCTCTTCCTCAACGAAGGTGAAGTCGGGGTCTTCCAGCGTGGGCAGGAAGGCCGCGTAGGGGATACCGTCGAACTCGGAATGATACGCGCTGGCGCCGAACCAGCCGCCCTCATGCACCTTCACGTTGAGGTCGCGGGCGAACTTGGTCATGTTGCAGCAGTCGTGGATCGCGATGGGCCACTTTTCCTCCGCGCACTGCTTCATCAGCTTGCAGGTCAGCTCGTGGCTCCAGATGGGCGAGAGGTAGCCGTGACGGGTCATGTACATCGGCTCGCCCTCGTAGTTGACGATGTTGTTGGGGTTGAGGTGGAGCTCGGCGCAGTTCATGAAGGCGATGCCGGTGGAGAGGATCTCGTCCTTCTTCTGCTGGAACTGCTCGTAGAAATCCGGGGTCATGGGGGTCTCAATGGCGATCGTCGGGATATACTTGCTCGCCAGCTTCATATTGGCGATGACCTTGTCCGCGCAGTTCGTGCCGCCCAGGTTGAAGCGCAGCTCGTCAAGACCCGCCTCGCCCAGGGCGCGCAGGTTTTCCTCCGTGCAGAGGGTGCCGTTGGTGTACATGTGCTGGTGCACGCCCGCCTCATGGAACTTGCGGATGACGCCGTAGTACTTCTCGATCTCCATGAAGGGCTCGAGGTAGACGTAGCTCACGCCGGTCGGCCTTTTCTGGATGGACAGCAGGAGGTCGATGTCCTCCTCGCGGAACTTGGTGCCGCCGATCTCCCACATGCCCTCGCCGATGGGGGGCTGGCAGTCCAGCTCGCCGTGGTTGTAGCAGAAGCGGCAGTTGATGTTGCACTTGTTGGTCTTGCGGATGGCGGAAAGGCCGGTGCCGGTCAGGCAGGAGCGGCAGCCGCGGGAGAATTTCGCTTCGTCGCCGACGAACCAGGTGCGGCTCGCGATGGTCTGCAGCCCCGGGATCTCAGCGCGCAGCTCCGCGATGCGTTTCTCCTGGGCCAGCTCGATCTGGCTCAGGACAGCCAGCGCGATCTCCTGCTGCCGGGGCATCAACGGTTCATCCTCGTCCAGCTGGGCGAAGAAGGAATACCACATCAGCGCGTCGCGCTTGGAAATCTTCATAGTCATTCCTCCGTGAGAATCTTCAGGGCTTCCTGGTGGTTGAAGACGGTGTAGGTGGCCGCGTCGCTCACCTTCCCCTTGAGGCTGAAGAAGATGCTGTCCACGCCGGCATTGACCGCCGCGGGGATGTCTGCTGACAGACTGTCGCCCATCATGACGGCTTGCGATTTGTCCGTGCAGCCCAGCATCTCCATGGCGACATGGAGCAGCTTGGGATCGGGTTTGGCCACGCCGACCTCCTCGGAGATGACGATGGCGTCAAACAGGGGCGTCAGGGGGCACTTCGCCAGGCGGCTGCGCTGGATGGCGCTCACGCCGTTGGACACCAGCGCGATCTTCATCTTGCCGTGGACGGCGTGCATGAATTCCGCCGCGCCGGGCAGGAGATCGGCGTGATTGCCCAGGCCCGCCGCGTATTCCGCGCCCATGGCCGCCGGGTCGATATCCTCGCGTCCCAGCACCGCGAGCAGCTGGCGGAAGCGCTCCACCTTCAGCTTGGGTTGGGTGGTTTCGCCCCGTTCGAGGGCCTTCCACAGCGCGTCGTTGATCTCGTGGTAACGGTGGACGGTGGCGTCGTCGGTGGGCAGGTTGTGGGCAGTCAGCACGTCGATGAGAGCCTTGGCCTCGGCGGCGTTGAAGTCCATGAGGGTGTTGTCGTTGTCGATCAGCAGGTACTGGTAGCGCATGGCGGCCTCCTTACTGGTAGTCGGGGTTCTTGGTGTTGCGGTCGGTGTAGATCTCGTGCATGTAGTCCACCACCCAGACCACGCCGTCGGTGCGCAGGCGGATCAGCCCGGTATAGCCGATCAGGTAGGGCACCCTGCGCTTGTCCAGGTAGCTCTTCGCGCCGTCCATGACCGCGTTGGCGCCGTTCAGGAACACCAATTCCGGGTCGATGGCCTCAAAGAAGGGATCGTGCAGCTTGACTTGCCCGTGATGGGGGTATTTCATGATGTCCGCCTTCAGGCCGCCCTCCGGGGGATTCTCCCCGAAGGAGCGCTGGGCGTGGTTCTCCACATCGCCGGTGAAGAGGATGCTTCGCTCGCCGAACTGGATGTGCAGCATGGCGGAGCGGTTGTTGGCCTCCCAGGTGCCGGAGTCGTTGCGCTGCAGCACGCGGATGGTTACGTCCTCCTCCGGGCCCATGTAGAACACGTCGCCGTCTTCCACATGTTCGATGGGGATGTCGTGGGCGTTGTAGTAGTCCACCACGCGGATCATGTTTTCGTCGAAGTCCTCCTCAAAGGCGAGGACCAGCCGCCCCACGGGGAATTTCTCCGCCACGGGGATGAAGCCGTTGATGTGGTCGTCGTGGGGGTGGGAGTTGAAGGCGACGTCGATGTACTTCACGCCCATCGAATGCAGCGAGGACTGGATACGATCCTGCATTTCGTCCGTGGCGGTGGACGCATCGATCATCATCACGTCGTAGCCGTAACGGACGATGGCGCAGTCCGAGGAATACACGCGGGGAAAGACGATCTCGAGGATCGGCGTGCCCTCCGGGAAGCGGTATTCCTCGGTCAGGTTGCCGGTGCGGTCGATGATAACGGGGGCCCCGTCGGCGGGTTCTTCGGCTGACACAGACAGCATCAGCAGGAGCAGGGCCAGCAATAAGGTGAAAAGGCGCTTCATGGCGGCCTCCTTGTGATTGTGGGATCAATTTATTGTAGTGGATGGGGCGGGATTTGTCAATCCGGGGAGACAAGGGCTTGCCACAGCTTTGTTCACAAATTGGTTGCAATTTGTCAAAATACATGCTATAATAAACCAAATCATCCGTTTGGAGGAATTGCATATGATGAAGAAACTGCTTGCCCTGTTGTTTGCTGTGTGCCTGCTTCTGCCCTGTGCGTTTGCTGAGGATGACCTGGACAGTCATGCGATGAATCCGACGCTGTGCAATGTGATCGATCGCAGCGCTTATGAGTGGTATGAGAGCAATGCGAGCCGCTCATTGCTGGCAGCTTGCGTTCTGCTGGACTTCCCCAGCGAGGAGCGCCCTGACATTTGGGAAGAGATGTCCGGCGGATTTGCTTATGACCGGATCTACGTGGCGAAAAACGAGGGGCAGCTGAACGTGTACTTCTTCGGCGAGAAGAAGGTCGTACTGGCGATCTATGATCCTGACGGTGGGGTCATGCTGGTGGCTATCCTGGGTGACACGATCGGTAACCCGGTGGACTTTATGAAATACATGGTGGCCGGTGACAATCTCGAGTCCTATTACGCAGTGGATAACGACGACATCATGGAAATGATTGATATGGTGATCGAGATTCTGTCCGAGTAAGAACAGCAAGCGCCTCCCCATTGGGGAGGCGCTTTTTTGATGCCATTACTTGTTCAGTTCGCGGGTATAGTTCAGCAGACCGCCGCAGAGGATGCAGCCCTTCTGCCGCTCGGTCAGGGGCAGGAGCACCTTGTAGTCCTCGTTCTTGGTGGTGTTGTGCAGGACGAATTCCTCGCTGCCATTCTCCACCAGCGCACGCACGCCGGGGAGGGTCAGCTCATCGCCGAAGTCGATGCGGTCATAATCCGCCTCATCCGTGAAGGTCATGGGCAGGATGCCGTTGTTGATCAGGTTCGCCTGATGGATGCGGGCGAAGCTCTTCGCGATGACCGCGCGGATGCCCAGGTACAGGGGCACGAGAGCCGCGTGCTCACGGCTGGAGCCCTGGCCGTAGTTGCTGCCGGCCACCAGGATGCCGCCGCCCTCCGCCTTGGCGCGGGCCGGGAAATCCTTGTCCACGGGGGTCAGGCAGAAGTCGCTGAGGTAGGGCACGTTCGAGCGGAAGGGCAGGAGCTTCGCGTCCGAGGGCGCGATATGGTCGGTGGTGATGTTGTCCTCCATCTTGAGGAGCACCTTGCCATCCACGTCCTGGGGGAGGGCCTTGCCCATCGGGAAGGGCTTGATGTTGGGGCCGCGCACGACCTCCACCGTATCCTCCGCGCCGGGAGCGACGGGGGGGATGATCAGGTTGTCGTTCACGTCGAACTGCTCGGGCAGCGGAATATCCAGGTCGATATCCAGGCAGCGGGGATCGGTCAGCACGCCGGTGAGGGCGGTGACAGCGGCGGTCTCGCAGGAAACGAGGTAGATGCCGGCGCTCTTGGTGCCGCTGCGGCCGAAGAAGTTGCGGTTGTTGGTGCGCACGGAGATGGCGTTGGACTTGGGCGCCTGACCCATGCCGATGCAGGGGCCGCAGGCGGATTCCAGGATGCGTGCGCCCGCGGCGATCATGTCAGCCAGCGCGCCGTTGCGGGCCAGCATGGTCAGCACCTGCTTGGAGCCGGGGCCGATGACCAGGCTCACGTCCGGATGCACGGACTTGCCCTTCAGGATGCGGGCCACGCGCATCATGTCGGTGTAGGAGGAGTTGGTGCAGGAGCCGATGAACACCTGATCCACCTTGATCTCGCCGCATTCCTTGACGGTCTCAACGATGTCGGGCATGTGGGGCTTGGCGACCAGGGGCTCCAGGGTGGAAAGGTCGATTTCAACGATCTCGTCGTAGGTCGCGTCCGCGTCGGGCTTGAGCTCTGTCCAGTCGGCTTCACGGCCCTGGGCCTTGAGGAACGCGCGGGTCACTTCATCCGAGGGGAAGATGGAGGTGGTCGCGCCCAGCTCCGCACCCATGTTGGTGATGGTCGCGCGCTCGGGGACGGTCAGGGTGGCGACGCCCTCGCCGATGTACTCCATCACCTTGCCCACGCCGCCCTTGACGGTCAGCCGGCGCAGGACCTCCAGGATGATGTCCTTGGCCGCCACGCCATATTGGAGCTTGCCGGTCAGCTTGATGCCCACGACCTTGGGGCAGCTGAGATAATACGCGCCGCCGCCCATGGCCACCGCCACGTCCAGGCCGCCCGCGCCGATGGCCAGCATGCCGATGCCGCCGCCGGTGGGGGTGTGGGAGTCGGAGCCCAGCAGGGTGTAGCCGGGCACGCCGATGCGCTCCAGCTGCACCTGATGGCAGATGCCGTTGCCGGGCTTGGAGCACCAGATGCCGTGCTTCTTCGCAACGGACTGGATGTACTGGTGATCGTCAGCGTTTTCAAAGCCGGTTTGCAGGGTGTTGTGGTCGATATAGGCGACGGACTTCTTGGTCTTCACGCGATCCACGCCCATGGCTTCAAACTGCAGATAGGCCATGGTGCCGGTGGAGTCCTGGGTGAGGGTCTGGTCGATGCGGATGGAGATCTCCGTGCCGGGAACCAGCTCGCCGGAGAGCAGGTGGGCGGAGAGGATCTTCTGCGTCAGATTCATAGGGGAGTGTCCTCCTGTATACAATGTTCTTCTTTATCATATCGGATGGATACCTGTCCGTCAACGGATGTGCACGAAAAGAACACCGATGTGCACGAAAAGAACAGCTGCAAGCATGAACGGACGGCAGGGTACAGAGAAGAAATTCACCGCCAAAGAAAGAAAAAAGCAAAAAACGCTTGACAAAAGGCTGAAACGGATGTAAAATACCTTCTGTTCCGTGCGGGAATGGCGGAATTGGCAGACGCGCATGATTCAGGTTCATGTGCACGTACGTGCTTGCAGGTTCAAGTCCTGTTTCCCGCACCACATCATAATCCGAACCGGCTGTTCCTTATAGGAAACGGTTCGGATTATTTTTTTGCCGATGATACCCTTGCTGGAAGCGCATGAGGACGACGGCACGGGCGATGATATTTCGTGTTGTCCAGCGTGGTTTCCCATTGAACGGCTGATAAAAAAAGGCCCGCTTGCTGTCTTTGCAGAAAGCAAGCGGGCGGGGTAAAGGCGTTTGACCAGGGCCAAGAAGTCTCAGCTCTTAGCGATCAAGGTCATTGCGGTTGTTCTGCTGGTTGCGGTTGTTGTCGTTGTTGCGGTCGTTCTGGTTGTTCTTCTGCTGATTGTTGCGGTCATTCTGGTTGTTGTTATTGTTGTTCTGCTGGTTCTGGCTGTTGCGGTTATACTGCTGGCTATACTGCTTATCCACCGTTTCGCCCTCCTTTCTTGCTGTGATGCGGATAGTTTCGCCCGTTCAAGGCAGACTATGCATGGTAAAAAGGGAGGCGGAATCTGATGCTCATTCAAAATGGCCTTGTGTTTACGATGGAGTCTGAAAAGCCGGCAGAGATGGATCTGCAGATAAAAGACGGCAAGATTGTGAAGATCGCGCCCTCGATCACGCCGGGTAAGGATGAAACGGTGTTCAACGCCCGGGGCATGCGCGTCTATCCGGGCTTCATTGACGCCCACAGCCATATCGGCATTGCCCAGGAAAAGGAAACGGTTCAGGGGGATATCACCAACGAAGGCACAACCCCCATCACGCCTTGTATGCGGGCCATTGACGCCATCAACCCCATGGACAGCGCCTTTCATAATGCCATTGCCGCAGGAATCACCGGTGTGATGGTGGGGCCGGGAAGCGCAAATCCCATCGGCGGTCAGTTTGCCTTCATCAAGACGGACGGTCGCCGCATCGACGATATGATCGTCAAAGCGCCTGCTGCCATCAAGATCGCCTTTGGCGAAAACCCCATGACAAACTATGGCATGAACGGCAACATGCCCTCCACCCGGATGGCGATTGCGTCCCTGATCCGGGAGGAGCTATACAAGGCGCAGCAATACTTTGCCAACGAAAGTGACGACAGCCAGAAGGACTTCGCGCTGGAATGCTACCGCGACCTTTTTGAAGGAAAAATCCCGTTGAAGGCGCATGTGCACCGGGCGGATGACATTTTCACGGCCATCCGCATTGCAAAGGAATTCGGCCTTGGGCTGACGCTGGATCACTGCACGGAGGGGCATCTGATCGCGGATGAAATCGCGCAGAGCGGATATCCGGCCATCGTCGGGCCGACGCTTGCCTCCCGTACCAAGGATGAGGTGGCGCAGTCGGACTTCAAGACCCCGGGCATTCTGCACAAGGCGGGCGTCACGGTGGCGCTGACCACGGATCACCCTGTGTCACGCATCCAGCACCTGCCGCTGTGCGCCGGTCTGGCGGCCCATGAAGGCTGGGACGAATGGCACGCACTGCGGGCAATCACCATTGATGCCGCGTGCATTTGCCGGGTGGATGACCGCCTCGGCAGCCTTGCGCCCGGCAAGGATGCGGACATTGTGGTATGGGATGGAAACCCGCTGGAGATCGGGGCCAGCGTGAAGGCGGCCTTCATCAACGGGCGGCAGGTCTGGCCGAAAGAAGATTCTGTGAAAAAGTGAAGCGCCATAGGCGAAAAAGTCTGATCCGGATGAAACTCATTCGGATTTTTTTGCGTTTGGGGAAGAATTTCCAGTCCTCATGCGTTATAATATATGTAAAGGATGTATACCTTCCCGAGTGAAAGGAGTTTGCTTATGAAACGCGTTTTTGCTGCACTGATCGCGATGTTGCTGCTGGCAGGGATGATCCCCGCTGCCATGGCGGAGGGTCCCGGCTGGTATGTGGTTGACAGCGCGTCTCCCTATGGGTACGCTTACCTGTATTCCGCCGCCAGCGATCGGGATGAAATCAGCCAGAACCTGGGCAAGTATATCAACGGTCGCGTGGTGTATGTGCTCAGCTACTACGGCGGGCAGGAGGGCAAGTACAATTACTGCTACGTCCACACCCAGGATGGTCAGCGGGGTTACATGCATGATTCTGCGCTGAAGCGCACCGATACCTGCAACTGGGCCGAGACCAGCGAAGGCTGGTATCGCGTGGCCAGCACCAGTCCCCAGGGCTATACCTACCTGTATTCCGCCGCCAGCGACCGCACCGGCAAGAGCCGCAATCTGGGCCGCCACGAAAATGGCGAGCTGGTCTATGTCACCGATTACTACGGTGGGCAGGATGGCAAGTATAACTACTGCTACGTCCGCACGGAGAGCGGCGAGACCGGCTACATGCACGATTACGCCCTCCAGCGCGCCTATAGCACGGATGAGGCCCAGGCCCGCAGCGGCTGGTACATTGTGGCCAGCGGCATGGGCTATGCCTACCTGTACTCCGGCCCCAGCGACCGGGATGAGCTGAGCTACAACAAGGGCCGCCACGACAACGGCGAGATGGTCTATGTCGTGGACTACAACGGCGGCCAGGACGGCCCCTACAACTACTGCCTTGTGCGCACGGCAGAGGGCGAAACCGGCTACATGCATGATTCCGCGCTGGTGCTGCTCTACCCCGACGCGGAGGAAACCTACTGATCCGGAGGCGCCCATGTACAAGCGCATTTTGTGGATGCTCCTTTGCCTGCTGATGGCCCTGCCCGCCCTGGCGGAGGATGACCCCTGGCCCCAGCCCTACACGGGTGACATGGTCGGCACATGGGGGTTCAACGGAGGTGCGGAGGAGCACGGCGACGGCTTCCGCCTGAACCCCGACGGCACCGGCGTGTGCCTGGAGATTATCGACTATGAGCAGGTGCCGCCGCAGTACCGGGACACGGAGTATACCTTCACCTGGCGCGTCGAGCGCACTTCGGACAAGACATACCTGCACGAAACCTATGCCGACGGCCGCCAGGTGACCTGCGAGATCGAAACCTGGGGCGATGTCCGCATCCACATCCCCAACCACGTCAGCGGCGGATGCTACTACCCCGTGCTGGACGAGGAGGCCCGCGCGTACCTGTCCGGCAAGGCTGAACATTCCGCCTTCGACGGCCTGATGATGGACTACCTGGACGGCACCATCACCGGGAAGATCGAGGCGGCTACCGGCCTGCAGGTCGGGGAGGTCTTCCTGCAAAAGGAGCAGGGCGTGTGGCAGATCGTCTTTGGCGTATGGGATGATGCGGGGGGCCTTGGGCGCTTCCTCCTGCGGGAGGACGAATGGCGCGTTTCGGCGTCCGATTCCGGCTGGCTCTGGGGCGACTTTGACCTGGGCCAGCCCTGGCCTGCCGCCCGCACCACCGAGGAAGCTTACGCTCGCCTGCCCGGTATCCTGGAGAGCTACCTGACCTGGGAGGCCGTCCCTGCCCCCACCGAGGAACCGGCAGCCCCCGTCATCCCCGAGCTGACTGCGCAAACAGGCACTTTCCCGAAAAATCAGCGCTACGAGGTCTACGAGCTCATCAGCGGTGACAACATGGTTCGCGCGGGAAACGGCAAAGCGACCGTGTCCACCAACGGGATCGTGCAGGTGTTCGCGCTGTGGAAGGGCGATCTGCTGATCGGATACGCTATTGACGACGACAGGCACCGCATCGGCTGGATCACCACGGAAAGCCTGCCCGCCTCCGTGCTGGCGGACGTACCGGAGCTGCCCTATCTCCGGAATCCGGAGGAAAATGTCTACGGCGTGGTGCTCTCCAGCGCCTTCCTGACCGACGATCCGCTGCATAGCCAGGGACGCATCACCTACATCAACGCCGGTACCAGCGTACGCATCCTGGCGCAGCTGGACGAGTGGTATCTGGTGCAGGGCTTCGTGGACAGGGAGCTGCGCATGGGCTTCATCCAGCAGGATAAGGTGGACCTGGCGCACGGCTATTCCGCCAACCCGGAGTGGACCATCGGCCACAATACCCGCTACACCGAGGCAGACGTTTATGACGCCTTCGATGCGCTGGCCCGCTGCATCTATGAAGACTGGCCCGGGACGGGTTTGATGGCCGTCCGCTATGATGAGATCGAGGCGGATATCGCCGACCCGAACCCCTGGTGGACGGATGATGCCGGCACGAAGGAGGGCATCCTCCTCCTGGCCGACCTGAGCAGCATGGAGCTGCATGACTACGAGATCGCCGGTTACATCGCGAAGGACTACATTTTCATCCTTCACCGCGAGCCCGGCGGGGAGTGGGTCGTCGTCAACTGGGGCTACACCTGATTTGCACGCTCTGTCCGTGATGGGCAGAGCGTTTCTTAATGCCGCATTAGAATTGCATGAACAATCCCCGAACTGCATTGACGCAGCCTCCGGCGGATGCTATACTGCATCCATCAATAACTGCGGAGGATACACATGCAACGCAAGCTGTGGAACAAAGACTTTTTCCTGCTGTTGCAGGGCAACGCTATCAGCGATATCGGCGACTTGCTGTACAGCGTGGCCATCGGCTATTGGGTGTATGAAAAGACCGGCTCCAGCGCGCTGATGGGTGTGATGTCCTCCATTTCGATGTTTGTGACGATGTTCCTGTCCCCCTTTACCGGCAGCATTGTAGATAAGATTAGCCGCCGCTGGATCATCGTGGGGATGGATGTATTGCGCGGAATCATCATGCTGGTGCTGGGTGTGCTGGCCTGGATGGATTCGCTGAGCGTTCCGGTAGTGCTGCTGGCGGCCTTTGCGGCGTCGCTGTGCTCGGTGTTCTTCAACCCGGCGGTGAATACGCTGATGATCGACCTCATCCCCCATGACGACATGGTGCGCGGGCAGTCCGTCTTTTCTGCCACAAACGCGCTGATCAACCTGGTGGGTAAAGCCTTTTCCGGTGTGCTGGTGGCGTTTCTGGGCGTACCGCTGATCGTGGTGCTCAACGGTGTGAGCTACCTGATCTCCGCAGTGACGGAGATGTTCATCTGCGTGCCCCGCACGGTGCAGCAGGGCGAGAGGGTCACGGTGAAGGGCGTACTGACCGACTTCGGCAAGGCGATGAAGGCCATCTTCTCCGACCGTTGCCTGAAGCTCTTCGTGCCCTTTGCGCTGCTGCTGAATCTGCTTGGCGCGGGCCCCATGAGCCTGATGCTCCCCTTTTGCATGGAGAAGGGCTTCACGATGGACATGTACGGCTATCTGCTGTCGGTGGAGATCGCGGGATCGCTGTTGTGCGTGCTGCTGCTGGGGATATTCAAGCTCAAGCCCAAGACCCGCTTTGTGCTGATGGCAAGCGGCTTCATCTTCTCCCAGACGCTGTGCGTGCGGGCCTTCTTCATGACGGAATTTCTACCTATGGCCGTGCTGCTGTTCCTCTCCGCGCTGCTGAATGCTGCGGGCAACTCCATCTTCAACGCCGCTTTGATGCTGGCGCTGCCGGAGGAAAACCGGGGCGCGATCCTCGGCTTTATCGAGGCTGCATCCATCGGCGGATGCGCTCTGTCTGCGGTGATTTACGGCCTGCTGGGAGAGTTCTTCCCCCTGCACCTGGTGTTTGCCGCTGGCAGCCTCATTTCCCTGCCCTTTGCGCTGTATCTGTTTTTCCATCGAGAAACGAAGGCTTTTGTCCTGACCCATTAATGCAAAAATCCCCCGGAGCATCACACTCCGGGGGATCGTTTTGTCTTACAGCGCCTTCATGGTGAAGGTGAAGGAATAGGGCCGATCGGCGGGATAGCAGTACTTGGGCAGGGTAGGCGCCCCCCAGCTGTCGTCGCCGCCCACGCCCTTGCGGAACATGGCCACGTCCAGCACCGTGCGGACAGAGCCGGTCAGGTCGCTGGGATGGTAGGCGCCCTGCAGCTCCTCCACCGTCCAGGGGTGGCAGGAGACTTCGAGGTTCTCGCCGGTGATGAGGATGCCGTGGTGATCACGATCCGTCACGGCGAAGGTCTGTACCTTGCAGCGGCTGCCGGATTCCTGGGGCTTGCAGTAGCGGGTTATGCCGTCCGCCACTTTGTAGGAGTGCCAGCCCAGATAGGCGCCTTCGCAGCGGTCAGCGTAGTTTTCCTCTGGGCCCAGGCCGTAGTAGTTGACGGTATCCAGGCGGGGATCCAGCTGGAAGGAGAGGCCCAGGGCGGGCATGTCCGGCAGATTCTTCACGCCCGGCCAGTTGACGGTGACCTCGATCTCGTCATCCCGGCGGATGGTGTACACCACGGTCATCTCGAAGTCCTTGAGCAGCATGTTGGAGAAGCCGTAGGTCAGCGTGGTGACGCCGTCCTTCTCCTCCACCTTGACCTCGTGGCTCCAGGAGTAGCGGGAGATCATGTGGTAGATGCCCTGGCGGATGGCGAACTGGTTGCCTCGGTCATTGTCGGTCTGGGCGCGGAAGAGGGACAGCTGCGGCGCGCGCAGGACGCACTCCCTGCCGGCCTTGTCACGGAAGGAGATGATGCCGCCGCGCTTCTCCAGCATCGCACCCAGGCCATTGCCGCGGACGCCAATGTTGCTGTCGCAGATGGTGACCTTCGCCGGATGGGCCTCACCCTTGTTATTCACCTTCTCGCCGCAGATCAGCTGCCCGTGGCTGAGAATGGTGCCCGCAGGCAGGATGCCCTTGTCCTCCGCGAGCACAAGGAAGCAGGTCAGCACCACCTGCCCCTCCAGAGGCAGCTTGCCGTAGGGCAGGTTCACATGCTTGCTCTCGCCCGCAGCGATCTCCGGCAGGAGGAGCTCACCGGCCTTGATGGGCTTCATATCGCACTCAACGGTGTAGCGGATGGCGTAGCCCTTGAGCGCCGCAAACAGCTTGCGGTTCCATACCGTCACGCCCGTCTTGCCGACCTTGAGGAACACATCGCGGAACTGATGGCGCACTTCCTGGCACTTGGGGGTCAATGTGCGGTCGCCCAGGATGATGCCGTTGGTGTTGAACTGCCAGTCGGTGGGCTTGTCGCCGAAGTCGCCGCCGTAGGCCAGGCGCTCCTGGCCGTTGGGGCCCTTCACCCGCAGGGCCTGATCCACATAGTCCCAGATGAAGCCGCCCTGGTACATGGGGTACTTGTCCTCCAGCGCGGTGTACTCGTTCATGCCGCCGCAGGAGTTGCCCATGGCGTGGGTGTACTCGCAGTTGATGAAGGGGCGGTCGGGGTTGGAATTGAGGTAGCGCTCGATGTCCGCCGCCTTCATGTACATGTGGGAGAGCATGTCGGAGGTATGCAGGTAGCGCTTGTCATGCACGCAGCCCTCGTAGTGCACCAGGCGGGTGGGATCGGTCTGGCGGAAGTACTCGGACAGGGCGTACAGGTTGCAGCCGCCCCAGCTCTCGTTGCCGCAGGACCACATGAGGATGCAGGCGTGGTTCTTGTCCCTTTGCAGCATGGAGCGGCTGCGGTTGATGACCGCCTCACGCCATTCGGGACGGTCGCCGGGCACGACCCAGTCATGCATGGGCGCCCAGGAGCCGTGGGACTCAATGTTGGTTTCGTCGATGACGTACAGGCCGTACTTGTCGCACAGGCGGTAGAACTCCGTCGTGTTGGGGTAATGGCTGGTGCGCACGGCGTTGATGTTCATGGACTTGATGTTGCGGATGTCCTTCAGCAGCAGCTCGCGGGTCATCACGCGGCCACGGTCACAGTCAAACTCATGGCGGTTCACGCCGTGGAATACGATGCGCTTGCCGTTCAGGCACATGATCTTGTCGATCATCTCAAACTGGCGGAAGCCCACCATCGTCCGGCTGACCTCGGTGACGCGGCCCATATCGTTGGTGAGCGTCACCACCAGGGGATAGAGGCTGGGCTCCTCAGCGCTCCACAGCTTCACGCCGGGGATGATGCTCTCAAACTGCACCTGCTCCTGCCCGGAGACAGGCTTGGTCTCCTCGTAAAGGACGTTGCCCTCCTCGTCGGAGAGGGTCACGCGGGCCTGGCCGCCCTGACCGGCGACGGTCAGCGTGGTCTCCAGATGAGCGGTCTGGTAATTGTCGGTCAGGGGCGTGCGGATGCACAGGTCGGCCAGATGGCTCTCGGGCCAGAAGTGCAGGCTCACGCTGCGGTGGATGCCGGAGAAGCGCCAAAAGTCCTGATCCTCGATCCAGGAGGCGGAGCTGCGCTTGAACACCCGCAGCACGAGCCTGTTCTCGCCCTCGCGGACATACTGGGTCAGATCGAAGGAATGGGAGGTGAAGGAATCCTCCGCATAGCCGATCTCCCGGCCGTTGAGGTACACCAGCACCGCAGCTTCCACGCCGCCCAGGTGCAGGACGATGCGGTTGTGCATTTCCGCCGCGCTCAGGCAGAAGGTCCGGATGCAGGTGACAGTGGGGTTGTACTCCTCGCTGACCTCGGGAGCCTTCAGGTCCTCATGGCCGTCCCAGGGGTACTGGGTGTTGACGTAGTGGGGCGGATCCCACTCAGGGTTTTCCAGCTGGAACTCGCAGGGGACGCTGATCTCCCGGAGGCTTTCGTCCATGATGGCGTCGGTCAGCAGCGCATCGGGCGCGCCGGCGGGGTTCATGGCGAAATGGGCCTTCCACTTGCCGTCCAGCGAGCGCACGAGAGAGGAATCCTGTTCCGCCATCTCCTTCTTGCTTGCGAAAAACTCGTGGTCGGAGGTGGCCGGCAGCTCATTCACGCTGAAAATCTCGGGATTGGACAGCCATGCAGCAGTAAAGCGTTCGGAACGGACGTTGCTCATAACGGGCAGCTCCTTTCAGGATGCAGTTTTCATCGTTTGTGGGCCGCCAACAGGGCCGCACGTTAATTCATTATACTATTTTGGCTTTCGTTTGTCCACACAAAAACCGCCCGGTTTGTACCGGACGGTTGATATTGTGCTGTGTTCAGCCCACCGCTTCGCTGGCGGTCGTCAGCTGCATCAGCTGCCAGTTTTCCAGCAGCAGCATGTAGGCCTCCTGCTCCCCTTCGCCCATGCGGAAGGGCAGGGCATTGGCAGGATCGTAGGTGACGGTCAGCTGCACCATCACGGCGGCGTAGGGTGCGTCTCCCAGGCGGATGGCCCGGTCAAGCTTGGTCTTCATGCCGGAGAAACGGCTCGTGCCGAAGCTCTGTGCGGTGATGGCGTCGGTGGCGATGTACACATTCGCCTTGTCGATCGCGCCCTCCACGAACAGGCTGGCGGAGACGGTCAGATCACCGTTCTGCACAGTGAAATACACCTCGCCGATCTGCGAGCCGCCGGCCATCATCGGGGCAACGGCGGTGGATCCCTCCAGCTCGTAAAGATCCAGCACCACGGCGTATTTGTAGGGGCTGCCGCCCGTCATTTCCTCCAGGGTGAGGCCGCCGGCGTACACCGCGCTGTCGGTGAGCATGGGCTGCTCACGGGTGACGGTGAAGATAATATCACCGGCGTCGGTGGAGAGGGTGACGATGTAGTCGCAGCTCTCGCCGCTGACCGGCAGATGCACGTCGCGGGAGCGGAATGTGCCGGAGCACAGGCCGTAATCCCGCTGGTAGATGAGGCTGCCCCACACATCGCACACGGTGAGGGTCACGCTGGTTTCACCGGGCAGCGGATACTGCACCCGCAGATAGGGGCGAGCGGTGGTCACGCGGGACACGGTGGAGGCGTCCTTCACGACGCACACGTCCTCGGCGAGGGCGGGCACGGTCAGGAGCAGCGCGAAAATCAGGAACAGGGAAAGAATACGCATCAGCTTGCGCATCAGGGATTCACCTCGGAATGTTTCTTCAACCATATAACGTTTGAGGATCGCAAAATCATCCACGTTTTCAGGTGGAATTTTCGCCGCACAGGGAGGATTTTCCTGCTGGCAGCAATGTGAAATTTGCACAGAAAATCCCCTGCCCGCGAAGGACAGGGGAAGAGCATTTTGCTCGTCAGGATCAAACAGCCACGTCGCCCGCGCCATGAGGGCGCGGCAAGTCAACTTCACGTCCCGACCCAATTCACACGCGGTAGGTCTGTGCCAGCGAAGTCAACTCCATCGCGAGCCGGGTGCAGCGGCACGCTGCCGAGCTGGGTGCAGCGGCACGCTGCCGAGCCGCCCGCCGGGGCAGCCCTGCTTATTTGGCGATGAAGTTCACCAGACGGCCGGGCACGAAGATGACCTTCATGACGGTCTTGCCGGCGAGGATCTTCTGCACCTCGGGATGGTTGACCAGTTCCTTCTCGGCCACTTCCTTGGTCATGTCAGCGGGGATCATGATGCGGCCGCGGATCTTGCCGGCCACCTGCACCGCGATCTCCACCTCGGACTTGACCAGCGCCTTCTCGTCCCACTGGGGCCACTGCGCGAAGGCCACCTCGCCCTCGCAGCCCAGGTTCGCCCACATTTCCTCGGTGATGTGGGGAGCCACGGGGTTCAGCAGGCAGATCAGCGTCTTCAGCTCGGCCTTGTTGACGGAGCCGATCGCGTACATCTCGTTCACCAGCGTCATCATCTGGGCGATGGCGGTGTTGAACTTCATGGCCTCGAAGTCCTCGGAGACCTTCTTGATGGTCTCATGCATGGAGTAACGCAGCTTGTCGGTGTACTCCTCGCCCTCCACCATCATCTCCTGCAGACGCCAGACGCGGTCCAGGAACTTCTTGCAGCCCTTTGCGCCGTTGGTGGACCACGGAATCGCCTGGTCGAAGGCGCCCATGAACATCTCGTACACGCGGAAGGCGTCCGCGCCGATGTCGTCGATGATGTCGTCGGGGTTCACCACGTTGCCGCGGGACTTGGACATCTTCTCGCCGTCAGTGCCCAGGATCAGGCCCTGCGCAGTGCGCTTCATGTAGGGTTCGGGGCAGGAGACCTCGCCCAGGTCGTACAGGAACTGATGCCAGAAGCGGCTGTACAGCAGGTGACGGGTGACATGCTCCATGCCGCCGTTGTACCAGTCAACGGGCATCCAGTAGTCGAGGGCTTCCTTGGAGGCGAAAGCCTCAGTGTTGTGGGGATCGCAGTAGCGCAGGAAGTACCAGGAGGAACCCGCCCACTGGGGCATGGTGTCGGTCTCGCGCTCAGCGTCCGCGCCGCACTTGGGGCACTTGCACTTCACATAGCTCTCGATGCGGGCCAGGGGGGACTTGCCGTCGGTACCGGGCTGGAAGTCCTCCACCTCGGGCAGCTGGAGGGGCAGCTCCTCATAGGGAACGGCCACCACGCCGCAGTGGGGGCAGTGCACCAGCGGGATGGGCTCGCCCCAGTAGCGCTGGCGGTTGAAGGCCCAGTCCTTCATCTTGTACTGGACGCCGGCCTTGCCGCAGCCGCGCTTTTCGATCTCGACCAGCACCTTCTCGATGGATTCCTTCTTGTTGGTGCAGCCGTTGAGGAAGTCGGAGTTGACCATCTCGCCGTCGCCGGTGTAAGCTTCCTTGGTGATGTCGCCGCCCTTGATGACCTCGATGATATCCACGCCGAACTTCTTGGCGAATTCCCAGTCACGCTGATCGTGGGCGGGAACGGCCATGATCGCGCCGGTGCCGTAGCCCATCATGACGTAGTCGGAGATGAAGATCGGCACTTCCTTGCCGGTCAGGGGATTCACGCCGTTCAGGCCCTCGATACGCAGGCCGGTCTTGTCCTTCACCAGCTGGGTGCGCTCGAACTCAGTCTTCTTGGCGCACTCCTCGCGGTAGGCCAGGATCGCGTCCATGTTGGCGATCTTGTCCGCGTACTTGTCGATCATGGGATGCTCGGGAGCCATGACCATGAAGGTCACGCCGAAGAGAGTGTCGGGGCGGGTGGTGTAAATTTGAAGGGACTCGTCGGTGCCGGTGACGGCGAAGTTCACGAACGCACCGGTAGACTTGCCGATCCAGTTGACCTGCTGCTGGGCGATGTTCTCGGGGTACTCGACGGACTTCAGGCCCTCCAGCAGCTTATCGGCGTACTTGGTGATGCGCAGGTACCACACGTCCTTGGGCAGCTGGACAACGTCGCCGTGGCAAACGTCGCACTTGCCGCCCTGGCTGTCCTCGTTGGACAGGACGACCTTACAGGTGGGGCAGTAGTTCACCAGGGTCTTGTCACGGAAGACCATGCCCTTCTCGAACAGCTTCAGGAAGATCCACTGGGTCCACTTGTAGTAGCCGGGATCGGTGGTGTCCACCTCGCGGCTGTAGTCAAAGGAGAAGCCCAGGCGCTTGAGCTGCATGCGGAAGTGATCCACGTTCTGCTTGGTGACGATGGCAGGGTGGATGTTGTTCTTGATGGCGAAGTTCTCAGTGGGCAGGCCGAAGGCGTCCCAGCCGATGGGGAACAGCACGTTGCAGCCCTCCATACGGCGCTTGCGGGAGATGATGTCCATGGCCGTGTTGGAGCGGGGATGGCCCACGTGCAGACCGTTGCCAGAGGGATAGGGGAACTCGATCAGGCCGTAGAACTTGGGCTTGGAGTAGTCGTTGGTGGCGGCGAAGGTCTGGTTGTCATCCCAGTGCTTTTGCCATTTCGGCTCGATGTCCGCCGGGTTGTAGGGCTTGAATTCCATGGGTGGTTGCCTCCTTTGAATTGTGTCGGAGGTCGGAGCAACGCTCCGACTAACGCCGGTCATTGCTTGCAATGACCAAGTGTAGCCAGCGCTCGCCACAGGCGAGTGATGGCCGAACGGGGACAAAAAACGCTTCGCCCCTGCAAAAAACGCAAAGACGAAGCGTGAACTTCGCGGTACCACTCTGCTTGCCCATGCTTGATGGGCCACTCTTGCGCGTAACGTGCGCCAATCGCCGGATGATCCGGTTTCACTCCCGGGCGAGCGGCTGTGACCACCTGTCTGCACTCACACCAGCCGTGCAGCTCTCTGAATCAGGTTAGGGACAGCGTTCCCGTTCCTCGCGAATACTGGGATTATAGCACGTTTCTGCGCGGTTGTAAAGTCCGAAATTACGGGGATTTCATCCTCACTTATACAGCTTGGAAACCCCCTGCTCCTTCGCGCACGCCATGACGGCGCCCGCCACCGCAGGCGCGACCCGCTTGTCGAATGCGCCGGGAATGATGTAGTCCTCCCGTAGCTCCTCGTCCGTGACGATGGCGGCGATGGCCCGTGCGGCGGCGAGCTTCATTTCCTCGGTGATGTCGGTGGCCTGAGCGTCCAGCGCGCCGCGGAAGATGCCCGGGAACACCAATACGTTGTTGATTTGGTTGGGATAGTCGCTGCGGCCGGTGGCGATGACCCGCGCGCCGCCCTTCGCGGCCTCTTCCGGCATGATCTCCGGGGTCGGGTTGGCCATGGCGAACACGATCGCGTCCGCCGCCATGGTGGAGACCATCTCCGCCGTGACCACCTTGGGCGCGCTCACGCCGATGAACACGTCCTTGCCGCGGATGATCTCCGACAGCGTCCCGCGCTCGTTATGCTTGTTGGTGACCTCTGCCATCGCGCGCTGAGCCGGGTTGAGCCAGTCCTCGTCCACGCTGACCGCGCCCTGACGATCCACCAGCACGATGTTGCCCGCGCCGAACTGCATCAGGAGCTTCGCGATGGAAATGCCCGCGCTGCCCGCGCCGTTGATGACGATGCTCACGTCCTCCATCTTCTTGCCGACGAGCTTCAGGGCGTTCAGCAATCCCGCGCTGACCACAATGGCGGTGCCGTGCTGGTCGTCGTGGAAGACGGGGATGTCAAGCTCTTCCTTCAGCCGCTTTTCGATCTCAAAGCAGCGGGGCGCGGAGATATCCTCCAGGTTGATGCCGCCGAAGGTGGGCGCGAGGAACTTCACCGTGCGGACGATCTCGTCCACGTCCTTGGTGTCCAGGCAGATGGGGAAAGCGTCCACGTCGGCGAACTCCTTGAACAGCAGCGCCTTGCCCTCCATGACGGGCATGGCGGCCTCCGGGCCGATGTCGCCCAGGCCCAGGACGGCAGTGCCGTCGGACACCACTGCCACCAGATTGCCCTTGGCAGTGTAGCGGTAGACATCCGCCTTGTTGGCGGCGATGCGGCGGCAGGGCTCGGCCACGCCGGGGGTGTAGGCGGTGGACAGGTCGTCGCGATTCTCCACGCGAACCTTGGGTGCAACGGCGATCTTGCCGTGATGCTCTTCGTGCATGGCGAGAGCCAGCTGATTATAATCCATGAGGGTCGTCCTCCTTATATGCTTTCGGCGATATTGTAGCACATTTTTGCGCGGGGCGGAAGGGCTGTACACAGGAAGGACAGCGGGGGATGCTTGACATCCACCGCCACCGGATGCTATGATGAATCCCCATGACACGATTTGGAGGTGCCCCCATGGAACTTTGGGATCTGTACACTCGCGACCGAATCCCCACCGGGGAGATCCACGAGCGGGGAAAGCCGCTTCCGCCGGAGCGCTACCACATGGTGGTGCATGTGGTGATCTTCAACACGAAGGGCGAGATGCTCATCCAGCAGCGGCAGCCTTTCAAGGCCGGCTGGCCGAACCTGTGGGACGTGACGGTCGGCGGCAGCGCCGTGGCCGGAGACACCTCCCGCACGGCTGCGGAGCGCGAGGTCATGGAGGAAATCGGCCTCGCCATTGACCTCTCCCGTGAGCAGCCCAAGCTGACCATCCCCTTCGACGTGGGCTTTGACGACATCTACACCCTCGTCATGGATGTGGATCTGTCCAGGCTGACGCTGCAGGAAAGCGAAGTCCAGGCGGTCAGGTGGGCGGATGAAGCGGAAGTCCTTGCCATGCTGGCGGACGGGCGGTTCATTCCGTATCACAAGGCATTCCTCCAGCTGCTTTTTGCGCTGAAGGATTCCCGCGGCGCACATGTGAGCAGGCTGGGATGACAAAGATCATGACGCACAAACGCCCCCTCCCATGCCGGGAAGGGGCGATATTTATATCCGTCATTCTTCGTTTGAAACTCTGTCAGCCAGCCAGTCTGTCGCCTGTTCCACCCGCAGCGCCCGGAACAGGCGTCGCCGCAGCAGATCGATCAGTACGCTTACCACAAAGATCAGCGCTGCCACCAGCAGCACCTTGCCGATGAGCGAGAGGGGCGCATCCGCGGCGAAGGATTCAAACCGCTTTGCGATCAGGCCGGAACGCACCGCGCGATGCTCTTGAATCAGGTATACAGCAAAGGTGGAGGGCGCTGCCAGGCGCACAAGCTTGCCTGTCAGCGGCGGCAGCTCCTTCAGTCTGGAGAACACCAGCAGCAGGCACACGGCTGCCGTCACCGTCGTGATGGACGGATAATACAGCAGGGCATTAGCGTCCAGCAGGGGCTTCAATGCTGCGGAGGCTTCTTCCTCCACATAGAGCTTGAACAGCCAGCTGATCAACACGGTCAGACCATAGCCGGTCAGCAGTGTCCAGGTTCGGATATTCCTGCCAAAACCATGCACACGGATGCAGCCGCCTGCCACATACAGCATTGCCAGCCATACCACGCTGTAACCATGCTCCAGCCCGAAAATATCCTCCGTGCTGACGGCCTTGAACAGGTTGAAATAGGGGGCCACGCTCATCCCGCAGAACACCAGGGAAATGCTGAGGAGCAGCCGCTTGGCCTCGGTGCGGGTCATGGCGTTGATGGCCTTGTTAAGCAGGGGCATGAGGAAAAAAAGGCCGAAGTAACAGGTGAAGTACCAGTAGTGCCGATGGGTGACCGGCAGGAGCGCGGCAACAAGAGGCGTTTTCTCTGCGCCGGGAAGCAGCAGCGGCTGTACCAGAGCAATCAGTACCGAATAGAATGCTACCTGCAGCCACAGGGGAATGATCCGGCGATAGCGGTATTCCGCCTTCACGCCGACATATCCGGAAATCAGCGCATAGCAGTTCACTGCGCAGTAGGCAGCGCTTTCCAGCAGCCATGCGCCATGGTAGCTGGTGGAACCAACCACTGCCGTCCAAAGGATGCCGCCATGGTTCATCACGTGCAGCACGGTGATCATCAGCATAGCGATGCATCGCAGCAGATCAATGCCTTCGTTTCGCTTCTTCATTGGTATTCTCCTTGGTAAGCTTTCCTCATGATTATATATGATGAAGCGCTGGTTTGCAAGGAGAAATCAGGTGCAGAAAAGCCCCGGTGTCCGCCGGGGCTTTTTTCCGTTACACCACCGCGTTCTCAATGATATACGGCAGCATCTGCATGTTCACGTCAAATACATCCTTGTACTTGCTGCTGTCGGCGAAGGCCGCGATGCACAGCAGCTCGTTGCCCTGCATGATCGTGGGTACGGCAGCCTTTTCCGCGTCCGTCAGCGGGGTGACGCTCTCGTAGCCCGCCAGGATCGCCCGGCACAGGATCGGCCAGTTCTCCCGCCAGGGGAGATCCGTCCGCCCGAATACCTCCGACAGCACCGCCGTCATGGTGTAGCAGGGGTCAAAAATGCGGGCGAAGCGGCGGCTCAGGTCGAAGTCCACAAAGCCCAGGACGTCGCCGGTGTCGATCAGATTGGACGGGTTGGGGTCGCGGTGGATGAGCGCGGCAGGCAGGGTGCGGGTCGCCTCCGCCCGGGCGGCGAAGTCCGTCAGGTAGTCTGCCGGCAGAATACCCTGCACCTTGGGCAGCGCCCAGTTCAGCAGATGCTCCGCCCAGGGTTCGTCGTCGGCCCAGCCTTTGTCCAGAACGGCGGTGGCCAGGTGGAGATTCGCCAGCGCCGCGCCGATGCGCTTGCCCTCTTCCGGGCGGCGGATCAGCTCAGCGGCGTCCAGGGGTGAGCCCTTCACCCGGCGGCAGAGGGTCATCCACACCCCGGCGATAGGGAGGGCGGATTGCCCGTCCGGCAGGGGCAGCGCCTTGGATGCAGGGATGCCCTGCGCGTCCAGCGCGTCCGCCAGCACGACGGCCAGGCGGCAGGCGGCCTCGTCCCGGTAGGCCTTGAGGACGTGATCATCCCCGGCGTACATGGCGGTTTCGCTGATCTCGCCCGAACCGGGCCAGGTCACAGGGGTCAGGGGCAGCTCAAGGCCCCAATGGGTCATTGCTTCGCGGAATTTCTCGCGGGTCAGCATCTTGTATACCTCCTCTTTCAGGAGGGGGACGGCGGGCTCCTTGACCCGGCGGGTTTGCAGCCATGCACGGGGCGACATGCCGTATTCCAGCCGGAAAGCCCGGTAGAAACCCGAATGACTCCCGAAGCCCCACTTGAGCGCGGCGTCGGTCACGCCCATGCCGCGGCTGATCTCCCAGATCGCATGCGCCAGCCTGCGCCGCGTCCGGTAGCGGCAAAGCGGCATGCCCACCTCCCGCTGGAACAGGTGCAGGAAGTGCCACAGCGAGTAGCCGGATTTCTCCGCCAGCTCAGCGGGGGTGATCTCCGCGTCCAGGGTGGCTTCGATCAGCTGCACGATGCGCTGCATCAAATCCCCTCCTTTCGTGTTTGATGAGGTCAGTATAGCATGCTGACGGGGTGAAAACCTTGCGGCGTTTGCGGAATCAGTAAATTGTCTGCGTTTCCTCGATGCCCAGCACTTCGCCGGTGCGGGCGTCCAGCGTGACATTGAACATGCTGGTCGTTTCCGGGGCCGTCATGGTAAGGTGCTTGTACTCCTCCCGGCTGAGCCCGTTGATGCGCCCGAAGCGGAACACCCACACCGGATGCTCCGGGTCATTGACGAGGTAATCCACCCGCACGTCGCGGTTGGGCAGGTATGCATTGCCCAGGTGCTCTGTCAGGGCAGCCCCGGCCAGCTTCTCCGCCGCGGATTGGGGGATGGCCTTTTCATCCGGCACGCCGTAGACCCGCTCGATGGTCACAATGTATTCCATGCCCGGGTTGTTCAGGTAGTAGGGATGCTCCGCGATCCACTTTTCCACCAGCGTACGCCAGCGGGCAGTGATTTCTGCCTTTTCCTCGTGGGAAAGGGTGCACTCGATCACATCGTAGAACAGTCTCATCTCCTCAACGGCTGCCACCCCCTCAAAGGTTCCGGCCCAGAAGTCCTCGCCGGGAGTTCTGTTCTCGCGGAACACCTGTTCATAAGGCACCAGGGACAGCATATCGCCCTTATGGCTGACGGCGGCCTTCCACCGGCTGCCCTGCCCATCTTCAATGAGCACCAGCCACACGGGAATATCGCCGCTGTTGAAGTGCTCGTCATAGGCGAAGGTCGGGGTGATGGTCAGGGCAGAGGCATCCTTCACGAAGCCCAGCTTCACCATTTCCTCCCGGACGAGGGCGATGACAGCCTCCTCCTGCACATCGGTGGGCAGGGGATCCACGGGCGTGGCGTAGTCCAGCAGGCCGGGATCCGCCTTGTCGAATTCGCCGATATGGGCCGACCAGTTGATCAGCTCGCCCGGGCCGGTCAGCTCCAGGCCGTGGACGCCCGGGTGCCCCTTGATACTGCGGGTGTAAACCGACCAGTATGCATTCTCGGCTGTTTCCACCGTGGAATGACCGTACTGGATCAGCCAGTCCGCCTTGCGCAGGACGGATTTCTCCACGCCGCACTTTTCCGCGAAGAACTCCACGGCAAATTCCTTGACCTGGGCTTTCGTCAGGTCGCCCTGGCCGGGCCTCAGTTCCACCCAGCCATCCGCATGGGCCATACCCGTCAGCCCCACCAGCATCAGCATAAGACAAAGCAGTTTTTTCATAGGGGGGAAACCTCCTTTTCCGGACAAAGTCCTGCCCATTCAACGTTTCAGGCTGGAAAAACCTTCCCTTGACGGATGGATTGTTACAACCCCCACAAAAAAGGGCACGCCCCTGCGGACGTGCCCTTCGGTATGCGGGATTACTGATCGTACACAACCAGGTCCGGGTAGCCGGCTTCGATGATGTCCACGACATACAGCGTGGCTTCCCAGATGATCTCGTCAATGTCATGGGTGCGGAAGATGGTGTCGATGGCGGCAGTGACAGTGTTGTCGGACTCGTCCACCGTGAAACGAACGTACTTGTACTTGCAGTTCAGGCTGTTGACGGTGCGCAGAACCTTGGCGAAATCAGCGTCGGCAAAGGTGATGATGTTCCACACGCGCAGGGAGCAGTTCTCTCCGCCGTCATCGAAGAAATAACGGATGGTGTAGGAGTAGTTGATGTCGCTGTCGGTGTTGCCGATGGAGACCATCTCATTGCCGTTGCTGTCGAGGCCCTCAACGGAGTAACTGACGCCCTTCTCATCCATCAGGGCCAGGAAAGCCTTGGTGCTGGCGTACTGGGCCTCAGTCGCGAAGGCGGTGGTGCACAGGCCGAGCAGCATCATGCAGGCCAGGGTCAGGGCAAGCAGCTTTTTCATATTCAATTCCTCCTGTGGAGATTTTCTTTAGTGTAACACGGAACTTCGCCTGCCGTCAAGGAAAAAATGACAAACGGGCACGCCCCTGCGGACGTGCCCGTGCATATCATTCCAGCGGCTTTTCCAGCTCGGCCATGGCGGCGGGAACCTTCGCGGCTTCAGCAGGATCCAGCGGCGGATATTCCGGCGCCATTTCCGTCAGCACCTCCAGCAGGATCTCGCTCATCAGCAGACGCGTGTACCATTTGTCGTCGGCGGGAAGGACGTACCAGGGGGATTCCTCCGTGGCGGTGTGGTTGATGGCGTCCTCGTAGGCGGCGTCGTATTCCTTCCACAGGGCACGTTCCTTCATGTCGTTGATGGACAGCTTCCAGTTCTTCTCCGGCAGCTCCATCCGGTCCAGGAAACGGCGGCGCTGTTCGTCCTTGGAGACGTTCAGGAACACCTTCACCATCCGGTAGCCGTTCTCGTACAGGTATTGCTCCCAGTTCTTCAGCTGGACGCAGCGCTTTTTGTAGAAGTCCTTGTCCTGGGTGACGCGGGCGGGCATGGCATAGCCCTTTTCCATCTGGTGCACGCGGGTGACCAGCACGTCCTCATAGTGGCTGCGATTGAAAACGCCGATCTTGCCGCGGGCGGGCAGGCGCTTCACCAGCCGCCACAGATAGTCGTGGCTGAGCTCCTCCTTGCTGGGGGATTTGAAGGAATGTACCTCCAAAGCAGCGGGGTTCAGCTTGCCAAACACCTTCTTGATCAGGCTGTCCTTGCCGGCGGCGTCCCGCGCCTGGATGGCGATGATCAGGCCTTCGATGCCGCTGGCGTAGAGCTTCTCCTGCAGGATGGCGCACTGGGCGAGGTTCTCCTCCATGCGGGCGGCACATTCCTTCTTTTTCGCGCCGGGTTCGGCACAGGTGGGCATGTCCTTCAGGCACACCTTGCGGCTGCCGTCAAAGCGGTATTCCTGAGCATTCATGGCGGTTCTCCTTTGTGGATCGTTCTGCCGTTCATTATAGCGCGCCCGGCAGCGGCTTGCAAGAGCAAATCTGTGAAAAGGCAGCAAAAACCCCTCCGCGCGTAAACGGAGGGGCGAAGGAGGATAGGGAAGTCACACTTCCCCGGAAGCGATCAGGATTTTGTCAAGCAGATGGCGGATCTGCGCCATCTCCTGCGCATCAAGGCCCAGGCTGGCGTGGACGTCCTCCGGGATGGACAGTGCCCGGTCCCGCAGCACCTGGCCTGCGCCGGTGACGGTGACCATCAGCACCCGTTCGTCCTCCGTGCTGCGGCGGCGGGTGATGAGGCCGTTCTTCTCCAGCGTCTTCAGCACCGGGGTGAGGGTGCCGGAGTCCAGGAACAGCGTCCGGCCCAGGTCGCGCACGCTGACGGTGCCGTGCTCCCAGATGACCATCAGCACCACATACTGGGTGTAGGTCAGGCCCAGCGCATCCAGGTGGGGACGATAGCGCTTGATCACCTCGCGGGACGCGGCATAAAGGGGAAAGCACAGCTGATTTTTCAACAAAAGGGCGTCATAATGCGTGTCGCTCATGGGAGACACCTCCAATATGATAACGAATGTTATTGTTATGAATATTATTATAACATGCCCAACCAAATTTTGCAAGGTGAAAGAAGATTCTTCCAGTTAATTTCATACTTTTTGGCACAAGAAAAGCGCGAAATGTCCATTTGGGACACATCGCGCTTCATTTTTGTCTTACTTCACCAGCACCATCACGCCGTTGGCGGGCATGATGTGCTCGCCCTCCACCGTGCTGCCGGTGATCATGTCGGTGTACTTGTCCTCAAACACGATCTGCTGCGCCTTGCCGGAGTAATTCTGCAGGAAGACGGCTCCGCCGCGCTCGGTGGCGATGACGCCCTCGGGCAGCGCCTCGTACAGGGCGCGGGGCAGATCCAGCTCGTCCGCGATATCCGCATAGATCGCGTCCAGGCCAGCCTGCTCCACCTTCGCGGCGAGGTAGTACGCCTGGCCCTTGCCGAAGGAATTGCGGGTCAGGCAGGGCATGGCGGCGTAGAAGTCTTCCTCGTACAGGCCGAGGGACTTCGCGCCGTGCATCTCGGGGATCTCGCACAGCTCGTGGATGGGGAAGCTGCGGCCGTCCGCCAGCAGCATCGCCTGCTTGTCATCGGGGAAGAGCGCGTCCAGCTCGGTGGCGCGAACGCCCAGCACATCCACGAGGTTGTGGGGCGCGCCGCCCAGCCAGGCGTTGCCGGATTCATCCACCACGCCGGAGAAGTAGGTCATCAGCAGCGTACCGCCGTTTTTCACAAAGTCGCGGAGCTTCTGGGCGAAGCTTTCCTTCAGCATAAACAGCATCGGGCAGATGACCAGCTTATACCGGCTGAGGTCGGTGCATTCGCGCTCGTCGCGGAAGTCCACGTTGACGCCCATCTGCCACAGGCTGCGATAATGCATGTTCACACTGTCGAAGTACTTCATGTTGCCCTTCTGGCCGGTCTGGGCGTAGTCGATGGCCCACCAGTTGCTCCAGTCGTAGATGATGCAGGCCTCAGCAGGCTGCTTGGGCTGATCGTAGAGGGGCTGCAGGGCCTCGAGGGCCTTGCCGACGCTGGTCACGTCCTTGAACACGCGGGTGTCGTCGCGGCCATCGTGATCCACCACCGCGCCGTGGAACTGCTCCGCCGCGCCGCGGCCCTTGCGCCACTGGAAGTACATGACGCTCTGGCTGCCGTGGGCCACGGCCTGCATGGAGGCCAGCAAATGCATCCCCGGGCGCTTGAGCTTGTTGACGGGCTTCCAGTTGACCTGGGAGGGGGTGGATTCCATCAGCAGGAAGGGCTGATCCTTGAAGGAGCGCATCATGTCGTGGTTCATGGCGAAGTCCGCGGCGGTGGCCACGTCGTCGCCGGAGTGCCACATGGGATAGGCGTCCCAGCTGACCACGTCCATGCCCTCGGCGAGGGAGAAGTAGTCGTAATCCCAGAAGCGCTCCATCAGGTTGGCGGTGACCTTCAGGTCAGGATTGACGGCCTGCACCGCGTCGCGCTCGGCCATCATGAAGTCCTTGCACTGATCGGTGGCGAAGCGCCGCCAATCGATGTACATGCCGTTGGTGGAGGTTTCCGCCAGGGGGCCGGGGGCTTCGACCTGGCTCCAGTCGGTGTAGCGGTGGGCCCAGAAGGAGGTCCACCAGGCCTGGTTGAGGTTTTCGAGGGTGCCGTAGCGCTTCTTCAGCCAGCCCCGGAAGGCCTCCTGGCAGTGCTCGCAGTAGCAGTGGCCGCTGAACTCATTGGACAGGTGCCACAGGATCACCGCCGGATGATGGGCGTAGCGCTCCGCCAGGCGGGTGTCCATCTCATGCACCTTGCGGCGGTACACAGGGGAGGTGAAGCAGTGGTTGTGGCGGCCGCCGAAGTGGTAGCGCTGATACTGCTCGTTCACGCGCAGGACCTCGGGGTACTTTTGCGCCATCCACGCAGGGCGCGCGCCGCTGGGGGTCGCCAGGATCACATAGATGCCGGCTCGCCACAGCCGGTCGATCACCTGATCGAGCCATTCGAAGTCGTACACGCCGTCGTCGGTTTCCAGGCGCGCCCAGGAGAAAATGCCCACGGACACGGTGTTGACGTGGGCCTTGCGCATCATTTCCACGTCGCGGTCCAGGATATCGGGGCGATCCAGCCACTGATCGGGGTTGTAATCGCCGCCGTGCAGGAAAGTCGGGAATTGGGGGGTGAAGGTCATAGGTGGCCCTCCTTGCGTATTGATCGGCTCCATTTTACCCGATGGGATGCGGTTTGTCAAAGGGATTTGCGATTGACGTACAGGTGTTATTCTTCTATAATGAAGAAAAATCCGCTGCGAGGTGTTTCATATGTCTTTCAAATGGGTGATCCTTGGCGCAGGCGATATCGCTGTGAAGTTCAATGACGCCGTCCGCCGCATTGACGGCGCAGAGGTGATCGGCGTGGGCTCCCGCTCTGCCGAGCGCGGCGCAGCTTTCGCAGAAAAGCATGGCATTCCTCATTCCGGCAGCTACGCCGAGATGCTGGCGCTCCGGCCTGACGCGGCCTATGTCGCCGCCACCACCGACGCTCATGCCGATCTGACCCGCCTGTGCATCGAAGCCGGCATCCCCGTGCTGTGCGAGAAGGCCATGTTCACCAATTCCGCCGTGGCGGAGGAGGTCTTTGCGCTGGCGAAGGAGAAAGCCGTGTTCGCCATGGAGGCCATGTGGAGCCGCTTCCTGCCCGCCATCGTGGAGATGAAGCGTCAGCTGGACGCGGGCGTCATCGGCAACGTGAAGCACGCGGAGCTGTCCATCGGCTGGGAGGCCTATTCCGGCCCCGGCAGCCGCTTCTATCTCAAGGAGCTGGGCGGCGGCGCGGCCTACGACCTGCTGGTCTACTGCTACGAGCTGATGGAGTTCTTCGTCGGCGTGCCCGAAAAGGTCGAGAACGTGGCGGTCCACTGGGCTTCCACCGGCGTGGACGAGACGGAAACCGTCACGCTGCGCTACCCCTGGGGCCTGGCGACCCTGACCGCCTCCATCGGCGTGCGCCTGGACGAGCGCACCGTCCTCATGGGCGATAAGGGACAGCTGCGGATGCTCCGCCCCCATTTCGGCAGTGATTTCATGGTGCGTCATCCCGACGGCACCGAGGAGCATTGGCAGGACGACCACACCGAGAACGGCTTCGTTTATGAGGCTGAGGAGGTCATGCGCTGCGTCCGCGCCGGATTGCTGGAGAGCCCCACCGTGCCCCATGAATTGACCATCCGCTGCGCGAAGGTGTTTGATATGCTGAATGCCAGCAAGTAAGGAGTATCCGCCATGACTGACCGCGTCAAGCGTGCGCTGCTGGCGATGCAGCGTCACAACTGGGAGCAGGGCGTGACGGCCCAGGCCTTCCTGGAGGCCGGTGACCACGATATCGCCATCGCCCTGGCCCTTGAGGGCGCCAACCGCCAAAACACCGACGGCCGCTGCTGCCACATTGCAGATTCCACTGCCGTGACCGATCCCTGCGCAGTGGGCGAGGCCCTCATCTTCGCCGCCGAACAGACCGGCGATCCCTTCCTGTGCCAGGCCCGCGACAGGCTCCTGCACTGGGCCATGCACGACGCGCCCCGCAGCCCCAAAGGTGTGGTGTACCACTTCCGGCAGGGACAGCTCATCTGGGTGGACTCGATGTACATGCTGCCGCCCTTCCTGGCCCGCGCCGGAGAATTTGACGAGGCCATGCGTCAGCTGGACGGCTACTGGCATACCCTGCACACCCCGGGAAACGGCCTCCTCGCCCACCAGTGGAGCGACGCGGAAGGCCGCTACCTCCGCCGGGACGCCTGGGCCGTGGGCAACGGCTGGGCGATGGCAGGCATGGCGCGGGTGATCGCCCTCCTGCCGGAGAACCATCCCGGCCGGGCGCGGCTGATTTCCCGCGTGAAGGCGCTGATCGAAGCCTCGCTCTCCTACCAGATGGACGACGGCGCCTTCCACGACATCCTGGACGACCCGACCACTTTCCGCGAAGTCAACTTCGCCCAGATGCTGGCCTACACGATCTACCGCGGCGTGGTCGGCGGTTGGCTGGACGCCACCCTCCTGCCTTACGCAGAGAAGGCTCGTTCCGCTGCCCTCGCTGAGGTGGATACCTACGGCCTGGTGCGCAATGTATGCGGCGCGCCCCACTTCGACAAGCCCGGCGTTGCCCCGGAAGGCCAGGCCTTCCACATTCTCATGGAAGCAGCAAGAAAACCCCTCCACAGCTAAAATCAACCCGCAAAGCAGCCCCGGAGCTCAGCCGCTCCGTTCCCACCAGCCCCATGCGGCTGTCGCGCAACAAACAAAGGAGCCCGTGCGGCGATTTTGCAGAGTATTCCTTTATTCGGCCAGCGCCGAGACAAGCCCGGCGCAGGCTACACTTGCTCATTGCAAGCAATGAGCT
>JAZNSI010000015.1:0-26874 GCA_045591175.1 Clostridia bacterium
TTGGGGAAACATGTTGCCTTCCTAAGACCGCTTGGCCTCCGACTTCCGTTGAGGAAGCCGAGGCCGTCGAACCCACTCCCGAAGCGACCGCGGAGCCCGCCCCCGTTGAGGAAGCCGAGGCCGTCGAACCCACTCCCGAAGTGACCGCGGAGCCCGCTCCCGTTGTGGAAGCCGAGGCCGTCGAGCCCACTCCCGAAGCGACCGCGGAGCCCGCCCCCGTTGAGGAAGCCGAGGCCGTCGAACCCACTCCCGAAGCGACCGCGGAGCCCGCTGCTGAGCCTGTGGTTCTGCCCGAGGTGCAGTATCCCATCGTGAGCGTGACCGACGAGGGCAGCGTGATCGAAACCGAGACCGCCGTCGTCACCTTCCGTGTGGATGAGAACAACGCGATCGCTGCCCTGTCCGCGACCGTGAATGGCGAGGCCGTCGCCGAGGATGTGATCGCCCTGTTCATCGGCAAGACCCTTCCCCTCAACGCCGAAGAGTTCACCCTGGATGAGGCCGGCGTGATGCAGGCCATCATTGATGCGCTGAACGTGAACGCTGAATCCAACGGCTGATCCCAAACAAAAAGCATAAACTCCGAGCCCCTTATGGCCCGGAGTTTTCATTTGCCTGTCATCTGCACAGGAAAAAGGCTCCTCCGCCGGAGGAGCCTTTTGGTATTCGCTTCCTTTATTCCTCTGCCGGTGCAAAGACCTGCATCGCCACGCCCGCATCCTGGATCAGGATGTCCTTGGGCATCCGGCTCAGGAGCCAGGTCACATACAGGTCGCCCGCCGCGCCGGAAAGGTTGATCAGCTGGATGATCTGCACCGTCCAGTAGCACTCCGCCGGGAGCAGCGCGGCCAGCACCGCCAGCACCACGCCCCAAAACACCACCGGCGCCAGGCCGATCACCAAGTAGGGGCCTTTTCGGTAGTAGCAGTCGCTGGCGGCGTAGGCATAGGCGCTCTTCCAGCCAAAACGCGGCTTCTGCCTGCTGAAATACCAGAAGCACACGCCGTGCACCGCCTCATGCAGAAGGATGTAGACGAACATCCCCGCCAGCAGCACCAGCAAGCCGGCCACTCCATGGAACGGCTTTGCACCCTCTGGGGCCAGCAGCCAGATCGGCAGCAGCGCCGCAGCCGCCACTATCAGGGATAGGCCGTTCACGATGGCGTACTGTTTCTTGTTCTTCTCCAGGTCGATGTCGCACAGCTTCCGGTAATTCTCCGGCAGCGTTTGAGTCGCGTGCATCAGCATGCCCCCTTACGCCTTGCAGTAGCGGTTCATGAGGGCTTCCAGGGTTTCCAGCACAGCCTCGGCCGCAGCCTGATCCGCGCCCTTGGCGAAGAGGTAGGCCTTCAGCTTGGGTTCGGTGCCGGAGGGGCGCACGATGATCTTGCAGCCATCAGCCAGCGCAAAGGACAGCACGTCGGACTTGGGCAGGCCGGTCTCGTCGTTCTGATAGTCGATGCGGGTGCAGGTCTGGAAGGCCTCGTCAGCGAAGTCGGAAAGGGGCTTGCGGAGGTTGGCCATGATGCCCGCCATGGTCTTCGCGCCGGATTCACCCTCGTACTCGAAGGTCAGCAGGCGCTGGGCGAAGAAGCCGTGCTCGCGGCGCAGCAGCTCCAGCTTGTCCAGCAGCGTCAGGCCCTGAGCCTTGTAGTTGGCAGCCATCTCGCACACCAGCACGGCGGCGTTGACAGCGTCCTTGTCGCGCACGTCGGTGCCGCTGAGGTAGCCGTAGCTCTCCTCAAAGCCAAAGATGTAGCGCTCCGGGTGGCCCTCAGCCTCCAGCAGGCCGATCTGCTCGCCGATGAACTTGAAGCCGGTCAGCACGTTGCGCAGCTCCACGCCATACTTCTGGCAGATCGGCACGGCCATCTCGGTGGTCACGATGGTCTTGACGGCAACAGGGGTGAGGTCGGTCTTCTCGCGGTGGCTGCAGATGTAGTCCAGCAGCAGCACGCCCATGTCGTTGCCGGAGATCAGCACCACCTCGTTGCCCACGCGCACGCCCGCGCCGATGCGGTCGCAGTCGGGGTCGGTGGCCAGGCACATGTCCGCGCCGGTGGCAATGGTCTTCTCAATGGCGAGCTTCATGGCCTCGCGGATCTCGGGGTTCGGATAGGGGCAGGTGGGGAAATTTCCGTCGGGCAGCTCCTGCTCAGCGACGATCTCCACGTCAATGTTGCCCATGCGCTTCATCATCTCGCGGACGGGCACGTTGCCGGTGCCGTTCAGGGGGCTGTAGACGAGGTGCAGACGCTCCGTCGCGGGGGCGATGCGCAGGCCGTCCATGACCCGGTAGTAGCTCTCGATGGTCTCGTCGTCGATCCAGGAGATCATGCCCTTCGCCATCAGCGCGTCGAAGTCCGGCAGGGTCTCCACGAGGGTCTCCTCAGCGCAGATGTAGCCGTAGATGCGATCCGCCGCCTCGATGGTGATCTGGCAGCCGTCCTCGCCGTAGACCTTGTAGCCGTTGAACTTGGCGGGGTTGTGGGAGGCAGTGACCATCACGCCCGCGGAGGTGTGCAGGTGGCGCACCGCGTAGGACAGCATGGGCGTGGGCATCAGGGTCTTGTAGATGTACACGCGGATGCCCATGTCCGCCAGGGTCGCGGCGGTCAGGCGGGCAAAATCGGTGGAATGGATGCGGCTGTCGCAGCTCACCGCGCAGCTGGGGTTCTCGAAGGTTTCCTTGAGGTACTTGCCCAGGCCGCGGGTCGCCTTGGACACGGTGTACAGGTTCATGCGGTTAGTGCCCGCGCCCAGCACGCCGCGAAGGCCACCGGTACCGAATGCCAGCTCCCGGTAGAAGCTGTCGGAGATCTGCTCCTCGTTCATGGCCTTGAGCTGCCCGAGCAGCTCGTCGTTCATGCCGGGGCAATTAAGCCACTGCTGATACTTGGTGTTCATGTTCATAACCTCCATCATCCTATTTACATTGAAAAGGCAGCTTCGTCATGAACAAAGCTGCCATAGATCACATTATTGGGCGATGCGCTCCTGCTGCTCGTAGTAGCTGGCACCGTCCTGGGGGAACTGCTGGGCGCTGTAGTACTGAGCGCTCTGGGTGTCCCAGCCGGCCTGAGCGGCCTGCACGGGCGTGGCCTGCATCTCCTCCAGGGGACGGATGTACTGCCAATCCCAGCCGAACTTATCCACGCCCAGCTCAATGCCATAGTCGTAGAGCATCTCGGACATGCACTCCAGCATGCCGCGGAGACGGCGGGCGTACATGCCGCGCTGGCTGTTGAAGGGGGCCAGCACCAGGGTGTTGATGTCCTCACAGGAGAACAGGGGGTGCTGACGGGTGAAGCCGAACAGGCACGCATAGGAGGCACGGCCGTCGGTGCGGATTTCCCGGGGAAGCTTGCCCATCCACCAGGACTGGCTGTCAAGGATCATCATATATCTGCCCGTGACCTCTGCCGGCAGCTGGAAGGTGCAGCGCTCGGTCAGGCGGTTGAGCCCATCGAACTTGCAGAACACCAGCGTATGATCCGGATACAGCGCCACGTTGAATCCGCCGGCTGCGTGGTTGTCATCCCGGCGGGACGCCACCTGCGGGCGGTAGAGATACCAGAACAGCGGGGCCACAGTTTCGTTACGATCAATGACCACAAGCAGCCCCTCCTCTCAAGGTTAGTTTACATGTACAAATTGTAAATGCAAATACCATTTCCGTCAATACCTTTTAGCAGCTTTCACGAAATTTCGGCACTTACCACAAGCAGAATGTAGAAATTTGTACATTTTTCATTCTTTGGGGATTCTCCCCAAAGCTCCCGCTTTTGGGAACCCTCAAATCTGTTCCGCAAGTACCGAAAATGCCTCTGCCAGGCACTCGATGTTGCGCTGATCCGCCTGGGTATCGCGGGCCGTATGCAGGTCTCCCAGATACAGCCCTACGCCGCCGACCTGACGGTACGCGCCGATCCCCACGCCGCATTTGAAGGAGCGGAAATCGCTGTTGATGCGAGTGGTCACGCTGGAATGGAAGCGTACCTCCCGGTCAGGACAGGCAGCCAGCAGCTTCTCCAGCCGTGCGTATTGGGGCAGCTGCACCGCCAAAGCAGGCGCCGCCACCAGGAATACATCCCCCACGCCCACGCTGTCAGCGTTCACGACGAAGCGGGTATGCTGCATCTCCAGATGGTCGCGGGCATAGGCCTTGGAGCCCTTGCGGCCCTTCTCCATGTTGTCAAAGAAGATGAACGCAGCCTTCGACCGGTTTTCTTCGGGGATGCGCGCCATGGTTTCCAGCAGCGCCGCCACACCGGAGGTATTGTCGTTGACATTATTCCGGTTGGCAAAACCGTTCAGCTGCAGGGTCATGAGGGCCAAAAATGCCCCAAAGAAACCAAAGACCATCACGTCCCCGTTCTGCGTCGCAAGGCCCAGCCCTGCGCCTACAAGGAAGGCGCTCACCAACATCCCGCCGATGATCAGCAGCTGCCAAAGCAGGTACACAGGGAAGTTGCGGGGGATCTGCAGATCCGGCAGCAAAATGGTGGACGGCGTGTCGTAATGGGCAGTGAAGGTGACCTGAGCATGCTCCGGGTCGCCGACAACGATGTTCTGCTGCCGTCCCCGGTCGTTCTCCTCCACACGGGCGGAATAGCCCATCTCTGCGATCTCAGCCATCACCCACTGGCGGAAAGCCTTCTTCTGTACCGCCGTTTTCCGCACGGGAAACAGCTCGGTGATCTGTTCACAAATGGTCATGGGTACCTCCAAAGGATTACAGCTGGGCCACGAAGGCAGACAGGCCTTGCGCCAGGAAGTCCAGGTTGGCCTGCTCACAGACAGTGTCCTTCTTCGTGTGGATCTTGTCGCAGTAGTAGCCGATCACGGGCATCTTGTTGCAGGCGCAGACGGCAATGCCCAGCTTGAACTGGCTCTGGTCGGAGGGGTAGACGCAGCTTTCCAACTTGTTCATGATGTAGTTGCGACCGGACGCGCCCTGCATGGCTTCCTCCAGCTTGGGGAAGCACGCCAGCGCACGGGTCTTCTTGTTGGCGAAGAACATCACATTTTCGCCGTCGCCCACGCAGTCCATGTTGATGATGAGCTTGTTTTTCTTGACTTCCTTGTGGCTAGAGGCATAGGCGCTGCTGCCCAGCATGCCCTTCTCCTCATTGTCAAAGAGGATGAACGCAGCCTTCGCGCGCTGCTCCTCAGGCAGGCGGGACATCAGCTCCATCACCGCCGCCACGCCGGAGGTATTGTCGTTGACGTTGTTCTTGTTCGCCGGGCCAAACATCATGATGCCCAGGGTCATGTACACGCTGACAAAGCCCACTGCTGCACCGATCTCGCTGGCCATGAACGCATTATCCGTCAGCACGCGCAGAACATGGCCCGTCAGCGCACCCGCCAGCGCGCCGGGAATCAGCAGGATCGGCACCAGCAGCAGCTGGTACAGGATGTACACCAGCACATTGCGGGGCGTGATGAAGTTCGGCAGGGGCATGACCGCCGGGGTGTCATAATGGGCGGTGAATACGACCTCCGCCGTTTCTGGGTCACCCACGACCACATTCCAGGAACGGAACATGCCCTTGGGCTTGGTCGCTTCAGCGGTGTAACCCTGTTCGCCGGCCCAGCCGATGAACCACTCCCGGAAGACTTGCTTCTGCTTGTCACTTTTGCGGATGGGGAACTTCTCCACCAGAGTTTCAATGATACTCATATGCGTTCACTCCTTCGTAATGTCGATGACGGCCAAAACGCCGTCCTTCACGGTGAATTTCACGTCCATGCCGCCAAAGGGCAGGCCGTACACGCGGTTTTCGTCATGCTGATACGCAGGCCGGGGATCCTGAGCCAGAACGCCCAGCAGGGTCTCACGCATTTCTTTGGGGACGCGTCCCATAAGATCTTCCGGGAAATCCACGTCCAGATGATAATCCGCCGTGCCCTCGGTGAACCCGCCTACGGCGTCCGGCACGCTGTCTACATAGGGCAAATACGGCTTGATGTCGTAGATCGGGGTGCCGTCCATCATGTCCGCACCGGCCACGACGAGCACCTTGCCCTCAGGAGAATCCTCCACCGCGAGCAGCTTCACCACCGTCAGCCCCAGCGGATTGGGTCGGAAGGGCGAGCGCGTCGCGAACACGCCCATTCTGGTATTGCCCCCCAAACGCGGCGGACGCACGGTAGGCTTCCAGGTCTGGCTGTCCCCCTCGCGCACCGCCTGGTGGAACTCCCAGATCAGCCACAGATGGGAGTAGCTCTCAATGCCCCGCAGCGCCTCCGCCACGCGGAATTCCGGCTCGAACACGATGGTGGACGTGAGTGCCGGCACAAGGCCCGACTGCCTCGGCAGCCCGAACTTCGTCGGGAACGCATTGCGGATCCGCGCGATAACCTCCACAGCAGGGGCCTCCTTTGCCAAAATGTTCTCAGTATACAGAATATCACATTTTCCGATTGGATGCAAGGTTTCCGGGCCAAAAGGCGACATCACCCACGATATCCCCATCCTCTGATTTTTTGAAAAAAGGGACGAAGTCCCTTGCATCCTCCCCTTCCCCGTGCTATAATAGGTAGTGACGCTGAAGGAGAAAGCCCCGTCCGTCGAACCCCAGAGAGTCTGCCGTTGGTGTGAGGCAGGCGTTCGGCAGATGACCCGCTCCCGTCTCCCGAGTCCGCAGGAGAACCCGCATCGCGAAATCCTGCCGGAAGCCCCCGTTACCGGGCACGCGAGGGCGCATCCATGTGCGCTGAAGCAAGGTGGTACCGCGAAGTTCACGCTTCGCCCCTGCAACAAGGGGGACGAAGCGTTTTTTCGTCCCGAAAAAGCAAAGGAGGACATCCCATGAAGCTCAAAAATCTCGTCTCCAAGCGCTACAAGGAGACCCCCGCCGATTGCCAGATCGCGTCCCAGGCGCTGATGATGCGCGGCGGCTACATCAAGCCCGTCGGCAACGGCATTTACACCCTGTTCCCCGTCACCAAGCGCATCACCGCGAAGATCGAGAAGATCATCCGCGAGGAGATGAACCGCATCGACGGCCAGGAGCTGCTCTTCCCCGTGGCGATGCCTGCGTCCATCTGGCGCGAGTCCGGCCGCTATGACGCTATCGGCTCCGAGCTCCTGCGCTTCAAGGACCGCGGCGAGCAGGACATGGTCCTGGGCATGACCCACGAGGAGGCCTCCGTGCATTTCGTGCGCGATGTGGCGGACTCCTACACCCAGTACCCCTTCATGATCTACCAGATCCAGACCAAGTTCCGCGATGAGCCCCGCTGCCGCGGCGGCCTGATCCGCGTGCGCGAGTTCACCATGAAGGACGCCTACTCCTTCCACACCTCCCAGGAGGATCTGGAGCGCTACTACCAGATCTGCTACGACGCCTACAACCGCATCTTCGCCCGCGCCGGCGTGCCTGAGGTGGTGGCTGTGGCCTCCGACAGCGGCATGATGGGCGGCAAGGTCTCCCACGAGTACATGCTGCTGACCGCCGTGGGCGAGGACACCATCGTCCTGTGCCACGACTGCGACTACCGCGCCAACATGGAAGCCGCTCCCTGCATCGTGAACAACGAGGCGGGCGAGATCGCCGAGCTGACCAAGGTGGCCACCCCCGACGTCAAGTCCATCGAGGACCTGTGCGCCTTCCTGAACGTCCGCGCCGACCGCACCTGCAAGGCCGTCGTCTATCAGGAGAACCTGACCGATAAGCTGGTCGTGGCCTTCCTGCGCGGCGATCTGGACATCAACGAGACCAAGCTGCGCAACTACCTCAAGGCCGAGATCCACGCCGCTGAGCTGACCAGCGAGTCCCCCCTGTGCGCGGGCTTCATCGGCCCGGTGGGCATCAGCAAGGACGTGAAGATCGTCTTCGACGCGTCCCTGAAGGGCATCGAATCCCTGGTTTGCGGCGCCAACGAGACCGATCACCACATGACCGGCCTGAACATCGCTCGCGACGTGGGCAATGTCGAGTACGTGGACGTGGCCAAGGCCTACGACGGCGGCATCTGCCCCGTGTGCGGCAAGCCCAGCGTCTACACCTCCCGCGGCATCGAGGTGGGCAACATCTTCCAGCTGGGCACCAAGTACACTGAGAGCATGGACATGACCTATGTGGATCAAGACGGCTCTCTCAAGCACCCCATCATGGGCTGCTACGGCATCGGCGTGGGCCGTCTGGCCGCCTCCGTGTGCGAGGCTCACCGCGATGATTACGGCCCCATCTGGCCCATCTCCATCGCGCCCTGGCAGGTGCACCTGTGCTCCATGCGCGCCGACAACGAGGAAGTCGCCGCCATGTCCCAGAAGATCTACGACGAGCTGACCGCCAAGGGTGTTGAGGTCATCTGGGATGACCGCCCCGTCTCCGCCGGCGTCATGTTCGCCGACGCTGACCTGTTCGGCGTGCCCGTCCGCGTGATCGTCAGCCCCAAGGGCCTCAAGAACGGCACCATCGAGATCTCCGCCCGCGACAAGTCCATGAAGGAAATCAAGCCCATCGACGAGGCCGTCGATTTCGTCTACAACTACGTCGTGGATGAACTGGCCAAGCTGGAGTGCAAGCTGTAAGCAGCGACCACACGTCCGTAGGGGCGAGCATTGCTCGCCCGCGCCCACAAGCCCAAAGGCTCTCCCTCCGGGAGAGCTGTCAGCGCCAGCTGACTGAGAGGGCTGGGCGACCTTGCAATCCCCCCCAATATCCTGTATAATAGGGTCGTACGCCACCGCGCGTGCGACCTTTTTCCATGGAGGTCGGGCATCGCCCGACTAACGCAGCCCTTCGCTTGCGATGGGCAAGTGTAGCCAGCGCCCGCCATGCGGGTGATGGCCGAATGTGGAGGTGACAAGATGCGCCAGACCGAACGCACGGCCATTGTGCTGCGCTACGCCAACTACCGCGACAACGACCGCATGCTGACCCTGTTCAGCCCGACCCAGGGGCGCATCGAGGCCCTCGCTCGCGGATGCCGCAAACCCCGGTCGCCCATCCTCAACGCCAGCGAAATGTTCGCGCTGGGCGACTTCGAGCTGTACCAGAAGGGCGCGCATCTGACCGTCATCTCTGCCAACCTGATCGAAACCTTCTATCCCCTACGTCAGGATTTCGACCGCCTGGCCGTGGGAACCTATCTGCTGGGTGTGGCGGAAGCCTTCATCCAGCCCTGCGTGCCCGCCCAGGAGCTGTTCATGCTGCTGCTGCACACGCTGTCCCGCCTGACCTTTTCCGACCAGCCCTGGCGGCCCCTCGTCGCGGGATTCCTCCTGCATCTCAGCGCCAGCGAAGGCTTCAAGCCGCGCCTCATGCACTGCGTCCACTGCGGCAAGCGCCTCGCGGAGACGGAATCCACCTGGTTTGACCTGAGTGAGGGCGGCCTCGTCTGCCGGGAATGCCACGGGCAATCCCACACACCGGTGTCCGCTGCACAGGCAAATTGGATGCGCACCATGCTGACCCAGGGCAGCGCCGCCTGGGTGGATTCTCCCGAAGCTACCGCGCCCTTCCGGCTGCTGCGCAAATACGTCGAATCCCGGCTGGATCGGCCCGTCCGCTCCGGCGATATGCTGCCCGAGGAGGGTTGACCCATGCCCGTGACACTCCGCAAACCCGCGTCGTCGCTGGACTGGCTGCGCATCCGCCTGCTGTACCGACGCGCCTTCCCGCGCTACGAGCGCAAGCCCTTCCAGATCATCCGCCGGATGCACAAGGAAGGCCGCACCGACGTGTGGCTCGCCGAGCAGGATGGCCATTTTGCCGGCCTTGCCGCCACCATCAACAGCGACACTGTGATCCTCTTGGATTACCTCGCCGTACATGAGAAACGACGCAACAAGGGTGCGGGTTCCGCGATGCTGCAAGCCCTGCTGACCCTCTATGAAGGCCGCGGCCTCTTTGTGGAGATCGAAGCTGCTGACCGGGACGACCCCACCGGCGAAAAGGCCCGCCGCAAGGCCTTCTACCTGCGCAACGGCCTGGACGACATGCACGTCATCGCCATCCTCTTTGGCGTGCGCATGGAGCTGTTGGGCCGGGGCTGCGAGCTGGACTTCGACGGCTACCGCGCCTTCTACCACGATCACTACAACGCCTGGGCGGCGGAGCACGTCGTCCGGCCGGAGGATTGATCCCACGCAAAAAGCCCGCCATGTCACATCGACACAGCGGGCTTTTGTTATACAATCATACCATTTTTGCGAAGTAAGCGCGGGCGTCCTCGACGTCCCTGGCGATCTGCTCCTGCAGCTCGTCCTTACTGTCAAAGCGAATCTCCGCCCGCTGGAAGCGCATGAACGAAAGCCGCACATGCTGACCATACAGGTCCAGCGCGTCCTCCGTAAGGACGTGCGCCTCCACCGTCACATTGCCCTCCGGCAGCGTCGGATGCCGGCCCACATTTACCACCGCCGGGTGGTAGGAGCCGTCCGCGGTTTCCAGCCAGCAGTCGTATACGCCGAAAGCCGGCAGCGCCTTGTGCCGGGGGATCCGCACATTCGCCGTGGGGAAGCCCATCGTGCGGCCCAGCTGCTTGCCGTTCTCGACCTTGCCGGACAGGGTATAGCCCGTGCCCAGCAGCCGGTTGGCCATGGGGATGTCGCCCTCGGAAAGCACCTTGCGGATGCGGGTGGATGACACCGTCTCGCCCTCCACAATGACCTCCGGCACGATCACCGTGCGGAAGCCGTTCTTTTTGCCAAACTCGCGCAGGGTCTTGCCAGTGCCCTTGCCGCCTTTGCCAAAGGTGTAGTTGAACCCACAGACCACCACCACCGGCGCGTAGGTCGCCACCATCTCCGCCATGAAATCCTCGGGGGACTGATCCGCCCGGGCACGGTCGAAGGTGGTGATACACAGGTTATCCACGCCGAAGGACTGCATGATGCGTGCCTTCTCCGGGATGGTATTGAGCAGCAGCGGCGCCCGCTCCGGCGCCAGGACGCGCAGCGGATGGGGCTCGAAGCTCAGCACATTCAGGGGGAAACTCATTTCCTGGGCCAGTTCGCCGCCGCGCATGAGCAGCGCCTGATGGCCGCGGTGCACGCCGTCAAACATGCCCAACACCAGCACGCAGGGGGACAGTCTCTTGGGGTCACGCAGGATTTTCATTCGTTGCCTCCTTGATCGGCAGCCTCTGGGGGCAGCTGGCACTTCCACACCAGCATGTCGCCCTGACGCTCCGCCATGCCCCAGAATTCGTCATTCAGGTAAATGCGCACAATGCCGCCCTCCGCCACGTCCTTGGCATGCCAGACCTTTTCGATCGGCAGACGCACACCGTTGCTCACCTGCTTTTGCAGGTACATCGGCACGTCGATGCGGCGGATATGCTGAATCGGCCAGTCCAGCGGCAGCAGATGCTGCGCCAGTGTGCCTTCATCGCGGTAGGCGGTGGCCTCCTCGACGGTCATGGCGGTGTCCAGGGTGAACACGCCGCTCTGGCTCCGCAGCAGGAAGCGCATATGCGCCGGGCAGCCGGTGAGCTTGCCCAGATCATCGCAAATGGAGCGGATATACGTCCCGCGGCCGCACTTGACAGTCATCAGCACGCCATGATTCGCCGTTTCTCCATGCAGGGTGATGGACTCCACATGTACCTGGCGCAGCGGCACCTCGACGGTCTCACCCCGGCGGGCGCGCTCGTACATCGCAACGCCATCCTGCTTGATGGCGCTGTACATGCTGGGCCGCTGGAAGATATCGCCCTCCAGCTGCTTCGTCGCCGCACAAACAGCCTCGTAGCTGGGGTAATTCTCCCCCGCCTCGACCACCACGCCGGTGGCGTCCTGGGTGTCGGTAGCATACCCGAACGCAGCTTCCGCCACATAGGCCTTCTCCTTGTCCACCAGGTAGTCAAAGAGCCGCGCCGCACGCCCGATCATGATGGGCAGCACGCCCGCAGCCTCCGGGTCAAGGGTGCCGGCATGACCGACGCGCTTTTCTCCGGTCAGGCGCTTGACCACCGCCACCACAGCAGCACTGGTCATTCCCGGCGGCTTGAGGATGTTCAGAAAGCCGTTCATTCGGTTTTCTCCAGTTCTTGCTTCATGCTCTCCACGACGCGGGTGATGGCTTCGTCCAGGGAGAGGGGCACCGTCGCACCTGCAGCCTGGGCATGTCCGCCGCCGCCAAATTGCTGCGCCACGCCGGTAATGTCATAGGGCGCCACGGAGCGCAGGCTCAGCTTGGTGGTGCCATCGGCCTGCTCGCGGGCGAACACGCACATATGAACTCCCTTGATGTCCAGGCCGTAATTGACAATGATCTCCGCATCCTCCGGCAACGCGCCGCAATCGTCGAAGTCCTCATGCGTCAGGCGGATGGAGGTGATGCGATCATCATAGTGGAATTCCAGGCTTTCCAGCGCCTTGGCCAGCAGCGCCAGCTGACGCGGCGGACGCTCCCGGTAGATATGCCGATGCGCATCAGCGATGGGAGCACCGGTCTCCAGCAGATCGCCCATCACATGGTATGCCTCGGGCGTGGTGCTGCGGTAGGTCAGGTTGCCCGTATCGGTGCTCAGGCCAACGGCCAGGCACAGCGCCACATCCGGCGTGATGGTGCAGTCCAGACGCCACAGCAGCTCATTGATGATCAGGCAGTTGGCCGGAGCCGTCCCGTCCACCATGCTCACCTCGCAGAAGCGGGTGTTGGTGGCATGATGATCAATGAGTGCAGTATGGCGCGCCATCCGCTTGAGGCCCTTGCAGCGGCCCATGCGCTTCTCGTCGGAGACGTCCACGCACAGCAGCAGATCGACCTCTTCCTGCATTTCTTCCGGCATACGGAATTCCTCCGCACCCGGCAGGAAGCGGAGCACATCCGGGATCTTGTCCTGACAGTAAAGGGTCACGGTTTTGCCCAGCTCCATCAGGCCCAGGCGCAGCGCAAGCGCGCTGCCCACGGTATCGCCGTCAGGGCTGATATGGCACACCAGCGCAACCGTTTGCGACAGGCGGATGGAATTCATCACGCCATCAAGGGGTCTCGGTTTCCTCGTTGTCATGGGTACCCTCCGTCTTCTGTGCGTCTGCCAGCACCTTGGCGATATGCACGCCATAGGCGATGTTTTCGTCGCTCACAAAGGTCAACTCGGGGCTGTAACGAATGATGATATTGCGGCCCAGCTCACGGCGGATGAAGCCGGCAGCCTTCTTCAGCGCTGCCAGCATATCCGCACGCTTCTCGTCCTCCAGGACGGACACATAGATCTTCGCATGGCGCAGATCACGGGTCACGTCCGCATGGGTGACGGAGAAAGTGCCGCTGATGCGGGGATCATTCAGGTCCTCGCGGATGATTCGGTCCACCTCCCGGCGAACCTCCTCGGAAATGCGGTCAATACGGTTATAGCTCATATTACTCCTTTGGGTAAAGAAAGCACCCGAAGGGGTGTCGGGGGCGATCCGAAAGCCCCCGACTCGCGTCCATAGACGCGAAACCCTCTCGTTCAGCTGCCTGCAAATGCTTCCATATCAAACAGCCTGGTTATGCAACCTGCTTATCTGGGGATTTCCTCCATGATGAAGCACTCGATGATGTCGCCTTCCTTGATGTCGTTGTGGCCCTCGAGGGACATACCGCACTCGAAGCCTTCCTTCATCTCCTTGACGTCTTCCTTGTAGTGCTTCAGGCTGCTCAGCTTGCCCTCGTGGACGACCACGTTGTCGCGCAGCAGGCGGACCTGAGCGTTGCGCTGCATCTTGCCGTCGGTGACGTAGGAGCCGGCGATGATGCCCGCACCGGTGATCTTCATGACCGCACGCACCTCGGCGTGGCCCAGGATGACCTCCTTGAACTCGGGGGCGAGCAGACCCTTCATGGCCAGCTCCATGTCCTCGATGGCCTTGTAGATGACGGTGTACAGGCGCACATCGACCTTCTCGCGCTCAGCGGTCTCGCGGGCGGAGGCGTCAGGACGGATGTTGAAGCCGATGATGATGGCGTTGAAGGCGCTGGCCAGGTTGACGTCGTCCTTGGTGACGGCGCCGGCAGCAGAGTGCAGCACGCGGACGCGCACCTCGTCGTTGGAGAGCTTCTCCATGGCCTGCTTGACGGCCTCGACGGATCCCTGCACGTCTGCCTTGATGATCAGGTTCAGCGTGGTCTGCTTGCCGGCCTCCAGGTTGGAGAACAGGTTCTCCATGGACATCTTGGCCATGGAAGCCTCGCGGGAGGCCTTCAGCTTGGCCTTGCGCTCCTCAGCGACCTGGCGGGACAGGTGATCGTCACCAACGGCGATCATCTCGTCACCGGCGGAGGGCACCTCGTCGAAGCCCATGATCTCAACCGGCATGGAGGGGCCAGCTTCCTTGACCTTCTCGCCCTTGTCGTTGATCAGCGCGCGCACGCGGCCGGAGGCCATGCCGGCGACGATGTTGTCGCCCACGCGCAGGGTACCATTCTGCAGCAGCACGGTGGCCAGAGGACCACGGGCCTTGTCCAGTTTCGCCTCGACGATGACGCCGCGGCCCAGACGGTTGGGATTGGCGCGCAGCTCCATGGTTTCGGCCTGCAGGAGAACCATCTCCAGCAGCTCGTCGATGCCCTCGCCGGTATGGGCGGAAACGGGCACCACGATGGTGTCGCCGCCCCAGACTTCGCAGACCACGCCGTAGTTGGTCAGGTCCTGCTTGACGCGCTCGGGGTTGGCGGTGGGCTTATCCATCTTGGTCACAGCCACGATCATGGGCACTTCAGCGGCCTTGGCGTGGTTGATGGACTCAACGGTCTGGGGCATGACGGAGTCGTCCGCCGCCACGACCAGGATGGCGATATCGGTGGCCTGGGTGCCGCGGGCACGCATGGCGGTGAAGGCCTCGTGACCGGGGGTATCCAGGAAGGTGATCTGGCGGTCGTCGTCCACCTTGACGGTGTAGGCGCCGATGTGCTGGGTGATGCCGCCGGCCTCGCCTGCAGTGACGCGACTCTTGCGGATGTAGTCCAGCAGGGAGGTCTTGCCGTGGTCGACGTGACCCATGATGGTGACGACGGGAGGACGAGTCATCAGGTTCTCGTCGGTATCCTCGAAGTCCTCGGCGATCAGCTGATCCTCAGCGGTCTGCTCAGCCTTCTTCTCCAGGGTGATCTCGAAGTCCGCGCACACGAGGCTGGCGGTGTCGAAGTCGATCTCGGAGTTGATGGTGGCCATGTTGCCCAGCAGGAACAGCTTCTTGATGATCTCGCCGGAGGTCTTGCCGATCTTTTCGCACAGGTCGCGCACGATGATCGTATCGCCGGACATGTAGGCGGTCTCGATCTTGATGGGCGCCATCATCTGCTGCGCAGAGGGCTTCTTCTGGCGGGACTTCTTGCCGCCACGGATCACATCGTCATCGTATCCGGAGTAGCCCGCGTCACGGGAGAGCTGCTTGCGGTTGCGCGCAATGTGCTCCGGATCGTGCTGGCGGACGTAGTTCTTCTTGTTGGGATCGTAGTTGGAGACGCGCTCCTTGCCCATGGCGGGAGCCATCTCAGGCGCAGCGGGCTTGGGACGGCCCATACCGCCGCCCATCGGACGGCCCTGACCGGGCGCACCCTGGGGACGGGGCTGGAAGCCACCCTGGCCGCCCTGAGGACGACCCTGGAAGCCGCCGGGGCCACCCTGGGGACGGCCCTGGAAGCCCTGACCCTGAGGACGGGGCTGGAAACCACCCTGACCGCCCTGGGGACGGGGCTGGAACGTGCCATTGGCGGGACGGCCCTGGAAGCCCTGACCCTGAGGACGGGGCTGGAAGCCGCCCTGACCCGCCTGCTGAGGACGGGGCTGGAACGTGCCGTTGGCAGGACGGCCCTGCTGGGGCGCGCCCTGGGGACGGGGCTGGAATGTGCCGTTCGCGGGACGGCCCTGCTGCTGACCCTGCACAGGCTGCGCCGGGCGGGGCTGCACGGGACGGGGCGGACGGATCACGTTGGGTGCCAGGCCCACGGGCTTCTGGGGCACATTCTGGCCGGGGCGGCTGATGATCTGGCCGATGGCAGGCTTCTTGGCAGCCTCCGCCTTGGCCTTCTCGGCGGCAGCCTTTTCAGCGGCCGCCTTGTCCGCAGCGGCCTTCTCAGCCGGAGCCTTGTCCGCAGCGGGCTTCTCAGCGGCAGCCCTGTCCGCAGCCGCCTTCTCGGCAGCCGCCTTGTCCGCAGCAGCCTTCTCAGCGGCAGCCTTCTCGGCAGCCGCCTTGGCGGCGGCCTTCTCAGCCTTCACGCGGGCAGCTTCCTTCTCGGCAGCCTCAATAGCGGCGCGATCTTCCGCGTCCAGCATGACATACGCCTTGGAATGATCCGCACGCTGCTTTTCAGCCTCGGCGCGCTTCATCTCGGCGTCCTTTTCTTCGTTGGCTTTCACAAAGCCGTTTTCAAGGGCACGCAGGGACTGGAGCAGATTCTCCGCACCCTTGCGCGCACGGGACGCCTCTTCCTTCACCTTGGTGGCGTCCGCCAGGAGCTCTCTGGTAGCATCCTTCAGTTTCACTTTCGTCATTCGACGCTTGCACCCCCGCTATGATTTACGGAATCCGTTGGTTTCATCATCTGTTGAACCTGATTGGCGAAGCCTCCCTTGAGGATCGCCATGGCCATGCCCGGCTTGCCGGTGGCCTCGTGGAGCAGCCCTGCCGGGAGCTCCACCAGCGGCGTGTTGGCGTTTGCACACACGCCCCTGTATTTATCCTGCGTGGCTTGGGACGCGCCGCTGTCCAGCAGCAGCACCCCGCAGTTTCCGCCGCGGATGGTCTTCATGCAGCCATCCTCGCCGAACACCGCCTGCCTCGCTCTCACGCACAGGCCCATGAGCCCGCGCAGCTTGTTTTCCTGTTGCTCTGTCACGATCAGTCCGCCTCCGGTTCCGGGGCAGGCAGGTGAGCCAGCTCGTACTGCAGGGCCGCCGCGACCTCCTCGGTCATGCGCACCTCCAGCTGACGCTCCAGCTGCTTCTGCTTGATCGCCCTGGTCAGGCAGCTTTCCTGACGGCACACATAGGCGCCGCGCCCGGGCTTCTTGCCGATGGGGTCCATCGACAGCGTACCGTCCGGCGCGCGCACCACGCGGATGAGTTCCCGCTTGGGCTTGCTTTCCCGGCAGCCCACGCACATCCGCAGGGGGATCTTCTTTGGCTTCATCGGGATCGCACCTCCGTCTTACAGGGTGTCGTCCTCGTCCACAGGCAGATCAATGCCGGTGAAGGATTCGCCGCCGAAGTCCTCAAAGCCCTCCATCACGGGCATCTCCTCGACCAGACCGGCCTCAGCCATCTGCTCCATGTACTGAGTCTGGGACTTGATGTCGATCTTCCAGCCGGTGAGCTTGGCGGCCAGGCGAGCATTCTGACCCTCCTTGCCGATGGCCAGGCTCAGCTGGTTGTCCGGCACCACCACGATGCAGGAGCGGGCGCCGCTGGCCTCGGTGTACACCGCGCGGACGTTGGCGGGGTTCAGCGCGTTGGCAATGAACTCAGCCGGATCCTCCGACCACTTGATGATGTCGATCTTCTCGCCCTTGAGCTCGTTCACCACACGGTCAACGCGGCTGCCGCGCTGGCCCACGCAGGAGCCGACGGGATCGATCTGGATCTCATTGGAGTGGACAGCCATCTTGGTGCGGCTGCCGGCCTCGCGGGCGATGGCCTTGATGGTCACGTCGCCAGCGGCGATCTCGGGCACTTCCATCTCGAACAGGCGCTTGACCAGGTTGGGATGGATGCGACTGACGCGGACCTGCGGGCCGCGGGTGCCGGTGGCAACCGCGCGCTGCACCTCCAGCACATAGACTTTGACGTGATCTTCCTCCTGCAGCACCTCGCCGGGAATCATCTCGCCCGCCTCCAGGATGCCCTCGGTGCGGCCCATCAGGTCAACGAAGGCGTTGCCCTTGGTGTCCACACGGCGGACGATGGCGGTCAGGATCTCGTTCTCCTTGTCGATGTACTCATCGTACACGCGGCCGCGCTCGGCCTCGCGCAGGCGCTGCACGATCACGCCCTTGGCGGTCTGGGCCGCCACGCGCAGGAAGCCGCGGGGGGTCACGTCGGTCTCGACGATGTCGCCCATCTGGTAGGTGTCCTTGATCTTGCGGGCCTCCTCCAGGGTGATCTGATCGGCGGTGGGGGTCTCGATCTCCTCCACGATCAGGCGGCGGGTATAGACGTGCACCTCGCCGGTCATGCGGTCGATGGTGGCAGTGATGTTGTTGGGGCTGGGAACCAGCACGCCGTTGGGCAGGTTCTTCTGGTAGGCCTTCTTCAGCGCATCCTCCACGGTGGAGAAGAGCATCTCCTCGCTGATGGACTTTTCGCTGGCCAGCATCTTGATGGCTTCCACCAGCTCGCTGGTCTGGGGCTTGGCGGCAGCTGCAGATTTCTTCGTTCTCATGATATTCACCTTTATATGTTTTGTTGTTTTGACTTATTCTTCGCCGATCTCGATTTCGTCGCCGACGTTCATGTCCTCGTCGGTGTCGCCCATATCGACGTCCTGGATACCGTCCATATCAACGACGGGCTTGATCAGGGAGGCAGCCTTGCGGGCGAAGGTCTTCTCCTCGCCTGCGATCAGCAGCACGACGTTTTCCTTGTCGTACCCCACGAGCTCGCCGGCGAACTCCTTCTGGCCTTCGATAGCCTTGAAGAGCTTCAGCTCCACCTCCATGCCCATCGCGCGCTCAAAGTCCTTGTCCTTCTTCAGCGGACGGTCGATGCCGGGGCTGGAGATCTCCAGGAAGTCGTAGTCGTAGCTTTCCAGCTGGGGCTGGATGGCACGGTGATAGCGCTCGCAGTCGTTCAGGTCAACGCCTTCGGGCTTGTCGATGTAGATGCGCAGGTATTTGCCGGAGTCTTCCTTGTCCAGCGCCACGTCCACCAGCTCGTATCCGAGCTCGTCCGCCAGCCGCTGACACTTGGGCTCCACCACGGCAGTCAGTTCAGATTTCGCCATTTTTGCTCCTCCCTTCCCAAGGGTCACTTTCCAGAATTTGGCAATTCACGGCATAGGAAAAGAGCGGACAACATTGCCAGGCAACACGAATAACCCAGCTTCCCGGAAGGCGACCCCAGGGGTCAGGCCGAAGCCCAATGCCAACCTTACGCTGTTTGCTCGTGCCGTCAGGCGATGCCCACTCTTTACCGTCGAACCCTTCTTTCTTATGTCGGCCCATCCCCGGCACAAGACCGGGTGCTGGGCTTCGCTCCGCGATTGCAAGCAATCGCTGTCGCTCGTCGAGCATAAAGCTCGACCTCTATTCGTGCGTCCTTGCAGACGCAGTACATTCATACAGAACAGAGTATACCACACTTCCCCGGCAAATACAAGCATTTTCAAGCGTTTGCGAAGATTTTTTACTCGCGTCCGGAGGGGTTGTCACCGCCGTAAAATCGTGCTACCATAGTAGCAACAACGCCCCAAGGAGGCCACGCCGATGGAATGTACCCTCTGTCCCCGCCGCTGCGGCGCACGGCGCACCGCAGATGAAGGCCGCGGCTTCTGCCAGCTGCCGGAAACGATGCTGATCGCCCGCATCCAGCCCCACCTGTGGGAGGAGCCGCCGATCTCAGGAAAGAACGGTACCGGCGCCATCTTCTTCAGCGGCTGCACGCTGCGCTGCGCCTATTGCCAGAACGGCGACATCAGCCACCGCAACGCCGGCCGGCCCTTCACCCCCGCGGAGCTGGCGGATTCCATGCGCCGCCTGGTGGACGCAGGCATGCATACCATCTCCTTCATCACCGCCACGCCCTACGTCCATCAAATCCTCTCCGCACTGGAGCTTTACCACCCTCCCGTCCCCCTTGTGTGGAACACCTCCGGCTACGAAACGGTGGATACCCTCCGCCTGCTGGACGGCGTGATCGACGTGTATCTCCCCGACCTCAAGCACCGCTCGGAGCCCATGGGCCGCCTGTGCGCCAAGGCCCCCGACTACTTCGCCGCGACCTCCGCCGCCATCACCGAGATGGTACGCCAGACCGGCACGCTCGTGTACGACGCAGATGGCATCATGCAGCGCGGCACGCTCATCCGCCATCTGATCCTCCCCGGCCTGACCAGCGAGTCCATCCAGCTGCTGGACTGGGTCGCCGAGAACCTCCCCGGCACGCCGGTGAGCCTCATGCGCCAGTACATCCCCATGAACGGCGTGGATATCAAGGGCCTGGATCGTCCCATCACCGAGCGGGAATACCGCCGCGTCCGAGATCACATGCTGGCCCTCGATCTGCCCGGTTACCTGCAGGAGCCGGAAAGCGCCTCCACCGATTTCGTTCCCGTTTTTTGCCAGGATGTGAGTTACATTTGACCAAATTTCCGTCCAATTTGACCATGTTTTCGTCCAATTCTCAACGGCTGTTGACTTGCAATCCACCTGTGCTCATGGTAAAATAACAATGAATACTTATGCCCGGAGGTCAGCGCGATGAAGAAGATCGCCGTCGTTACCGACAGCCATTCCAGCATTTCTCCCGCCGAAGCGGATATGCTCGGCGTTTATGTGCTGCCCATGCCCTTCACCATCGACGGGCAGGACTATTTCGAGGGCGTGAACCTCACCCGCCAGCAGTTCTTCGGCTATCAGCGCGCCGGAGCCAATATCGGCACCTCCCAGCCCGCCCCCGCCGACGTGATGGAGCTCTGGGACAAGCTGCTGGCCGAGTACGAAACCATCCTGTATATGCCCATTTCCAGCGGTCTTTCCCATTCCTGCCAGACCGCCTTCGCCTATGCGGAGGAGGAGCCCTACGCGGGCCGGGTCTTCGTGGTGGATAACGGCCGTGTCGGCACGCCCCTGCACCGCAGCGTCCTGGATGCGCTGGAGCTGATCGAGAAGGGTCTTTCCGCCGCCGAATGCAAGGCTGCCCTGGAGGCCGCCAAAAACGACATGGTCATCTACGTGGCCGTTGAGACCCTCGAATACCTCAAGCGCGGCGGACGCATCTCCTCCACCGCGGCAGCTGTGGGCACCATGCTCAACATCAAGCCCATCCTCCACCTGGCCACCGGCAAGCTGGAGAGCTACAAGAAGGCCCGCGGCATGAACAAGGCCTGCGAGACCATGCTGGAATCCATCCGCAGCGACCTGGCCATCCGCTTCCAGGAGGCGCAGGCCCGCGGCGATGTGTTCCTGATGGCCGCCGGCAGCGCGGACGAGCAGACCACCGCCAAGTGGCTCCGTCAGATCGAAGCTGCCTTCCCCGGCATGCCCATCCTCTACGACGACCTGTCCATGGGCGTCTCCTGCCACACCGGCGAGGGCGCGCTGGGCATCGGCCTGAGCGTCCGTCCCCGCGTATAATTCACATCTCCATCAGCGTTCCGGATCACCGGGACGCTTTTCTTGTGCCTTGACAGAGGCGCTGCGCCCGTGCTATCATACTTTTGAACCGGGGACGGCACCCATCACAAAAAACGGCGTTCAAGTTGACAACAGGGGATGACACCCATGAACAAAAACATTGAAGTTGTCGACGAAGCGGGTAACGTGTACGAACCGACCTGGCCCAAACGGGCGAAGGGTCTTGTAAAGCACGGCAGGGCACGCTTCGTGGATGAAAACAGAATCTGCCTGACGTGTCCGCCGGATAAAACGGAGGAAACACATATGAGCAACACCAGCATTTTCGGTGAAATGACCGTGGCGGATATTCTCAACCGCATCAACAACATCATCAACCAGACCAGCTACATCGGCGAGGCCTACGAAGCCTTCAAGGCCATGGGCGACGGCGACAGCGGTGACTGCGGCGCACCCGGCAACATCATGGGCAAGGCTAAAGCCGAAGCCATTGCCAGTGTCGTCCAGTGCAGAGAAACCACCAACCAGCAGATCCTGCGGCTGTACGAGAAGATGTACGATGATCTGATCCGCCTGAGCGGCCTTTCGGCACAGCCGGACGGCGCAGATTCCAACGATTAACCCACCGGTCCGGGGTATGAACCCCGGACTGTTTTGTTTTCCAAAGGATTTTTCTGCCCCAAATGCCCGCATATCGAAGGGAAGCCCTTGCAAAACCCCGCTTTGTTATGGTAAAATAAGCTGATACCAAGGAACCGGAGGCGTTCTTATGAAGATTTTTGTCGACGCAATGGGCGGCGATTTTGCTCCCCAGGCCCCCGTGGAAGGCGCCATCGAGGCGCTGCGCCGTTATCCTGAGATCGAGGTCGTTCTGGCCGGCGTAATCCCGGAGATCGAGAAGTACCTGGTGAACTGCGACGACGTGCGCAGCCGCATTGAGCTGCTGGACGCGCCGGAGGTCATCACCAACGAGGAATCCCCCGTGATGGGCGTGCGCCGCAAGGTCAACTCCGCCACCGTCAAGGGCATGCTGGCCCTGCGCAACAAGGAAGTGGACGGCTTTGTGTCCGCAGGCTCCACCGGCGCGGTGCTGGCAGGCGGCATGTTCCGCCTGGGCCGTATCCCCGGCATTGAGCGTCCTGCGCTGGCCCCCATGCTCCCCAATGGCAAGGGCTATGTGCTGCTCATTGACTGCGGCGCGAACGTGGACTGCAAGCCGGAGTATCTCATCCAGTTCGGCATGATGGGCAGCGCCTACATGCAGGGCGTGATGGGGATGGAAAATCCCCGCGTGGGCCTGGTAAACATCGGCGCCGAGGCCGAAAAGGGCAACGCGCTGGTCAAGGAGACCTACCCCCTGATGGAGAAGGCCCCCTACAACTTCACCGGCAATGTGGAAGCCCGCGACGTGATGGCCGACGTGGCCGACGTGCTGGTCGCCGACGGCTTTGCCGGCAACCTGATCCTCAAGAACACCGAGGGCGTCGCCATGGCGCTGCTGAAGATCATCAAGAGTGAGATGATGGCCGATACCCGCGGCAAGATCGCCGGCCTGATCGGCAAGCCCGCCTTCAAGCGCGTGAAGAAGCTGATGGACTACACCGAGGTCGGCGGCGCTCCCCTGCTGGGCGTCCAGGGCGCGGTGGTCAAGGCCCACGGCTCCTCCAATGCCCACGCCTTCTCCTGCGCCATCGGTCAGCTGATCAAGATGGTGAACGGCAAGGTGGTCGACATCATCGAAAAGGGCGTTGCCGCCCTCGCTCCCCAGGAAGACGCTTAACCCACTCAGGGTTCGCGATATACTTTCATCATTCATTATAAGGAGGACACACACATGGTTTTTGAGAATGTGAAGAAGATGATCGCCAAGCAGCTGAAGGCTGACGAGGCTTCCATCACCCTGGATACCCGTCTGGTCGAGGACCTGAAGGCCGACTCCGCCAACGTCATGGTCATGATCATGGACCTGGAGGACAACTACGGCATCGTCATCGAGGACGACCAGATCATGAACCTGAAGACCGTGGGCGACGTGGTCAAGTACATCGAGGCCCATCAGTAAGCTGCTTTGAGCCCTCTCCGGCGCCGCCGGAGAGGGCCTTCCCCTTCTGTTTTCATGCGCAAGAGGACGGCCATTGCCCTTTTGCGCATGGATGCAGCCAACCCCGGCCATCGCCGGAGAAAGAATCTGCCATGCAAACGTTGATGAACACGCTGGGCTACCAGTTCAAGGATCCCGCCCTTTTGAAGCGCGCCCTCACCCACCCCTCCATGGGCGGCGAGGACAACCAGCGCCTGGAGTTCCTGGGCGACGCGGTGCTGCAGTACATCATGTCCGACATCCTTTACGCCACCCACCCCAAAGACCGCGAGGGCAGCCTGACCCACCTGCGCGCCCTGCTGGTCTGCGAGGCAGCCCTTTCCCAGGTGGCCCGCAGCCTCCATGTGGGCGAGGCCCTCATCATGGACAAGGGCGAGGCCCTCACCGGCGGCCGCGACAAGCCCTCCGTCCTGTGCGACGCCATGGAAGCCATCCTCGCTGCCGCCTATCTGGACGGCGGACTGGACGCAGCCCGCGGCATCATCCAGCGGCACTGGCCCCGGCCCGAGGACGTCCATCGTCCAATGCAGGACTCCAAGGGCGCCCTGCAGGAGCATCTGCAAAAGGATGGCGGCGACGCGCCCACCTATTCCATCCTCGCCCAGGACGGTCCGCCCCACGACCGCACCTTCGAGGCGGCGGTGTACCGCTACGGCGTGGAGCTGGCCCGCGGCGTCGGCAAGACCAAGAAGCAGGCCGAGCAGGCCGCTGCCCTCTCCGCACTGGAGAAACTCACCGGAAAGTAACATCAAGGCAGACAGCGCGTCTGCCTTTTTTGATTGCCCTTCGGCGACGTTTCAGACGCAAAACTGTATTTTTCATCCCCGACTTCTTGACAATCTCGCACCCACCGAGTATGATAAGTATGATTTGTATAACTTATATCACAAGGAGGCACCTATATGGAACAGCATCCCCCCGGAAAATACGCCTGGACCGTCAAGGTCGGCGAAAAGGGCCAGTTCGTGATCCCCAAGGAAGCCCGCGAGCTCTTCGGCATCCAGCCCGGCGACACGCTGATCCTGCTGGGCGACGTTGAACGCGGCATCGCCATCCCGCCCAAGGCAGCGCTGGAGCAGATCCACCGCACCATTTTTGATCAAAAAGGAGAAGACGCACCATGAAAATCGCCTGGTTCTGTATCCCTGCTGCCGGCCACACCAATCCCACGCTGGCCGTCGTCCGCCGCCTGACGGAGGCCGGCCATGCTGTGCGCTACTATTCCTTTGAAGTGTACCGGGAGAAGATCGAGTCCACCGGCGCGGCGTTCATTCCCGTGGACGAATACTGCGCCGAAATGCACCTGTCCCCTGCAGACGGCAAGCGCATCGCCACCGATACCGCCTTTGCCACGAAGATCCTTGCCGACACCACCCTCGCCCTGGATGAAGCCATGCTGGCGGAGCTGCGTTCCTTCCAGCCGGACGTGATCGTTGCTGACTCGATGGCCCTCTGGGGCAAGCTCTTTGCCATCAAGCTGGGCGTGCCCTTCGTGTCCTCCACGACGACCTTCGCCTTCAACAAGGAGTCCGCGCAGGTCATGCAGCAGGGCCTGGGCGACCTGTTCAGGCTGCTGCTCAGCCTGCCGAAGATCAACCGCGAGCTGAAACGGCTGCAGAAGGCCGGCTACCAGGTGAAGTCCATCCTGGACGTGGTGCAGAACGACAACAGCACCAACACCATCGTCTACACCTCGAGACATTTCCAGCCCAGCGCGGAGAGCTTCTCCGACCGGTATGTTTTCGTGGGCCCCAGCGTCACGGAGAAGGCTCCCCTGCCCCGCATGACTGACAGGCCCCGCGTGTACATCTCCATGGGCACCGTCAACAACGACATGCCCGCCCTGTACCGCGCCTGCATCGCCGCGCTGGCGGACAAGTATGAGCTGATCCTCTCCGTGGGCGAACAGCTGGATCCCGCCTGCCTTGGCGATCTGCCGCCCCACGTCACCGCTGATCAGCGTGTCGACCAAATGGCGGTACTGGCGGACTGCGACGCCTTCCTCACCCACTGCGGGATGAACAGCGTCTCCGAGGCCCTGTACTGCGGCGTGCCGCTGGTGCTTTTCCCCCAGACGGCGGAGCAGAAGGGCGTGGCCAACCGCACGGCGGAGCTCGGCGCAGGCCTGCTTCTCTCCGATGGCACGGAATCCGCCATCCGCGCTGCGGTAGATGCGGTCGTCACAGACGAGCAGTACCGCAAAGCCGCCGCAACGATCCGCGACAGCTTTCGCAGCTGCGGCGGCCCGCAGCAAGCGGCGGAGTTCATCCTCAGCGTGGCAACCAAATAAAAAATCGACCGGCAGGACTCCTAGACTGAACCAGTAAAAACGGACAATAGACAAAAAGCCCCCTATGTAGGATAATAACTACATAGGGGGTATTGTCATGACCAAAAGAAACTACACACAGGTAAAGGAACTATTACCAGGAATTCTGAAGATGGTAGAGCAAGGGAAAACGCAGCGAGAGATAGCAGAACACTACGGCTTAAAGGACAAGATGGTAGTTAAGCGACTTCTGGAACGGGAGCGCAGGAAAGAAAGGAACCAGCGTAAGTCAAGAGGACGAAAACCGGCGAAAACACTACAAGAGTACAAGTATGAGAATAAGCAGTTGAAGATGGAAGTAGAGCTGCTGCGGGATTTTCTTTCGCGCACAGAAGGGATGTGAGAGCGACGATAAAGTACGAAATCATATACAGTCATCGGGAAGAATATCCGATCAGAGTAATGTGCAGATACTTTGACGTATCCAAGAGCGGCTACTACGACTATGTCAAACGGATCGGCCGCATGGAAAAGGATGCGCTGCTGGCAGAGAAAATCAGGCAGCATCAAGCGCATTGTTTTCAAACCTACGGCTATCGACGTATGCACATCTGGCTGGAACAACAGGGCATTCATCATAATCCCAAGACGATCCTGCGAGTGATGAAGAAGTATGGCTTGCTGGCAGAAATCCGCAGAAGACGCAAGTGGCAGAACCTGGGCCAGCAGATCCACCGCTATGAAAACCTGCTGAACCGTCAATTCTCCGCAGACAGGCCCAACAGCAAATGGGTCACTGACATTTCTTACATTCATACCAAGGAAGGCATTTTGTATCTGTCGATGATCCGTGATTTGTTCGACAACAGCATCGTGGCATACAAGACGGCTGCCAGTCAGACCGTTAACCTCGTGCTGGATACGATTCGCTTGGCGATGCGCAGGGAAAAGAAGAAGGTCGCTGCAGAGCTGCAACTCCATAGCGACCAAGGCTTTCAATACACCTCTCAAGCATACTTCAAGCTAACTCAATCTTACAAGATTACACCTTCCATGTCAAGACGCGGTAATCCCTACGACAACGTCATGGCAGAAAACTTCTTCTCCATTCTCAAAACCGAATGCATCTACCGCCACAAACCTTCCTCTTTACGCGAAGCCAACTCCATGATTGACCGCTATATCGACTTCTACAACAACGAGCGCATCCAAACTAAATTCGGAGTGGCGCCGCTCTCGCTTCGCCTCTCCGTCTGATCCTTTTG
>JAZNSI010000016.1:0-61973 GCA_045591175.1 Clostridia bacterium
TTGGCACCTCGATGTCGGCTCGTCGCATCCTGGGGCTGAAGCAGGTCCCAAGGGTTTGGCTGTTCGCCAATTAAAGCGGCACGCGAGCTGGGTTCAGAACGTCGTGAGACAGTTCGGTCCCTATCCATCGTGGGCGTAGGAGTCATGAGAGGAGCTGTTCCTAGTACGAGAGGACCGGAATGGACATACCACTGGTGCAACTGTTGTCGTGCCAACGGCATAGCAGGGAAGCGAAGTATGGACGGGATAAACGCTGAAAGCATCTAAGCGTGAAGCCCACCTCAAGAATAAGACTCCCATCCGCAAGGAGTAAGACCCCTGGAGGACTACCAGGTGATAGGTCAACGCTGGAAGTGTGGTAACACATGCAGGTTGTTGATACTAATCGGTCGAGGGCTTGATTCAAGCGCTTGAACAAACGAACTCGGGAAGGCAAGGAAGCGGAAGCAACCAAGCAAGAACGAAGGTAAACAATGAGATCAATTGTAAAGGTCACATATTGAATCCGATTTGTGCAGTTGTCAGGGTAGCAAATAGCAACCCTAAGATCCGCAAAGACTGGACACTGAGAAGTGAAAAGTCAAAACGGGTCGAAGACCCTACCGGTGGTAATGACGGAGAGGTCCCACCTGTTCCCATACCGAACACAGTAGTTAAGCTCTCCAGTGCCGAAAGTACTTGGCTGGACACGGCCCGGGAGGATAGGTCGCTGCCGGTTCCCCCTTTAAAGCATCTCGTTCGCGAGGTGCTTTTTTCGTTGCAATCAGGTGCTTGCCGGTTGTCTACGCGATGGCGAGCTCGGGCGGTCTACTCAGGTGTGAAAACTGGGTGCAGCGTCACGCTGCCCGCCGGTTCCAGCTTAAAGCATTTCAGCAATGAGGTGCTATTTTCATTGTAATCACATTGCTAGCGATAAACAGGGAAATCAGCAGCCTGGAGCATTTGCTTCCAGGCTGCTTTTGTCAGGATATGGGTTGATCTAAATTGTCTTCCAGTAAGGTATACACATCCGGCTGCGGATCTGGCAGAAGTTCAAGCAGCGCAGGCCCCGCTGTGCCATCCCGCAGGCGGACGCGGGCATCCAGTTGCCTGCACTGATAGCGATGCCAGCCTTCACGACGATTGAGGGGCGGCATATAGATATGAAGCGTTCGTAGAAAGACTGGCCAAATATGCTCCTCTGGTATACGCCTTTCGCGCAGTACATGCAGGAGTACGATTCTTGCCTCCGATACCCGATCCTCCATCTCTATGCAGGGCCACTTCCATTTGCAGTAGTTTTGGATACTCGGCTCCAGTAGCGCCATGATCTCAGCTTCGTTGTCACGCGCGGTCATCATACGTCACCCCCTGCAGAATGCGAGCAGGATTCCGCTTATGCGGCCGCTTCGCGGGCTTGGCTACATTGACGGTATCCGGAATACTCGTTGCTTCCGGAACAGCGATCCAATATTCCCCCTGCTTTGCGATGGTGAATCGCACAGGAGGCCTGATATTTGCGGCAAGTAATCGTTCGTTCAGTTCGGCCGATGTGATGGATCCGCTGGCTGGTACTTGCAGACCGCTTTCTCCCTCGGCTTTGCGTAAACATAGAACGGGATCTGTTGGATGAAAGGCAATGTCGATCTGTTTTCCAAGCTCTGCGCAAAGCGCGGCATTCAGATTAAACGCGCGCTCTCTGGGGAAGCTGATGGCACACTTGTGTTTGGGAGATGGCGTAAACCAAACAAATTCATCAATGTTGTACTGTTTCATGTTTTGTTGTGCTCCTATGTGTAAAGAAAAGTTAGAGCGCTCTCTGCTTCTCTATATACCCACATGGCGTGGTATAGAAACAAGGAAAACGGCACAAAAAATGCACATAACACAACGCGACGTGTTATGTGCAGCAAGCACTGCAATAAGGCGGACGATGCGCCGGGTGCCACCACTTGCGCCGGGGAGACAGCCTGTTCAGCAGCGCTTGAGACGCGCTAAATATCGACTGATCGCCATATGGCTCCTCTGGGAAGGCTTCAGCGCACCCACCCGCCGTGAAACCGACATTCGTATACGAGCTGTTCCCCAAAGAAAATGGCTTCGGTGCCGCTGAACCATTCAATAGATCCCTGGCTTTGGCAAACGTAGGTGTAGCCGTCCTGCTGAAAAAGCTGCGGGCCGCGATAAGGGGCATCCGGCGTGCCGCGTTGGAGCGCAAGCTTCAAGAAATCGCCGCTGAAGGCGGGCGCAAGGGTACGACCACTGTAATTCATGCACCAGATGGCGCGTCCAGACTCCCAAACGGTTTCCTGGCCGTGAAAACTGTTCCCGCCGAAATAGCTGTCCAGATAGGTCATGCTTCCTTCCGCATAGGACAAATCATGGGAGCCGGGACGGCAGGATGTGCCCTCCGGCGCGTGCGCGGCATAGGTCGAACGCTTGGCGCGCAGGAGGAATGTGACGAAATCCGCATCGGGGGAGATTGCAGGAGCAGATAATTCACAGCAGCCGCCTTTGACCAACGCGTCAAGGGAGATCGCGAAGAAGCGGCTGATGGCCAAAAGTCCAGGAAGCTCCGGCTGCACCTGACTGTTCTCCCATTTGCCGATGGTCTGGCGGGAGACATTGAGTGCTTCGGCCAGCTCTTCCTGGGAGAGGCCGCGCTGTGTGCGCAGCTGAATCAGCCGTTCGGGAAATTGCATGGAAACACCTCCTCCCACTATGCTAACATGCAAAATGGACGCTGTCTACCACCCGGATTAGGCAGCGATGTCAGCTTTGAGCGGCATCATCGGCGCAGGGTCAGCCGGGACGCCATCATATCGTCGTCAGCGCCGAGCTCAAAGGCGCGGTCCAGGACATCCTCGTACAGCCAAGTCAGGCAGCGCGTGATGGAGCCTTTGGGCAGACGGATGGCCAGCAGCTGGCTTTCCGGATCATTCTCAGTGAAGATGTGGCGGAAATCATGTTCCAGCAGCAGCAGCTCTTCCAGCAGCGGACGATCGCCGATCAAAAGCGCCATCGGGCGCATATCCCGCATCAGGGCGCGGAAGAGGGGATCCCGCATCCGGCGAAGATCGGCGCGGGTAATGGTCAGCTCCCGGGCAGCCAGCAAGGCGGCTTTGTAGGTCTGAATGTTGTCCAGGGACGTCATCAGCAGCGGAAGAAAATCCGGCGTATGGGGTGTGCAGGAATCCACCGTGCAGAGGCGAACCGCCTCCGGCAGACGCCTGCGCAGCATCGGCAGGCTCAGGGAGAGCTCCTCCGTTTCGCCTTTGGGGTGGACGGCGCGGAAGCTGTACCGTCCCTTGGCGTAGCCGGTGAACAGCTGCAGCCGCGGGCGTTCCTTGCAAAGCTGCAGGGGAAGAATGGCGGTTTCCAGGCTGCGAAGACGGGCGGGGATCATCTCTGCCGGCAGCGTTTCGGCGGCCATGGAGAATCCAAGGGGATGCAGATAGAGGTTCAGCCAGCGCGGCTGATACAGCCCTTCACCCGCGAAATAGGCGTCATTTTCATGGACGAGCAGATAAGGTGCGTTCATCCCCAGGACGATCTGCACAGCATCAGTGGGATGGCCGCGACGGCGCAGCAGCTCAACCAGCGCATCCAGCATGCCGGGCGAGGAAAAGTATATCGGCTCCATGCGGGGCCTCCTTTGGTAAAGATACTTATGCTATTCGCGGGCAAGGCGACAAATCCTGCCTTGGTGCATAAGAAAACGCCCGGCTGGCACTGGCCTGACCGGGCGAAATGATTGGGTTGACGGCTTACTCGTTGGTTTCGGGCTGATCCGGCACCAGGGGGTCAAGCCCCAGCAGCTCGGAGACGGTCACCAGCTCGTAGCCAGCGTCTTTGAGCATGGGGATGAGCTCCGCCAGACATTCGTAATCCTTGGCTTTTGTGTGGAACAGGAGGATGGAGCCGTTCTGCGTCTCATTCAGCGCCTTGGCAGGATTGGTCTGTTCCACGTCCCAAAGGACGACCTTCTCTACCCCATACTCCTGGAACACAGGCAGGAAGTTCTTGCCGGCAGCGCTGTACGCGCCATGGGGCGGACGGATGAGCCGCAGCGGATAGTGATAGCCCAGCACTTCGTCCACGCGCTCCTGGGTCTTGCGCACCTGCGTATGACCATTGCTGATGCTGTACAGCGTCAGCTCGGAATGCTTCCAGGTGTGGTTGCCGATCTCGCTGCCGTGGGCGATGACGTCCGTCCACAGCGCCTTGTCCTTGGCTTCAAACTTGTTGCCGATGACAAAGTAGGTGATGGGAACGGCTTCTTCCACGCTCAATGCATGGATCTGCTCCAGGAGCGCAATGTTATCGCAGTCATCCACGGTGATAGCGATCTTCCTCTGGGTGCGGTCACCGTTGCTGACGACGTCGTCCTTTGTCAGCTTGGTTTTTGCCGCAGGTGCGGCGGTGATCACAGGCGTGGCGGTGGGTGCCGGGGTTGCCTGGGGGACTGCCTGTGCGGCAGGAACCGCGGTTGCTTCAGGTGTTGCGGTCGGGATGGGCGTTGCCGTCGGAGCGGGTCGGGGCGTTGCCGTGGGCACGGGAAGCTCCAGCGGTTCCAGCTCCAGCAGCTCGGAGACGGTTACCAGCTGATAACCCTCGGCCAGCAGCATGGGCACCAGCACCTGCAGGCACTCATAGTCCGCCTGACGGGTGTGGTACAGCAGGATGGAGCCGTTCTGCACATCCTTGATGGCCTGATAGGGATCGGTCTGGCTGACGTCCCAAAGGATCACCCGTTCCACGCCGTACTGCTTGAAAATGGGCAGGAAATCCTTCTCTTTGTTCTTATATTCGCCATAGGGCGGGCGCAGCAGACGCAGGGGATAGTGGTAGCCCAACACCTCATCGATCCGTTCCTGAGTTTTGCAAACCTGGACTCGGCCATTTTCGAGGGAGAATTTCAGCAGCCTGGAATGCTTCCAGGTGTGATTGCCGATCTCGCTGCCGTGGGCGATGATCTCATCCCACAATTCCTTATCCTCAGGTTTGATCAGGGTGCCGACCATGAACCAGGTGATGGGGAAATCATACTCCACGCTCAGGTCATGGATGAGGCGGACTTTCTCGATTTCCCAGCCGTCATCGACCGTGATGGCAACCTTTTTGACTTCCCGGTCACCGTGGAAAACGACGTAGGAATCCGGCGGTGCAGCGAATGCAGACCCTGCCAGCAGCACCATGCACAGGATCAGCAGAAACAGGCGGATGATATGCTTCATATCGGTTCCTCCGAATGTAGAATCAAGAAAAGGGGCCGAAGCCCCAAAGCGAGCGTGACAGTAAGCCGAGTTCTGTCGAGGGTCGATCATCTATCCAGACCTGGCGTTGCCGCGCAGGTTCGAGCGATACCGGGGACGCGACGGGCAGCCGCATATGTCCTCATACGTATCTTGCACCAGATGGGGTTTACAGCGCGGACAAGTCGCCAAGCCGCGGGTGAGCTCTTACCTCGCCTTTCCATCCTTACAGGAACCGCTTCTCACTTTCCATCCGTGTGACACGGATGACTGATGGATCGGCAGTCCTGCGGTTTATTTCTGTTGCACTCTCCTTGGAGTCGCCTCCACCGGCCGTTAGCCGGCATCCTGCCCTATGGTGCTCGGACTTTCCTCATGCCTTTCGGCACGCGATCGCCTTGCCACCTCGCGTCCTATATGATACCGCGAAAATGCAGGAAAGTCAAGGCGAACCGGGAGAATTTACAACTCAGCGCACCAGCGTTTCCATGCCGTCCCGGTGGACGATCAGGTGGAAGGGCTTTGTGGTATTCGTGCGGATACCGATCTGCCCGCCTGTGTCCTGCACATGGTAGCAGGTGCCGTCAGCCAGAAGGCATTCGGCGGATCCCTTCGGCTGGAACCAGTGCAGGGTCAGCCGGTCTGCGTCATCGCCGGTGGTTTGGGTGAGGCTTTGCCCATTCATGCTGATGGGCAGCAGCGCGTTCTCCCGGACGAGCACCGGCATCTCGTTGTAGCCGCGCATGCAGCGAAGACGGCCCGTATGGCATGCGCCGGTCAGCTCCGTCCACACGCCGGGAGGCAGGGGCGCGTCCACCGCGTCCTCCGGGCTGACGGGGAGGATCAGCAGGGCGTCTCCCCAAAGATAGCCGCGGTCCACAGGGGTGACAGCCCGCCCGGGACGCCAATACGGCGTCAGCGACCACCGCAGGAAGAGATACTTCCGCAGCACATTGGCCGGCAGGGGATCGGGCGTGGACAGGTGGGTCAGCAATGCGTCCAGCGGCAGGGGCTGTCCCAGCAGCACGGCCCAGGAGGCCGCCCGCAGGAAGGTCGCGCGAGACATGTCCGCGGTGAAGGGTGGTGCGGGCTCCTCCGTGAAGGCGGAGAGGGGGATATCCAGCGAGTACAACAGCGCAGCGAGCTTGTCCCGGCGGGCTGCATCGCGGGTCGGGTCAGATACAGTCAGGCCGAACATGGCGTTCCTCCATGATGAATGTATACAGGAAGCATTCGCCGGAGAATGGGAAAATCCTGCCGGAAACGCTTGCAAAGCCTTTCGTCAAGTGCTATAATGATATACTCAGGGAGGTGTACCAACATGCGAAGCATGACGGGTTACGGCAAGTGCCAGATGCAGCGCGGCGAGTGGGAAGTCACGGTCGAGCTGCGGGCGGTGAACCATCGCTATCTGGACGTTGCAATGCGTCTGCCCAGGAATCTGCTGTTCCTGGAGGACGGCGTGCGCAAGGGGCTGCAGAAGCTCGTGCGCGGCCATGTGGACGTGTACCTCACCGTCCGTCAAACAGAGGGCGCCAGCCGTGTGGTCGAAGCCGATACGGCGCTGGCGGCATCCTACATGGAGGCTGCGCGGATGATCCGCAATGCCACCGGTGCGGCGGATGACCTGACCGTCAGCCGGCTGATGAAGCTGGAAGGCGTAACCAACCTGACCGAGTCCGCGATGGACGAGGAAGCGGTGTCTGCCCTGTGCAGCGAGGCCCTGGACGGCGCCATCGCCCAGCTGGACGACATGCGCCTGCGGGAGGGTGAGAACCTCCGCGCAGACCTTGCCGAGCACCTGGACAACGTGGTTGCCCTGCGGGAGCAGGTGGTGGCCTACGCACCCAGGGTGGTGGAGGAATACCGTGCCCGCCTGACCGACCGTCTGGCGAAGCTGCCCATCGAGCCGGTGGATCCGGCCCGCTTGGCCCAGGAGGTCGCCATCATGACCGACAAGTGCGCCATCGACGAGGAGCTCTCCCGCCTGATGAGCCACATTACCCAGCTGCGCCGCTACCTGGACATGCAGGGTGAGACCGGCAAGAAGATGGACTTCCTCATCCAGGAAATGAACCGCGAGACCAATACCATTGGCTCCAAGTGCTCCGACGCTGCCATTGCCCAGTGCGTGGTGGACATGAAGAGCGAGATCGAGAAGCTGCGCGAGCAGATCCAGAACGCTGTGTAAGCAGGCACAGATAGAGAAAAGGGTCAATGACCCCATTCAAGAAGCTGCCGACTGAAAATGGAGGAAAGCATACGAATGAGTGAGATTCGCAAGGGCATGCTGCTGGTGATTTCCGGCCCGTCCGGCACGGGCAAGGGCACGCTGATCGAACGGCTGATGAAGGAGGATCCCTCCCTGGTATTCTCCGTCAGCGCCACGACCCGCGCACCCCGTCCCGGTGAGATCAACGGCGTGCATTACCACTTTGTCAGCAACGAGGAGTACGACCGGCTGGTGGCGGAGGGCGCTTTTGTGGAGTACGCCACCGTCCACGGCAACCGCTACGGGACGCTGCGCAGCGAGGTCTATGCGCGTCTGGAGCGGGGCGAGAACGTGGTGCTGGATATTGACGTCCAGGGCGCGCTGAACGTCATCGCGTCGGAGAAGGAGAAGGTCTCCATCTTCATCCTGCCGCCCAGCATGAAGGAGCTTCGCGAGCGCCTGACCGGCCGCGGCACCGAGACGGAGGAAGCCGTCGAACGCCGCCTGCACAACGCCGTCTGGGAGATCAGCCAGAAGGACCACTACGAGTACAAGGTCATCAACGACGACCTGGAGGAATGCGTCCGCACCCTGCAGGCCATCATCAAGGCCGAGAAGCACTCCAGCGCCTATTACAGCGTGGAAGTGCCCGAAGAATAAGTCAATCACACCGCACAGCCGGTGCCAAAATAGAAGGAGGACACAATCATGTCTATCGTCGACCCTAACATCCTGGAGCTGCTGCAGCATTCCGATTCCCGTTACACCCTGGTGGTGGAGGCCTCCAAGCGCGGCCGTCAGATCGTCGGCGGCAGCCAGCCCCTCATCGACAACGCGGGCATGAAGCCCCTCAAGACTGCGGTGGAAGAGATCAACCGCGGCATGATCGCCTTTGATCGCCCCGCTGAGGAAGAGAACAATGCGCTGTGATTTGACGGGCAAATCCGTCGTCCTGGGCGTGACGGGCGGCATCGCGGCCTATAAGGCCTGCGAGGTCGTTTCCCGCCTGCGCAAAATGGGCGCGGATGTGTACGTCATCATGACGAAGAACGCCACCGAGTTCGTCCAGCCGCTGACCTTCGAGACGCTGTCCAACCATCCCGTCGTGACGGATACCTTTGCCCGTCCCGAAACCTGGGAGGTGGAGCACATCGCTCTGGCCAAGCGGGCGGACGTGTTTGCCATTGCGCCTGCGACGGCGAATATCCTGGCCAAGATGGCCCACGGCATCGCGGACGACATGATGTCCACTACCGTGCTGGCCACCAAGGCGCCGGTGCTGGTTGCTCCCGCGATGAACACCGGCATGTGGACGGCGGAGATCACCCAGGCGAACTGTGCGGCGCTGAAGAAGCGCGGCGTGCACTTCGTGGGCCCTGATGCGGGCTTCCTGGCCTGCGGCGATACCGGCTCCGGCCGCATGAGCGAGCCTGCCGCCATTGCGGAGGCCATCGCGGAACTGCTCTGTCCCGTGCAGGACATGGCGGGCTTGCGCGTGCTGGTCACTGCCGGCGCGACCCGCGAGCGCCTTGACCCGGTGCGCTACATGACCAATGATTCCTCCGGCAAAATGGGCTTTGCCGTGGCGGAGGAGGCTGTCAAGCGCGGCGCGCAGGTCACCGTTGTGGCGGGCAGCGTGACGGCGGCCATTCCCAGCGGCTGCGAGATCGTACGGGTGGAATCCACCCAGGATCTCTACGACGCGGTGACTTCCCGCGCCCCGGAGATGGACGTGGTCATTCAGGCTGCGGCCCCGGCGGATTACCGCTTCGCCACCACCTACACGGAGAAGCACAAGAAGGCCCACGACGGCCAGCCCTTCGTGATCGAGCTGGTGGAAAACCCGGACATTGCCGCTGCCGTCGGCGCAGCGAAGAAGCCCGGCCAGACTCTCGTCGGCTTTGCGGCGGAGACGGAGAATCTCCATGCCAACGCGAAGAAAAAGCTGGCGAAGAAGAACCTCGACCTCATCGTTGCCAACGACGTCAGCCAGCCCGGCGCGGGCTTCAACGTGGATACCAACATCGCCACGCTGATCACCGCGGACGGCATGGTGGAATGCCCCCTGCGCACCAAGAAGGAGCTGGCGGGGGATATCCTGGATAAGGTCATGGAGCTTCGGAATAAGTAAAGAATGGGACTGCTCATTTGGAGCAGTCCCATTTTTTGTGCAGTTGTTCATGCATCAGCAGCCATGCTTTCTTGTCCACCCCGCCGCCATACCCGGTCAGCGAGCCATCTGCGCCGATCACCCGGTGGCAGGGTACGACGATGCTGATGGGGTTGTGGTGGTTCGCGCCGCCGACGGCCCGCACGGCCCTGGGATTCCCGATGCGCCTGGCCTGCTCGCTGTAGGAGATGGTTTTCCCGTACGGGATGGTACACAGCGCCTGCCAGCATTGCAGCCGGAAGGCAGTGCCCTCCATGCGGATGGGCAGGTCGAAATCCGTCAGGGTGCCGTCAAAATAGGCGATGAGCTGACGGGCTGCTTCCTGCAGCAGGGGTGTTGCGGGAGGGCATAATTCGCCCTCGGTGAAGTCGATGGCGCAGATGGCCCCATCCTCCTCGCAGATGGCGAGGGGGCCAAGGGGCGTGTTGATCACGCAGCGCATGGATCAGTCCGGGATCGTCTGGTCAAAGGGCAGGACGAGGCGGTTGCTGCCGTCCTCCCACAGGCGCTCCAGGTTGTAGAACTGACGCTCCTCCTGATGGAAAACGTGCACCATGATGTGGCCGTAGTCGAGGATGATCCAGCGGCCATCGTTCGCGCCCTCGGTGCGGCGGATCGGCACGCCCAGCTCGGCCATGCGGTCGTCCACGTCGTCGGCCAGGGCCTTCACCTGATTGGCGTTGCGGCCCGATGCGATGACCATGTAGTCACAGATGACGGTCAGCTCGCGCACGTCCAGGGCGAGGATATGATTGGCCTTGTTCTTGTACAGGGTTTGGGCAATGTCCTGAGTGATGGCGATATCGGTCATAATAATCTCCTATCCGGAGGGAGGCCCCTCCTGTTTTGTACATTTAGTTGATGGGCAGGGTATGCAGCCAGTCCAGCGTCTCCACGGTGGCGGGATGCACCGCGTCGCCCTTCTTGCGGACGTGTTGGAGCGTCCCCTCCAGGCTGGTGATCATCGCCTTTTCCAGCGACAGGCCTGCCAGCATCCGCGTTTTGTCCAGCAAGGGGTAGGGTGCGCGGGTGGGTTCGATGGTATCCGCCAGCCAGACGGCCATATCCAGGCGGCTCATGCCTGCCTTGCCGGTGGTATGGCTGAGGATCGCCGCGATGACTTCCTCGTCCGTGCAGCCGTACTTCGTGCGGGCCAGGTGCGCGCCAACGACGGAATGCAGCAGCGCGCCGCTCGCCAGGATGGAGGTGTCCTCCGTCAACTGATTCTCCCTGGCCATGCGCTGCATCTCCTCCAGGGGGAGGCACTTGGCGCAGTCATGCAGCAGACCGGCGGTTTCAGCCTTCACCGGGTCGAGCCCATGCAGCAGCGCCAGACGACGGGCAGTATCCGCCACGGCCAGCGTGTGGGAGAATCGCTTGACGCTCAAATCGCGGAAGAGCATGTCCAACCACCTGGGCCCCTCAGGGATGCGCAGCTGTGCGCCGTAGAGCCCGGCGATCTGTGCATATTCCCGCACCTGTACGGGCAGATGCGGCGTGCTTGCGCCCTCCCGGATGGCCTGGCGCACTCCGGAAGAGGAAACGTCCAGCACATCCATATCCAGCATGACGAAGCGTCCGCCCAGGGCGGTGAGGCGCTTGCGCTCCTCGGTGAGCTGCTGGGGCGTGTAGTGCCAGGAGCGCGGGCAGATCAGGAAGGTGCACAGGGTCAGCACGGTTTCAAAGCAGCGCCACTTGTGCAGCTCCATCAGCGTGTCCGCGCCGATGATGTAGTACAGATCCGTCTTGGGATATTTTTCATGCAGGATGGACAGCGTATCTACCGTGTAGATCACGCCGGCGCGGTCGATCTCCTCCCGGCAGGGCGTCAAGCCGGGGATGCCCGTGCAGGCCGCGCAGACCATGCGGTAGCGATCCTCGCCGGGGGTGATGTCCGGCTTATGGGGCGGATTCCCCGAGGGCAGCATCAGCACCCGATCCAGCGCCAGGCTGTCCAGCGCGCACTGCGCCATGCGGATATGCCCCTGGTGGATGGGGTCAAAGGTCCCCCCCATGATACCGATGCGTTCCCTGGCCATGCGCTGCCTCCCCAAGTATTTCTTCTGCTACCATTATAACCGATTTTCTGCCGATTGTAAACAAGGAGATGGACACATGGAACGCTATCTTCGCCGCAACCGCCTGTCAGAGATGCTGGATGGGCTGGGGCTGCGGGCGCTTCTGTATCTGCTGGCGACAGGCTGGTTCATGTGGCTGTGGGGGATGACGCTGCCCACGCTCCTGGCAGGGGCGGCGCTGGGGACGCTCCTGTGCGCGGCCCGCCGGGAATGGCGCAAGCGAACCGTCCACCGGCGCGAAAAGGCGCTCCGCAGCCGCCTTGGCGCGGAGCTGATGCTGGAGGACATGCTGATGGCTGAGCCCCGGGAGGCGCACTTCCGGGCAGCGCTGCTGCTGGCGGAGAAATGGCCCATCACCCTGCAGACGGTGAAGGAGGAAGGCGTCCTGTGCCGTCAGGGGGAGGAAACGCTGCTTGTGCAGTGCATCCGGATGCCGGAGGACGCGGAGCTCTCCGTGGGGGATCTGCTTGCGGCGCAGCGTGCCGCCCGCCGGGTGAAGGCGGACAGGGCCATCCTGTGCCCGCTGGGGAAGGCGTCCCCCAAGGTTATGGCGAAGGCGGAAGGCGCGCTCGTCCCCCTGCGCATCATCCCGAGAAGCACGCTTCTGGCCATTGCAGGGCAGTTCTCCCCGGCGACGGATGAGCAGCTCGTTGCGCTGGGGCAGCGCCGCAAGCGTCTGGCCAGGCAGGGGAGCGTCATCCGGCTTGTTTTCCGGCCGGACAAGGCAAGGCGCTATCACCTCTACGGCCTGGGGATGCTGCTGCTGTATGTGCTGACGGACATGCGTCTTTATGCGCTGGCAGGGCTGGTATGCCTGACGATGGCGGTGCTGTGCCGCCGCAGCCGCCGCCCCCGGGAGATGCTGTGAACCGTTTCAGCTGGTGCGCATCAGCCGGGCCACAAGGGCTGCGGCGTCATCGACGTCCCGTTCGGTGGTGTAGGGGCCGGGGGAGAAACGCACCGCCCCGGAGCGCATGGTGCCCAGATAGCTGTGCATGGCCGGGGCGCAATGAAGCCCGCCGCGCACGGCCACACCCGTTGCGTCCAGCGCATCGGCGAGGGCAGAGCTGTCGCCTCCTTCGGGGACGACGGAAGTGATGGCTACCCGCGGCGCCGAATCATCCCCCAGGATGCGCAGCCCCGGGATCCCCGCCAGCTGCCGCCGCAGCCGTTCGTTCAGCGCGCTTTCCCGGCGGTGGATGTCCTCCCGCTGCCGGGCGATGTACTCGATACCGGCCAGCAGTCCCGCGATGCCGGGGAGATTCACCGTGCCGGACTCATACCGGTCGGGCAGCAGCTCCGGCTGGCGGACGCTCTCACTGGCAGAGCCCGTCCCGCCCAGGATCAGCGGCTCCGGATCAACGCCCTCTCGCAGGGCAAGGAGGCCGGTTCCGTGAGGCCCCAGCAGCCCCTTGTGGCCGGGCATGGCGATCATGTCTGCATGCAGGCTGTCCAGGGAGACATCCAGCACGCCGGCGGTCTGGGCTGCATCCACCAGCAGCGGCACGCCCTTCTCCCGGCAGATGCTCCCCAGCTCCCGCACCGGCTGGATCACCCCGGTGACATTGCTGGCATGGCAGATGATGACCAGCCCCGTCCGGGACGTGATGGCCCTCCGCAGCCCCTCGGGAGAGAGCAGGCCGCGTCCGTCCGGGCGCAGCAGCTTTACCGTGACGCCGTCGCGGCTGACCAGGCGCTCCAGCGGACGCATGACGGCATTGTGTTCCCCGTGGGAGCAGATCACCTCGTCCCCCTTGTGCAGCATGCCCAGGATGGCCAGGTTGAGGGACTCGGTGCAGTTGCGGGTGAAGATGACCCGCTCCGGGCGCGCGCCCAGCAGGGCAGCAGCGGCTTCCCGGCATTTTTCCACCGTCCGTCCGGCCTGGAGGGCCAGTTGATGCCCGCCCCGCCCCGGATTGGCGCCATATTGCTGCAGCGCCTCCGTCATCCCGCGGATCACCTGCGGCGGCTTGGGGAAGCTGGTGGCGGCATTGTCCAGATAAATCATGGGCCCCTCCTGCACGACTTGTTGATGTCGTCATATCTTATCAGCAGGACGGAAGGGGGTAGAACCATGGAGGAGAATTTCTGCATTGCGGCGTTCCGCTCGCGGCTGCAGGTGATGGCCTTTGAGGAGGCGCTGAAGGCCCGGGGGATGAAGGCATCCATTGTGACGACGCCCCGCGCGGTGGCCCTGGGCTGCGGCTTGTCCGTGCGCTTTGAGGAGAAGGACGCGCCCCGGGTCAAAGCGCTTTACCAGGCGATGGCACTGGGCAACCTGATCGGCTTCTACCGGGTGACGCGGGATCAGTCAGGCAGGGCGCAGGTGAGCGCCCTGCCGGAGTAAGCAAATAGCATACGCAGGGACGCCTCAGAGGCGTCCCTTTTCGGGTGCGCAAAACTTGACGTTCCCTACACAATCAGGTATAATATTCTGTATGCAATTTTTGCCCGAACATCACCCGTGAGAGGATGAATGCCCATGAAGAAAGCCAAGACCAGCGCCCGTCTGACGCTGGCTGCGATACTGCTGCTGACGGCGGTGCTGGCCGTCGTCGGCGTGGCGGGGATCCCCGCCATCGGATTGAAAAACTGGCTCCCCACCACCGATGCGGACAACTGGCCCGAAGCCCTGCCCCTGGGCCTTGACCTGCGGGGCGGCGTGTATGTGGAATACTCCGCGGCCCGCCCGGACGAGGGCGACGCGGACTTCGCCTATCTGCTGGACACCACCATGTCCGTCATCCGGGCACGCCTGGGTGACAAGGGCTACTCCGAGGCGACCGTACAGAGCATCGGCGATGACGGCATCCGCGTGGAGATCCCCGATGTGACCGACACCGCCCTGGTGCTGGAGCTGATCGGCGAGCCCGCCCTGCTGGAGTTCACCACCCCTGACGGCACGGTCTTCATGACCGGCGATGCGGTCTCCAGCGCGGAACCTGCGGTCTCCCAGAGCGCGGATTCCCTGGGCGAATACGTCATCAACCTCAAGCTGAACAAGTCCGGTACGGAGCTGTTCAAAGAGATGACGACCCGCTATGTGGGTCAGGTGCTCTATGTGCTGCTGGACGGAGAAGTGCTGCTGCAGCCTGTGGTGAATGAGCCCATCCCCAATGGCAGCTGCACCATCTCTGGCATGGCCAATCATGAGGAAGCCGCCAAGGTCGCCGCGCAGATCCAGTCCGGCGCGCTGCCGCTGGTGCTGACCCAGCAGAAAGTGGACACCGTTTCTGCCACCCTGGGCGATAACGCCCTGTCCACCTCCGTCACCGCCGCGCTGATCGGCATGGTCATCATCATGGCGCTGCTTTGCTGGCGCTATCGCATGAACGGCGTGGTGGCTGCCTGGGCGCTGGTGATCTACATCATTCTGCTGTTCCTGCTGATCTACCTGGTGCCGGGCATCCAGTTGACGCTCTCTGGTTTGGCGGGCATCGTGCTGGGCATCGGCATGGCGGTGGACGCCAATGTCATCATCTTCGAGCGCTTCAACGAGGAAGTTCGCCGGGGCCGCAGCCTCAAGGCAGCCGTCCGCACCGGCTTCAAGAATGCATCCTCCGCCGTGCTGGATGGCAACATTACCACGCTGATCGCGGCGGGCGTGCTGCTGGTCTTCGGTACGGGTACCATCCGCGGCTTCGGCATGACGCTGGGTCTGAGCGTGCTGGTATCCATGTTCACGGCGGTGTTCGTGACGCGCATCCTGCTGAAAAATCTGGTGGCGGCCCGGAAGTGGCAGCCCGCTGCCTTTACCTCCGGCAAGATCACGGAAGAGGAGGGCGAGTGAGATGAACATGAACCGATTCTTCAAGCCCGCGATGCTTCTCTCTGCGCTGATCATCCTGCTGGCGGTGGTACTGACGCTGTGCGGGCGCGGCGTGAACCTCGGATTGGACTTCGCCGGCGGCCTTTCGATGCCCTATGACCTGGGCGAAAGCACGACGCAGCCCCAGGTGGCGGCAGTCCTGGGCAGCGCCTACAATGTGAGCCTTCAGGGCGCAGGGCAGAATGAAGCGCTTGTGCGCATCAAATCCGTCGGCGCGGAGGACGTCCAGGACGTGCAATCCGCCGTGACGGAAAAGCTGCAAGCTGCCTATCCCAACGCCCAGCCCATGGGCGACGTCAGCTATGTCGGCCCGGTGGCCGGCGCGACGCTGATCAGGAATGCATTCACCTCCGTGCTGATCGCCTCTGTGCTGATGCTGATTTACATCGCCTGGCGATTCGACTTCCACTCCGGTGTGGCGGCGGTGCTGGCACTCTGCCATGACGTGGCGGTGATGATGGCCTTCATGGTCATCCTGCGCGACGTGATCGAGATGAACAGCTCCTTCATCGCGGCGGCGCTGACCATCGTGGGCTATTCCATCAACGATACCATCGTGATCTTCGACCGCATCCGCGAGAATGCGAAGAACAAGCCTGAACTGGCCAAGGCAGAGGTCGTGAACATCTCCGTGCGCGAGTCCTTCGGCCGCACGATCATGACCAGCATCACCACGCTGGTGACGATCCTTGCCCTGTACATCCTGGGCGTGGCGGCGATCAAGGAATTTGCGCTGCCCATCATCGTGGGCGTGATCGCGGGCACCTGGTCCTCCAACCTGATCAGCGGCTATATCTGGGCCTGGCTGGAGGAGAAATTCCCCAAGAAGGAAAAGACCGACGACGAAGACGAGGACGACGAGGAGTAAACCATGCTGCAGTTCATCAAGCGGGGCCCCAGGGACGTACAGCCCATCGGCGATCTGCCCATCTGGCTGAGCGCTCTTTTGCGTGCCCGCGGCGTGGACACGGCGGAAAAGGCCGATCGCTTCCTCTATCCTTCGGTGGAGCACCTCCACGATCCCTTCCTCATGCAGGGGATGGACAAGGCGGTGCGCATCATCAGGGAGGCCATCGCAGGGGATTTTCCCATCATTGTTTACGGCGATTATGACGTGGACGGCGTGTGCGCAACCTCCATCATGCTGGAGACCCTGCGGGAGCTGGGCGCTGACCCGGATTTCCGCATCCCCAGCCGCCACGGCGAGGGCTACGGCCTCAACTGCGACGCGGTGCGGGAAATGGCGGAAACCCACCGCCTGCTCATCACCGTGGACTGCGGCGTGACCAATCACGAGGAGGTCAAGCTGGCCCAAATGCTGGGCATGACCGTCATCGTGACCGACCATCATCAACTGGCAGACACGCCTTCCCCAGCGGATGTGGTGCTGAATCCACTGCTGGGGGAGTATCCCTTCCGGCGTTTGTGCGGCGCGGGCGTGGCGCTCAAGCTCACCCAGGCGCTGCTGGGCATGGAGGCGGTCATGCGCCGCATTGACCTGGCTGCGCTGGCCACTGTGGCGGACATCGTCCCCCTGATCGATGAGAACCGCATCATTGTCCGCGAGGGCTTGAAGCTCATGGCGGATAGTGCACGGCCCGGTCTGCGTGCGCTGATGACCGTCAGCGATGTGCATCCCCCGCTGAATTCCGGGCATGTGGGATTCCGCCTGGCGCCGCGGCTCAATGCCGGCGGACGTCTGGAGGACGCCTCCCAGGGCGTGAAGCTGCTGACCGCTCCCGACGCGGAGACCGCCGATCCCATCGCCATGCACCTCGAAAGTGCCAATCAGCAGCGTCAGGCCATTGAGCAGGAGATCACCCAAAGGGCGATCGGCATGATCGACGAGTGCGTGGATTTCCTGACGGACCGCGTGATCATCATCATGGGCGAGGGCTGGAACCACGGCGTGATCGGCCTGGCAGCCGGGCGCATCTGCGAGAAATACCACTTCCCGACCATCGTGCTGACGAAGAACGAGGAGGGCATTGCGGTGGGCTCCTGCCGGTCGATCCCCGGCGTGAATATCCACGCGATGCTCACCACCTGCAAGGATCTGTTCCTGCGCTTCGGCGGACATGAACAGGCGGCGGGCCTGACCATGCAGGCTGATTTCCTGCCGGAACTGCGCCGCCGGCTGAACCTGGCCATCAACGAAAACTGCGACCTGCGCTGCTATATCCCGGCGAAGGAGTACGACGACACCGTCCGCCTGGCAGAGGTGGATCTGGGCATGATCGACCAGCTCGATCTGCTCCAGCCCACGGGCTATTCGAACCCCAACCCGGTGTTCCTGGCGCGGGACGCCCACCTGCAGCAGGCCCAACGTGTTGGCAAAACCCGCACGCATTTGAAGGTCATGCTGCTGGACGGGCAAACCATCCGCGACGGTATTGCCTTCGGCAAAGGCGATCTGGCGGACGAAGGCCTCGAAAGAGTGGACGTGCTATTCACCCCGGAGCGCAATGAATTCCGCGGGCGAGTCACGCCCCAACTGATGGTGGAGGCCCTCACGCCCGCCGAGGGCGCGGTGACGCTTCCTGACGGGGATACGCTGTTTTTCGGGCTTTTGCAGGAAATGACAGCACTTGCGTCGAATAATAAACAAATTCCTGCCAATGTGGAAACGGTCACGGCTGCCGGTGCACGCAAACTCGCGCAAACCGGGCGGAACGTGCTATTCATCGGCCACGAGCGGGAAGCCGCCGTGCGTTTGCTCTCCGAAAAGCAGGCGGATACGGCCATCGGCACGGTGAAGGACGTGCGCGCCTTCAACACGGTGCTGATGAATCCCGAGATCGACAAGCTGACCGACGTGTGGACGGACATCGTCCTGTTGGATGGCGACGTGCTGCCCGGCGAGGCTGCGGCCATCGCGGAAAAGTGCCCCCGCGCGAAGCTGCATGCCATGCGGACAAATCCGGCGATGAAGGCGCAGTTGGCTTCCCTCGCCATGGATGACGACACACTGCGCACGCTGTACAAGCGCGTCCGCATGGGCGGTACGATGGCGGCGAGCCAGCTGGCGGCGGACGCCGGCCTGACCTCTGCGCAGGTGCTGACCGGCCTGATGGCCTTCCATCAGGTGCATCTGGTGGAAATGTCGCTGAACCCCTACGCGGTGAAGCTGCTGCCCCCGGAAAAGTGCCGCATGGACGACAGCCCGCTGGTGCGGTATCTGCGCGCCATCCGTTGAGTATACTATTCGAATCAGCCGCGAGGCTGTGATCTGCCAAGGAAAGGAGGATGCTCATGTATACAGTTTACGAAGCGATGCCGCTCAACGCCATGCTCGCGCGTGTGGAAAAGTATAACCCCGGCGACGGCGCGGAGCTGGTCAAAAAGGCCTACCTCTTCGCCCAGGAAGCCCACAAGGATCAAAAGCGCAAGAGCGGCGAGCCTTATTTCGTGCATCCCTGCTTCGTTGCGAGCATCCTGACCGAGTTGATGATCGACCCGCCGACCATTGCGGCTGGTCTGCTCCACGATACCGTGGAGGACTGCGAGAACATCACCCTGGACACCCTGCGCAAGGAGTTTGGCGACGAGGTGGCCTGGCTGGTGGACGGCGTGACGAAGCTGGACAAGCTGGATTTCGCCGACAAGGAGGAGGCTCAGGCCGAATCCCTGCGCAAGATGATCATGGCCATGGCCAAGGATATCCGCGTGGTGCTGATCAAGCTGGCGGACCGCCTGCACAATATGCGCACCATGAAGTTCCAGAAGCCGGAGCGCCAGGTGGCCATCGCCCGCGAGACGCTGGATATTTATGCGCCGCTGGCACACCGTCTGGGTGTGTACGCCATCAAGCAGGAGCTGGAGGATCTGTCCCTGCGCTACATCGACCCCGCCGGGTATCAGAACCTGGTGCAGAAGGTCGGCCAGAAGCGCTCCGAGCGACAGGAGAACATCCGCACCGTTATCGCGGAGCTTTCCGAGAAGCTGGACGAGATGCACATCCATTATGACATCGACGGCCGTCCGAAGCATTTCTACTCCATCTACCGCAAGATGGTGCTTCAAAACAAGCCCTTCGACCAGATCTATGACCTGATCGCGATCCGCGTGCTGGTGGACTCCGTGCCGGACTGCTATGTGGTGCTGGGCATCGTCCACACGCTGTGGAACCAGATGCCGGGCCGCTTCAAGGACTACATCTCCGTCCCCAAGGGCAACATGTACCAGTCCCTGCACACCACGGTGGTGGGCGGCCGCAAGATGCCCTTCCCCTTTGAGGTGCAGATCCGTACTTGGGAAATGCACCGCGTGGCGGAATACGGCATTGCGGCCCACTGGCGCTACAAGGAGAAGGGCAGCGGCGACGACCTGGACTCCAAGCTGACCTGGGTTCGTCAAATTCTGGACTGGCAGAGTGACACCCGTGACTCCAAGGAGTTCATGGACACGCTGAAAACCGACCTCTTCGCCGAGGAGGTTTTCCTCTTCACCCCCAAGGGCGACGTGATCTCCATGCCCAAGGGCGCGACCCCGCTGGACTTCGCTTACCGCATCCATTCGGGCGTGGGCAACAAGTGCGTAGGCTCGAAGATCAACGGCAAAATCATGCCGCTGGACACGGCGCTCCAGACCGGCGACCGGGTGGAGATCATCACCAGTGCGTCGTCGAAGGGCCCGTCCACCGACTGGCTGCGCATCTGCAAGACGCCCCAGGCAAAATCGAAGATCCGCGCCTTCCTGAAGAAGGAATTCAAGGTTGAGAACATCGAGCTGGGCCGCAACATGGTGGAAAAGGAATGTCGCCGCCGCGGCATGAATCCCAGCGAGCTGATCAAGCCGGAGTTCTACGACTCCATCATGCGTAAGTACGGTTTCACCCAGGTGGACGACATCTTCGCTGCGGTGGGCTACGGCGGCATGGCGGCGGTGTATGTTGTCAGCCGTCTGGTGGAGGAGCAGCGGGCCGCACAGGCTGCTGCCGCCCCCAAGATCGAAGACCTGCTCGCACCCCAGCAGCAGACCCAGACCCAGCGCCGGGCCAATGCCAAAGCCAATCACGGCATCTTCATGCCCGGCAACGAGGATATGGACATTCCCGTGCGTTTCGGCCGCTGCTGCACCCCCGTCCCCGGCGATGACATCGTGGGTTACATCACCCGTGGCCGCGGCGTGACCATCCACAAGGCGGACTGCGTCAACGCGCTCTCCGGCGAGGAGGAGCGCCGCGTCGAGGTGGACTGGGCAGACGAGAACGTGGGCGCCTTCACCGCATCTATCAAGATCGTGGCCTACGACAAGCCCAACCTGCTGGTGGAGATCGCTTCGATCATTGGCGAGATGAACATCAGCATCAAGAACGTGGCGGCATCGTTGGATGAAAAAACGCAGATCGCCACCTTCCGCTTCGCGGTGGAAGTCAAGTCCCGCGAGCAGATGGACAAGGTGGTCAAGCAGCTGATGAAGAAGTCCGACGTGATCGACGTATTCCGTGCATAACACAACCGGCTCTCCCTCGGGAGGGCCTTTCTTGAAGGAGGTCGGCAGGGCCGACAGCCAATATTCATGTTTCATGACGTAAATTAGGAGGGAATCCCATGCGCTGTGTGATTCAGCGGGTTACATCCGCGTCTGTCGCCATTGACGGCGAAGTTGTTGGCAAGTGCGGCAAGGGTTATATGATCCTGATCGGCGTGTCCGCGGAGGACACCGAAAAAGATCTGGAATACATGGCCAACAAGATCCCGCCCCTGCGCATCTTCGAGGACGAGAACGGCAAGATGAACAAGTCCATCCTGGACGTGGGCGGCGAGATTCTGGCAATCAGCCAGTTCACGCTGTACGGTGACGCCCGCAGCCAGCGCCGTCCCGGCTTCACTGCCGCTGCCCGCCCGGACAAGGCCATCCCGATGTATGAGGGCCTCGTCAAGGCATGGCGAGACCAGGGCATCCACGTGGAAACCGGCGTGTTCGGCGCGGACATGCAGGTGTCGCTCACCAATGACGGCCCGGTCACTATGCTGATGGATTCGACCAAGTTGTTTTGACCGAAGGTTTCCAAAGGGCGACCGGAAAGCCCTTTGGTCGCGTCCGCAGACGCGAAACCCTGCCTTGTAATATCAAGCGTGAAACAGGTGAAAAACCATGCTGCACATGAAAACTTTGACCGTCGGTGAACTCGCTACCTCCTGCTACATCGTGTGGGATGATGCGGATAAAACCGGCGCTGCCTGCGTCGTCATCGACCCCGGCGCTGAGCCGGAGCGCATCCGCGAGGCCTGCGAGGGCCGCAGGATCGAGGCCATCCTGCTCAGCCACGGCCACTTTGACCACATCGGCGGCGTTGCGGAGCTGGCCAAGGACGGCGCGGAGATCGTCATCCACCGGGATGACGCCCCCATGCTGGGAGACACTCGACTCAATGCCAGCTGGCTGGTGGGCTGGAATGTGACGGCTCCGGCGGCCACCCGCACGGTCGCGGAGGGCGACAAAATCACCTATGCCGGCGTGACCTTCACCGTGCTGCACACGCCGGGCCACACCCCGGGCTGCGTCTGCTACCAGGCAGGGGAGTGGCTCTTCACCGGCGATACGCTGTTCCATTACGGCTACGGGCGCACCGATCTGCCCGGCGGAAACATGCGGCAGTTGGCGGAATCCCTGCGCAGATTGCAGCCGCTGGTTCAGCAATACGAGATATTTCCTGGGCACTGATGAGGTACATTATGACGCAATACCTTGATACCATCCAGCCGGAACTGATGAACATCACCCGGCTGTTCGGGATTGACGACAGCGCGTGGGATGCGCCGGATTACACCTTCACCGCGTGGGAAGGGGAGGACGCGTATCACTGCCGCTTCACGGACGGCACGCACACGGCAGAGCGCTCCGTGGCGATCCCGCCCCATGAGGACGATGAGCGACTGCTGACGCTCCATCGCAAGCGTGCAGCCCGCCGCCTTGTGCGGCAGACGCTGTACGACCTGTGCCGCGAGGTGATGGGCATCCATCCGCCGTGGGGGAGCCTGACCGGTATCCGCCCGACTCACCTGATGTACGAGGCCATCGGCCTTGGCCTGACCGGCGAGAACGCGAAGCGGTACGTCATCGACAGCTTCGACGTGCAGCCGGACCGGGCGGACATCCTGTGGGAGATCGCCCAGGTGCAGGGGCAGCTGCCTCCGCCGGAGGACAAGTGGATGGACGTGTACATCGGCATCCCCTTCTGCACGACGCGGTGCACCTACTGCTCCTTCTCCTCGGGCGAGCTGGGCAAGGGCAAGATGGTCGAGCCCTACCTGAATGCGCTGTTCCACGAGATGGAGGCTTGCAGCGGCATGATCGCAGCGACCGGACGGAAGCTCCGCGCGGTGTATGTGGGCGGCGGTACGCCCACCAGCCTCAATGAGGATCAGCTGACTCGCCTGCTGGACAAGATGATGCAGTGCTTCCCCGGCGCGATGGAATACACCGTTGAGGCCGGCCGCCCGGACACCATCACCCCCGGTAAGCTGGCGGCGATCAAGGCTGCTGGCGTGGGCCGCATCAGCATCAACCCCCAGACCATGAACGACGAGACGCTGCGGATCATCGGACGTGCCCACACGGCCCAGCAGGTGATCGACGCCTACGCCATGGCGCGGGAGGCGGGCATCCATCACATCAACATGGACGTGATCGCGGGCCTTCCCGGCGAGACGGTGGCCGATTTCGCCCGCACGATGGAATATGCCAGGCAGCTCCGCCCGGAGAGCCTGACGGTGCACACGCTGGCGATCAAGCGCTCCACGCGGCTGCACTTTGAGAATTATCGCTTCCCCACGGGCGTGGAGGCGGCCCAGATGGTTGACCTGGGACTGCAGACCGCCCGTGCACTGGGCATGCAGCCCTATTACCTGTACCGGCAGAAGAACATGGCCGGCAATCAGGAGAATATCGGGTATGCGATCGCGGGGCATGCGTGTCAGTACAATGTGGACATCATGGAGGAAACAACGCATATCTTGGCGTTGGGTGCGGGCGGCATCTCCAAGCGGGTGTATGAGGATGAGGGCCATATCGGCCGTGCACCGAATGTGGCCAATGTCGAGCATTACATCAATCGGGTGGACGAGATGATTCAGCGCAAACGAGAGCTGTTCGGCTGCTGAAAACCACATTCGGACGCAATTTGCGGTTGAAATCCGCGGAAAACCCCACTGTTTTTGCCTGAAGACCGCGAATTTGCGCGGAAAACTTGCATTTCTAAGCAAATGCTGGTACAATAGCAGTGTTCATACCTTTGCGCAGAAGCAGGCGCAAATCATCAGCTGGTCAGTCCGGCTGTCAGAGCGGTCTGCGGGACCGCTACCATTTGAAAGGAGTGCTATTATGGCACAGAATCCCACTTTTGTCATCACCATGGAAGACGGCCGCGAAATGAAGGGTGAGCTCTACCCTGAGATCGCACCCCAGTCCGTGGGCAACTTCATTGCGCTGGCGAATTCCGGCTTCTACGATGGCCTGATCTTCCACCGCGTCATCCCCGGCTTCATGATCCAGGGCGGCGACCCCAAGGGCATCGGCATCGGCGGCCCCGGCTACCACATCAAGGGCGAGTTCGCCATGAATGGCTGGCAGAATGACCTGAAGCACACCTATGGCGTGCTGTCCATGGCCCGCAGCATGATGCCTGACTCCGCCGGCAGCCAGTTCTTCATCATGACCTCCGACAGCCCCCACCTGGACGGCCAGTACGCCGCCTTCGGCAAGGTGCTGGAGGGCATGGAGACTGCCGACGCCATCGTGAGCGTCAAGCGCGACATGCGTGACAAGCCCGTGGTCGATCAGCGGATGAAGTCCATCCGCGTGGAAACCTTCGGCCAGGTTTATCCTTTTGACCAGATGTGAGCCACTTCGTGGCGTTTAACAATCGGCGCAGACCGTGGCGATAATGGGTCATAGACTCCGCCGGTTTGCGCCGATTTTTATTCCAGGGAGGATCGTATGGAAAAGCAGAAAACCATCGTCCGGGTGGCGGGCAAGGAGTATACCCTCGTCTCTGCCGACAGCCCGGAGTACATCAACCGCGTGGCGAATTACGTGGATCGCCGCATCACCGAGACCGCCTTCGCCACCCGCATGAACAAGGAAAACGTGGCGGTGCTGGTGTCGCTGAACATGGCGGACGAGCTGATGAAGGCTCAGGACGAAAACGCCCGTCTGCGCCGCGAGCTGAACGCGCTGCGCGAAAACGGAAAGTAAGCGGAGAAAGCACCTATGATATTGGAAAATCTGGCCCCCGCGGGCAACCGTGAAGCCCTTGAACGGGCCGTGGCAGCAGGCGCTGACGCGGTCTATTTGGGGTACGCTGCGTTTTCCGCCAGGGCCGGCGCGGGCAATTTCGATGAGGAACAGCTCCGTGAGGCCGTGCATTTTGCTCACCTGCACCATGTCCGCGTGCATGTGACGGTCAATACGCTGATCAAGGATGGCGAGCTTTCCGGTGTGCTGGAAGTGCTGCGGCTCCTCAATGAGGTGCGCGTGGACGCGGTGCTGGTGCAGGACCTGGGCGTGATGCACCTCTGCCGCATCTGCTTCCCGGATTTGCCCGTGCATGCGTCCACCCAGATGGCGCTGCACAACGCGTCCGGCGTGGAATTTGTCAAGCGTCATGGCCTGACCCGCGCGGTGCTGGCCCGGGAATGCTCGCTGGCGGAGATCCGCAAGGCCGCGGACGTGGGCATTGAGATTGAGGTGTTCGGCCATGGCGCACAGTGCGTAGGCGTGTCCGGGCAGTGCCTGTTCTCCTCCATGATCGGCGGCCGCAGCGGCAACCGCGGACGCTGCGCCCAGCCCTGCCGCTTGCCCTATACCTACCGAGGAAAGACCGCTGCGTGGCTCAGCCCGCGCGACGTGTGCATGCGCGATTACCTGCCCGACCTGGTGAAGGCGGGCGCGTGCTCCGTGAAGCTGGAGGGCCGCCTCAAACGCCCCGAATACGTGGCGACCATCGCAGCCAGCTACCGCAAGGGCATCGACCTGCTGGAAGACGGCGCTTTTCATCCGGCAGACGAAGCCGAGCGTGACAGCCTCACGCAAATCTTCTCCCGCGGCGGTTTCATGAACGGCTATGCCATGGGCGCGCAGGACGCGGGGGTCATCTACCCTGACCGCGTCAACCACGGCGGCGTGCCGATCGGCGTGATCGAAGCCATCGCAGGTGGTATGGCGCGTGTCCGGCTGAGCCGCGATCTGCACGACGGCGACGGCCTTCAAATTCGCAATGACCGTGGCGACCATGAAATGATCTATTCCGGGCATGACACGCCCGCAGGGAGCATTGCCGTGCTGCGGCTGCGCCCGGACATGAAGGTGCGTGCGGGGGATACCGTCCACCGCCTGACCAGCAGCGCCCAGCTTGATGCAGCCCGCGCGATGACCATCCCGGCCATCCCCTGCGACCTGACGCTTGTGGCGCTGCCCGGCGAACTGCTGACCCTTACCGCGACAGATGGTACGTCCACCGTGACGGTGACGGGCGATGTGGTCTCCGCTGCCCAGAAGCGCGCCTTGACCGAGGACGACGCGAAGAAGTCCCTGGCCAAGATGGGTGACACACCCTTTGAATTGCGGGACTGCACCGTCTTTACCGACAACGCGTTCGTGGCGGTGTCGGCGCTCAATGCCATCCGCCGCGACGCGCTGATCGCCCTGGAAAACCAGCGTGCGGAGGATTTCGCCCGTGCGGAGGCCCGCGAATGTCCTGCCGATGAGCTCCTCCTGCCTGCCGGAACAGCGCCGGAAACCATCGTTTTCCGCGATATGGCCCAATATGAAGTCGTGAAGGGCTTGGCAGCGCGACTGATTTGGTACCCGGAGGATTTCCGCGAAACCGCGCTGGAAGGCGATCTGGCTGCGCTGGACGCCGGCATTTGGCTGCACCTGCCCATGAAGTGCGAGCAGGCGACGCTCGACATGCTGCACCGCTTCGTCACCGCCCATGCGGATAAGCTCGGCGGCGTGGTGCTGGGGAGCGTTGGCCAACTGGGCAAGCAGTGGCCCGTCCCGATGGGCGCGGGCGAGGGCATTCCCGTGACCAACCGGCGTGCGGCGCAGGTGCTGTACGCGGAGGGATGCGAGTTCGTGACCGCCAGCGGCGAGCTGTCCGCGGCGGAGCTGACCACGCTGATGGCCGGCAATCCGCCGATGCTGGTGCCTGCCTGGGGGCGCGCCCAGCTGATGCTGCTGCACCACTGCCCGGCCCGCACTTATCTGGGCCTGTCGAAGGGCCACGCCTCCTGCCGCCTGTGCGACGACGGCAAGGACGATGCGCTGGCTGGAACGGCGCTGATCGACCGGCGGAATACCGCCTTCCCCCTGCTGCGGCAGCGGCTCCCGGAGGGCTGCTTGGTGCGGCTGATGAACAGCGTTCCGACGGACATCGTGGCCCGCGTCCGCAGCGCCGGCTGGCCTGCGATGATGACCCTGAACGGCGAATCCGGCGCAGAGATCGCGAATGCCGTCGCCGTCTGGAACGGCGAAAAGGGCAGGGGAGAATCCACCTCCGCCCACTGGAACCGGCCGGTAGAATAAGATTTGTTGTTATGTTATCCCTCGACGAAAATGAGGAAAAGTTTTATGATGAAAGAAAGAACCCTTCGCGTCCTGGAGTTCACCAAGATCCGGGAACGCCTGGCCACCAAGGCCCTGACGCCCATGGGCGCGGAGCTTTGCATGGCCCTGACGCCCTCCTGCAACCTGCCGGAAATCGAAGTCTGGCAGGCTGAAACCGAGGAGGCAACCGTCACTTTGCAGTACCTGGGCGGGTCGCCGCTGGTGGCCTTCGACGACGTGCGCGCCTCCATTTCCCTGGCTGAAAAGGGCGCGACGCTGTCCCCCAAGGCGTTGCTGACCATTGCGTCGCTGCTGGCTGCGGCGAGGTCTGCTCGCGCTGCCCTGGACACCGAGCGCGACAACACGCCTTTGCTCAAGCAAAAGGCCCAGGGCATCGTGTCCCTGCGGCACATCGAGCAGGACATCACCAACGCCATTATCTCCGAGGAGGAGATCGCCGACCGTGCGTCCTCCGAGCTGATGAACATCCGCCGCCACCTGCGCGGCGCCACCGAGCGCATCAAGGAAAAGCTCAACCAGATGGTGCACAACCCCAACTTCCAGAAGTACCTGAGCGATTCCATTATCACCGTGCGCAACGACCGCTATGTCATCCCTGTGCGCGCTGACTGCCGCAGCATGGTGCCCGGCCTGGTGCACGACCAGTCCGCCACCGGCGCGACCCTCTTCATCGAGCCCATGGCGGCGGTGGAGATGGGCAACGAGCTGCGCCAGTGGGAGGCCAAGGAAAAGCAGGAGATCGAGCGTATTCTGGCGGCTTTGTCTGCCGAGGTCGCGCCTTACGCAAACGAAATGCGCGCGACGGTGGAGATCCTCGCTGAGCTGGATTTCATCTTCGCCAAGGGCCTGCTGAGCCGCGAGATGTACGCCGTCACGCCCAAGCTGAACCAGAACGGCTACCTGAACATCATCCGCGGCCGTCATCCGCTGATCGACCCGGAGAAGGTGGTGCCCTCAAACCTCTGGCTGGGAAAGGACTTCACGAGCCTCATCATCACCGGCCCCAACACCGGCGGCAAGACGGTCACGCTGAAGACTGTGGGCCTGTTCACGCTGATGGCACAGGCCGGTCTGCAGGTTCCGGCCGACCTCGGTACGGAGCTGGCGGTGTTCGAGCAGGTCTTTGCGGACATCGGCGACGAGCAGTCCATCGAGCAGAGCCTTTCGACCTTCTCCAGTCACATGACCAACATCGTCAGCATCATGCAGGAGGTCACGCCCCGCGATCTGGTGCTCTTTGACGAGCTGGGCGCGGGCACCGACCCCACCGAGGGCGCGGCGCTGGCCCAGGCCATCCTGACCCGCCTGCGCAACATCCGTGTGCGGACGATGGCCACCACCCATTACAGCGAGTTGAAGGCATTCGCCCTGTCTACCCCCGGCGTGGAGAATGCTTCGGTGGAGTTCAGCGTGGAGACGCTGCGGCCCACCTATCGCCTGTCCATCGGTGTGCCGGGCAAGTCCAACGCCTTTGAAATCAGCCGCAAGCTGGGCCTGATGGAGAACCTCATCGAGGACGCGAAGAAGCTGCTTTCCGGCGATTCCATCCGCTTTGAGGACGTCATTGCCAACGCGGAATACCACCGGCAGGTGGCCGAGCGCGAGCGGGAGATCGCCCGTCAGGCCAGTGAAGAGACCATCAAGCTGCGCGACGAGGCAGAGCGTCTCCGCAAGGAGATCGAGGAGAAGCGGGAGTCCGCCATCCGCAAGGCCAAGGAGGATGCGCGCCGCATCATGGAGCAGACCCGCCGCGAGGCCGAGGGCATCATCTCCGACCTCAAACGCATGAAGAAGGAATCACTGAGCCCCGACGCAGGCATCAACGCCGTCCGCAAGCAGATCGAAAAGAGCGTCGACAACCTTGCCGAGGGCCTCACGCAGAAGGTCGACAACGGCCTCGCGCCCAAGACTGTCAAGCCCGGCGACAAGGTCGATATCCTGACCATCGGCAGCCAGGGCACGGTGCTGGGCACGCCCAACGCAAAGGGCGAGGTCGAGGTGCAGGCGGGCATCATGAAGCTCAAGGTGAACCTCTCCCAGCTGCGGCTGATCAAGGAGAAGCCCGCCGCGAACCAGAAGCCCAAGCAGTCCAGCGTGCGCATGCACACCGGCGCGATGGAACGCACCGTCCGCATGGAGTGCGACGTCCGCGGCATGACCCTGGACGAGGCTCTGGCCCAGGTGGACATCTACCTGGACAACGCCATCCTGGCTGGTATGGGCGAGGTGAGCATCATCCACGGCAAGGGCACGGGCGTGCTGCGCAGCGGTATTCAGCAGCATCTGCGCCGCCATATGCACGTGGCAAGCTCCCGCCTGGGCGTGTACGGCGAGGGCGAATCCGGCGTGACCATCGTGACGCTGAAGTAAGGGAGGGATTCCCATCATCACCCTGATCGCCGGCACAAGCCATACCGGCAAGACCAACCTTGCGCAGCGCCTGCTGGAGAAGCATGGCTGGCCCTATTTGTCCCTTGACCATCTGAAAATGGGGCTGATCCGCTCCGGCTACACCGATTTGACGGTGGAGCAGGACGATGAACTCACCGCCCTGATGTGGCCCATCGTGCGGGAAATGATCAAGACCGCCATCGAGAATGAGCAGAACCTGGTCATCGAGGGCTGTTATCTGCCCTTCGACTGGCGCAAGGATTTTGGCGACGAATACCTGCCGCATATCCGCTTTGTGTGTCTGGTAATGACCGGGGAGTATCTGCAGAACCATTTTTCTGACGTGCGTCGTTATGCCAGTGTGGTGGAAAACCGAGAAGAGGAGCCGGAGCTTGATCTGGCAGAACTCATCCGGGATAATGCGGCCAATCTGGCGAAATGCCGCGAGCATGGCTGCGAGGTCATCCTCATTGATGACAAATATCAGGTGGAATTGCCGAATTAACAGTTCATTCATTCCCGCGTCACACTTCCATGCTATCCTACCCTCGGAGGTGTCCAACCCATGAAAGATAAGCCCTATATTCTCATCGTTGATGATGATCCCAATATTGCCCATCTGGTGCAGCTCTACCTGGAGAAGGAGGGCTTCGACGTCAAGGTGGCCCAGCGCGGCGACGATGCGCTGAATGAATTCCGCAAGCTGCCGCCGGACCTGATGCTGCTTGACCTGATGCTACCCGGCGTGGACGGCTGGCAGGTGCTCAAGACTGTCCGCAAGACCAGCACCATTCCTGTCATTATGCTGACGGCGAAGGACGAGACCTTCGACAAGGTGCTGGGCCTGGAGCTGGGCGCGGACGATTACGTCACCAAGCCCTTCGACACGAAGGAGCTGGTCGCCCGCGTGAAGGCGGTGCTGCGCCGTACCCAGGGCCCGGAGGAGGAGAAGTCCGACAGCCTGTCTTTCCCCGGCCTGACGGTTAGCCTCTCCCGGTACGAGGTGTTCTACGAGGGCGAGAAGGTCGACATGCCTCCCAAGGAGCTGGAGGTGCTGTACTTCCTGGCCAGCCACCCCAATCAGCTCTTCACCCGCGGCCAGCTGCTGGATCGCGTGTGGGGCTACGACGTGGAGGTCGAAAGCCGCACGGTGGACGTGCACGTCAAGCGATTGCGCGACAAGCTCCCGGAGTGCGAGAAGCACGGCTGGGGTATCACCACCATCTGGCGCAGGGGATATAAATTCGAGGTGCAGTAATGCATGGGCCGGGCCATTGAACGCCCGGCCTTTTAAGGAGATTGAACGATGTTTGCACGCATCATGGCCGTGGTGCTGACGGTGATCCTGCTGCTGACGGCGGTTCTGTCCGGCATCGGCTGGGTGGCTTTGCGCGATCAGCAGACAGAGGCCATCATGGAAACCCTGCGCAGCGAGGCCCGCGAGATCGCCTACCTCGCCGCCCAACGGCGTACGAGCCGCAGCTTTTTTGACCGCGCGGATTCCAGTCAGCAGCAGTATATCCAGTGGAAGTCCACGGCGGTTTACGAGGAATACGGCGCGTACATCCTTGTGGTTGACCGCACGGGCCGGATGATGGACAACATGAACGTTGCCTACGCCGACAACCCGGACTTTGCCGCAACCCTGAACGGCAAGGACATCATGGACGGTCTGCGCCTGGTGCTGCGGGGCGAGGAGATCGACCTCCACGTCAGCATGGACGGCAACGATTATTTCACCGTGGGCGTGCCCTTTGTGCAGAATCAGGCGGTGCTGGGCGCGGTGTTCATGCAGACGCCTGCCCAGGTGATCGAAGCCGGCGGATCGGGGTTGCTGCTGCCGGTGGTCGGCATTGCGGCGGCCGCGAGCATCCTGGCGGGGCTGGTGCTGTTCCTGATCCTGCGTGGGATGCTCAAGCCCCTTGGACGGCTGACGGACGCTGCCCGCGCCATGGCGGAGGGCGACTTTGCCGTGCGGGTGCCGGAGACCAGATCAACCCGCGAGGTGGCAGAGCTTTCCGCCGCCTTCAACTCCATGGCGGATGAGCTGAGCGAGGTGGAAGACAGCCGCCGCGAGTTTGTCGCCAATGTCAGCCACGAGCTGCGCAGCCCAATCACCGCTATCAGCGGCTACATCGAGGGCATGCGGGATGGCGTGATTCCGCCGGAGCAGCACGAGAAATACCTAGCCATCGTGTCGGATGAGTCGAAGCGGCTCTCACACCTGATCGGCGAGCTGCTGGCGCTCTCCCGCCTGGAGCGGGATGACGCGGCGCTGTCCCTGACGGACTTCGACGTCTGCGATCTGCTGGAGCGCGTTTTCCTCCGCCGCACCGGCGATCTGGAAAAACGCGGCATGGACGTTGACTGCGACTTTGATCCCGAACCCTGCTTCGTCCGCGCGGACATGGCCCGCATCGATCAGGTGCTGGTGAACCTCATCGACAATGCCATCAAGTTCACCCCCGACGGCGGCGTGATCACCCTGCGGGTACGGGCGGAGAGCGGCCTGTGCACAGTGACGGTGCAGGATAACGGCGTGGGCGTGCTGCCGGAGGACCGACCGCGGGTGTTCGAGCGCTTCTTCACGGCGGACAGGGCCCACACCTCCGGCAAGGGGACGGGCCTGGGGCTGTCGATCTGCCAGCGCATCCTGGAGATGCACGGGCAAAAGATCCGCCTGCTGGACACGCAGGAGGGCGCGGCCTTTGCCTTCACCCTGCCGCTGGCGAAAAAGTGAATATGAAAACGGACGGGCAATGACGCTCGTCCGTTTTGCTTATTTCTTGGTCGCTTCCGCCCATTTGAGGACGGCTTCTGCCGCTGCTTTTGTCATGCCGGGGACGGCAAGCAGCTGCTCTTCGGTAGCCTCGCGGATGGCTTTCAGGCTGCCAAGCTTCGTCAGCAGCGCCTTGCGCCGCTTCGGGCCGATGCCGGGGATGTCCTCCAGCTGGCTGTGGATGCTCGCTTTGCCGCGCAGCCCGCGGTGATGCGTGATACAGAACCGGTGCGCCTCATCGCGTACCCGCTGGATGAGGTGCAGCTCCGGCGTGTGGTGATCCAGCAGGATGGGCTCCTCGCGATCCGGCAGGAAGATCTCCTCCTGCTTTTTCGCCAGGCCGAACATGGCAACTTCCGCGCCCATATCCAGCAGTGCCTGCCGTGCGAACCGCAGCTGCTGCGGACCGCCGTCGATCAGCACCAGGTCGGGCAGATCGCTGAACTTGCCTCCAATGGGGGACAGCCCTGCGGCTTCGCGCTCGGCCTTTTCCTTCAGACCATGCTCAAAGCGCCGGCCCAGCACCTCGTTCAGCGAGGCAAAGTCGTTGGCGCCCTCGACGGTTTTGATGCGGAAGCGGCGGTACTCCTTCTTCGCTGGCACGCCGTCGATGAACACCACCATGCTGGCGACGCTCAGCACACCCTGGGTGTTGGAAATGTCGTAGCCCTCGATACGCCGAGGCGGCTTTTCCAGCCCCAGCGCGCGGCCCAGTGCGGCAGCTGCGCCGGTGGTGCGTTCCTCCCGGATGGAGGCTTTGGCATTGCGCTTCTCCAGCGCATCGGCAGCGTTCTTGGCGGCCAGCAGGATCAGGTCGTGCTTTTCGCCGCGCTTGGGGGTCGCCAGTGTGACCGTCTGCCGGGATGTGCCGGAAGCGCCCTTCTGCTGCCGGAGCCACTGCTCGATCTGCTCGCGGCTGCCCTCAGGGAGGGCCTGTACCAGCACGTGCCGGGGGATGAGATTGCCGTCCTCGTAATACTGGGTGATGAACTCCGCCAGCACTTCGCCGGGCTCCTCGCTGCCCTCGCGGGGGAGGGCGAAGTGGTCGCCGCCGATCATGCGGCCGCCGCGGACGTAGAAAATATGCACCATCGCGTCCAGGCCGTCCTGGGCCAGGGCGATGATGTCCTGCTCGCTGCGGTCAGTCTGGATGGCGATTTGCCGTTCCATCAGGCCCTCCACGTCGCGGATCTTGTCCCGCAGCGCGGCGGCGCGCTCATACTGCATTTTCGCGGCACAGTCCATCATGTCCTTGCGCAGCACCTTCAGCACCTGGTCGTAATCGCCGCCCAGGAAGGCCAGCACGCCGTCCATCATGTCCCAGTACTGCTCCTCGGTGCACTTGCCCGCGCAGGGGGCCATGCATTTGCCGATCTCATAATTCACGCAGGGGCGGCTGGGCTTCTTCAGCGGCAGCTCCTTGCGGCAGGTGCGCAGGGGGAACACGCCGCGCACCGCTTCGATCACCTGACGCACCGCCGTTGCGCCGATATAGGGGCCAAAGTACTTCGCACCGTCCTTGTTGGCGCCCTCGGGCATGCGGCGTGCCAGCTCCAGCCGGGGGAAAGCCTCCTTCAGGTTGACCTTCAGGTAGGGATAATGCTTGTCATCCTTCAGGAGGATATTGTAGTGGGGCCTGTGCAGCTTGATCAGGTTGCACTCCAGGCACAGGGCCTCAAGATTGGAGTCGCACAGGAGAATATCGAAATCGTCGATATTGGCGATCATCGCGGCGACCTTGGGGGTATGCTCGGTATCGCGGAAATAGGAGCGCACCCGGTTTTTGAGGTTCACCGCTTTGCCGACGTAGATGATCGTGCCCTCCGCGTCCTTCATCAGGTAGCAGCCGGGGGATTCGGGCAGCATGGCGATCTTGGTTTCCAGCTTTTCGCCCCAGTTCAATCGGGCCACGGAGTTCACTCCTTTCCAGTCTGTATTGATCATATTATACGGGATGCCGCGGGTGAAGTCAATGGAAAACGGGCTGCCCGTGAGCAGCCCGATGGGTCAGTCGTAATCAGCATATTTCTTGGGGTCGGCGTTGTATTCGCCCAAGATCACCGGTACGCCATACAGGTCGGAATACTTCCTGTAGGTTTGAAAGGAACGACGCAGCACGCTGCCGTGAGCCGTTTCGTTCCAGCGGGCGGTCATGCGGGCCCAGGTGACGTCCGTCCAGGTGAAGGCCTGCGGGTCATAGTTGTGGACGGTGATCATCAGGTGTTCCGGGTTTTCCTCCGGCAGCTTGAAGGAGGAGAAATTTCCCTCCGCGCCGCCGCCGGAGTAGGTCATCAGGATGAGGTTGCGCTTGGCATTATTGCCGCCCGTGGCCCGGACGGTACGGACAAACAGCGCGTTCCACTCATTGATCCAGCGGGCAGCGATGGGATTGGGCGCATTCCAGTTGTTGGACACATCCAGCACCTCGTTCATGCTCTCGAACAGCAGCCGCTCGTCGTAATCGGCGAAGGCCTGGGCGATCTGCGTCCACACGGCGGCAAAACGCTTGCCGTAGGTGTTGTAGGATTCCTCCGACGCCTCGATCCAGCCGTCTGCGCCGCCGTCATGGTGCATGTTGATGATCACATACACGCCGCGGCTGTAGAAGAAATCCACCACTTCCTTCACGCGGGCCATCCAGCGGGGATCCACCTGATCGTCCTCGCCAATGTGCTCGGCCCAGGTGATGGGAATGCGCACGGTGGAGAAGCCCAGGGACAGGATGTAATCTGCGATTTCTTCCGTCACGACGGGCTGGCCCCAGGCGGTCTCCCAGGCCTCGGGCAGGAGGTTGCCCTGGGCGTCCTTCTTGCCCCACTTGACGATCCAGCCTGCATTGCCGGCCTTGGCTTCGTTGAGGTTGTAGCTGGTGGAATCCAGCGTGTTGCCCAGATTCCAGCCGGGACCGAAGTTGGCTGCTGCCTCAAAGGCGGTTTCCTCCTCGAAGGCCACGTTGTCGCCGCCGTTGCCGGGGGTGCGGTCCGCCGGATAGCAGCCCATGATGGCCTCCACATAGGCCGGATAATTGACCTTCAATTCCTTGCGGTTGACGTGGACACTGCAGTCCCACAGGATGGTGGGGATGCCGTATTCCACCGCCAGGGAGTTGACGCAGGCGGCATAAGCGGCCATGTCGGGGTCGTTGTATTCGCTTTCCTCCGCGCAGGCGGCGGGGATCATGCCAAGGAAAAGCGCGGTGCAAAGCAGCAGGGAAAGAAGCTTACGGGTCATATCAGTCGCCTCCTGATGATGTTTTGCTAGAAACAGCGGCGTCACTTGCCGCGGAGGAAGTCCACGACCTCCTGCAGGGCCTGCGCATGCTCATCGCCGCCCAGACCATGATCCAGCGTGGCCTTTTCCACCACGCGGCAATTGGGCATGGTCTCGCCGTAACGGCGGATGTTCTCCCCGTGTACCACCTGATCCCGTCCGCCGATGATGGCCAGCGCCTCGCCGGTGAACTGGCTTGTCACCTCGTAGATGGGCAGGCACTGGGCCATGCGGAAGTACAGCCCGCCCACCAGGTTGCTGCCGATTTGAAGCGCGTCCGGGATGCGCTGGGGATCGTAGGTCACGCCCATGCAGGTGCCCTCCTGGGCGTCGGTTTTCAGGGAGGCGGCCGGCGCCAGCATGACCAGCTTGTCCACCACATCATGGTAATAGCCAGCCAGCATGCCGGCGATCACGCCGCCCTGGGAATGTCCCAGCAGGGAGATGGAGGTAACGTTCGGCAGCTCGCAGGCGTAGCGCAGGAACACGGATGCGTCGGCCACCTCGCTGAAGGGCGTCATGTCCTGGAAACGGCCGCTGCTCATGCCGTGGCCGCTGAAATCAAAGCGGAGCGTGGCAAAGCCGGCGGCGGTCAGCGCGTCGCTCCACTCCTGGAACCAGCCGCCGGGGAAGGCGTCCATCCGCCCGCCGAAGCCGTGAAGCATCATCACCAGCGGACAGGGGCCTTCATGGGGACGCTCCAGCACACCCCGCAGCGTCAGCGCGGAGCGGCGCAGAGCGATATGCCTGACCAGCGGCGTATCCTGGGAGAAAATGATAATCTCGATATGTCCGTCCACATGCTCGATGGCGCCGGTGAGATCAGCGGTTTCCAGCCAGCGCAGGCTTTCGCTGTCCGTGCGGATGGTCGGGTGGGTGACAGCGCCCATCCCCGGCTTCATTTCCGCCACATTCTCGATGAAGAGCTTGCAGGGCTTGCCCTGATCGTCGGTGCCCTCCAGGGCATAGCGGGCGGAGAGGGAGGTGCGGCCGTCAGCGCTGATGCGCTGGGTATCCACGCCGCCGGAGAGGATCTTCCCCTTGAACAGCGGGCAGTCGCAATCTCCGGTGAAGGGCAGCATCACGGCCTTTTCGGCGTGGCCCTCCACGGTGATGCAGTCGGTCAGATAAACCTTGATGCGAAGGATCTCCATAATAACTCCTTAGCCCATGTGGATGATGGAAGACAGGTTGTCCACGATCTTCCGGGCGATCCAGGGCTTGTTCATGGTGTAAAGGTGGATGTTGTTCACGCCATTGGCCACCAGGTCGATGATCTGCTCGGTGGCGTAGGCGATGCCGGCCTGGGCCATGGCCTCCGGGTCATGGGCGAAACGGTCTGCAATGGCGGCGAAACGCGGCGGCATGATGGAGCCGCTCAGCTGTACGGCGCGCTTGACCTGCTTGGGGTCGCAGATGGGCATGATGCCCGCGCACACTGGCACGTCGATGCCTGCCCGCAGGCACCGGTACAGGAAGTTGTACAGGATGCCGTTGTCGAAGAACATCTGCGTGGTGAGGAAATCGACACCTGCATCCACCTTGCGCTTGAGGTTGTCCAGGTCCTTCATGCGGCTCTCACATTCGGGATGGCCCTCCGGATAGCAGGCGGCGCCGACGCAAAAATCCCCCTGGGTGTGGATGAATTCCACCAGCTCCGAGGCATAGGCGAAGTCCTTGCAGGGCTCGCCCGTGGTGGGCAGATCGCCCCGCAGCGCCAGCACGTTTTCCATCCCGGCGGCCTTCATGTCGGAAAGCACCTGGGTGACATGCTCCTTCGTGGACTGCACGCAGGTCAGGTGGCACAGGGGCGTGACGCCGCTTTCCTGCACGGCCTTGGCCACGGCCAGGGTATGCCCGGGTGTGGAGCCCGCCGCGCCATAGGTGACGGACATGTAGGCAGGTTTCAAAGCGGCGATCTCCCTTGTGACCTCGCAGGCCTGGGCGATACCGTCAAACTTTTTCGGCGGAAAGACCTCGCAGGACAGGCGGACCTTCTCGTCCCGCAGGATGGTGGAAATGCGCATGGGCATGACTCCTTCAAGTGTTCTTGTCTTTCATTTTACCGCGGAAGCGCAGCGCGTGTCAAACCCCATACACACAAAAAACAAGCCCGCGCCGGATGCCGGTACGGGCTTATATGTTGGTGGATTATTCCGCAGCAGGGGCGTCCGCAGCGGGGGCTTCCTCGGCGGGAGTCTCCTCAACAGGAGCCTCTTCCACGGGAGCTTCCTCGGTCATGACGGGGCCTTCGGCGATGAGGGCTTCCAGCTCAGCGATGACCGCATGCAGCAGGGCGTCGTCCTTGGTTTCCGCGTCGTAGCAGGCGACGAAGACCAGTGCATTCTCGTTGCCGGCCTGCAGGGTCATGACAGTGGTGCCCAGATCGACTTCGCCGGCGAAGAGCTGGCCCAAGTCAACATCGAAGATGCTGACGCGGCTGTAATCACCGCGGGTCTCCACGGCGTCCAGCATGGTGGCGGGCTTGATGTAGATCTGCGCCACATCCACCAGATCGGTGGTGTAGGTCAGCACGGTAGCGCCGTTCTCGTCCACGCCCTCGGCGTAGTACATGGCGTACTCGTTGGTGACCTTGTCGGTGTGGGTGGCCAGGGTCTGCCAGTTGTCGGCGATGTTGTTCAGGCTGGCGTCGGCGGGAGCCGTCACAGCCACGGAGCCGGTCAGGGTGCTGTTGTACACAGAAACGCCGATGATGATGGCGGCGATGACCGCAACCACGCCGATGATCCAGCCCAGGGTCGCCTTCTTGTTGCGCTGGAAGCCGTACTTCTTGTTGCTCTTATGAGCCTTGTGAACCTTTGCCATGGGGAAACACTCCTTTTCTCTGTGCGTGAAATAACAATATGAAACGCACGAATCAGTTAAACAATATCATATCACCGTGAACTGTATGTGTCAAGAATGGGGGCTGCATTTATGTTGTTCCCATCTGCGTTCAGCCGAGGATGATGCGGCTGGTATCCAGCGCGATACCCTCTGCCTTCGCGGTGATATTGCCGTCCTTCACCTGCACATCAACGAGGCTCAGACCCTTGTCCAGGTCGATGGCGGTGGATTCGCCGTCGTCATCGTAGAGGGTGAAAGCAGTGCCGTGATCCAGCCAGCCCAGCAGCGTCAGCTTGCTGGAATCCACCTCGGCAACGCATTCCGCGCCCTTTGCCAGCGGGATGACCTGTCCCTTTTTCACGAACAGCGGGAACTCGTTCATTGCCAGGTCGATCCAGTGATCGCCCTTCGTCATGGGGATGCAGTCGTAATCCTCCGCCGAGCGGAAGCGGATCATCAGCATGTCCTCGGGCAGATACACATAGCGGCCGCGGGCGTTCTGCTCGTACACCGGGGCGATCATGCAGGAGCCCGCCAGCATGATCTGATCCTCCACGCGGCAGGCGCGCTTGTCATTGGGGTAGTCGAAGGCCAGGGGCCGGAAGAGCATATCGTCCTTCATGGCGGCCTTGACCAGCTCGGAGTACAGGAAGGGGATGAGCGAATAGCGGACGGTCAGGGTGTCGCGCATCTGCTCCCAGTTGCGGAAACGGTAGATCTCCTGATCGCGGGTGCCCAGGGCGGCGTGGTTGCGCATCAGGGGCGTGAATACGCCGAGCTGGAGCCAGCGCTGGAGCAGATCCTCGGTGGTGTTCTGGCCGAAGCCGCCCAGGTCCGCGCCGGTGTACAGGAAGCCGCACATGTTCATGCCGGCCAGCTCCCGCAGGTTCAGCAGGATGTGGCTCCACCAGGAAAAGTTGTCGCCCTGCCACACGCCGCCGTCCCGGTGCGCGCCGATGAAGGATGCACGGCTGAACAGCAGATGGCGCTTGTCCGGGTTGAAGGACTTCATGCCCTGGGCACCGGCCTTGGTCATCATCGCGCCGTAGAGGTTGTGCACCTTGTCATGACGGACGCGCTGACCATCCACGTCGTGGTAGAAGCGGGTGTAATCCGCCATGGAGTTGGACATGCCGGTGAAGGCGTCCTTCAGGGCGAAGTAATCGTACACGCCGATGTTCTTGCCCCGCATTTCGTCCGACTTTGCGTAGGCGTCCTCGAGGCCCTCTTCGGAGTAGAAGATGGCGGGCTCGTTCATATCGTTCCAGAAGGCCTCCACGCCGGCTTCCAGCATGCTGTGGTACTTGTCGCCGAACCACTGGCGCACGTCGTTGCGCATGAAGTCCGGGAACACCGCCTTGCCGGGCCACACCGCGCCGACGAAGGTGGAGCCGTCCTCCTTCTTGACGAAGTAGCCCTTCTCGACGCCCTCGTCGTAGGTGGGATCGCCGGGGCAGAGCTTCACACCCGCGTCGATGATGGGCACCACGCGCAGGTTGTCCGCCTTGAAATCAGCGATCATGGCTTTCAAATCGGGGAACTTCTTCGCGTCCCAGGTGAAGTCCTTGAAGTCCTCCATGTAGTCGATGTCCATGGAGAGCATGTCGATGGGGATATGGCGCTCGCGGTGATTCTTCGCCACCTCACGCAGATCCTCCTCGGTGGTGTAGCCCCAGCGGCTCTGGATGTAGCCCAGGCCCCACTTCGGCGGCAGGTAGCTACGGCCGATGATATGGCGGAACTCCTTCACCGCGCCGATGAGGCTGTCCGCCTCAATATAATACGCGGAGCAGTTGCCGTTTTCGGAGGTGATAACGGCCTCGTCGCCGCGGGTGTAACCCAGGTCGAAGGTGACCGCGCCGGGGTCGTCCACATACAGGCCGAACACGCCGGACTTGCCGCTAAAGATCACAAGATTGTGGCTGGCGTAGAGGCTGGCCTTGTCCTCGGTGTGGGAGAAATCGTCGGAGCACCAGGCGCGGTAGCGGTGGCCGCGCTTGTTCATGCCGCGCACGCTCTCGCCCAGGCCGAAGATCTGGTCATCCTCGTCCATCTGCACGCGGAAGGACACACTCTCGCCGTTTTTCTCCACGGTGAAGCGCGGCATTTCATCGGTGCACACGGGCTGAGGCACAGCAATGGCGTGGGTGAAAATGGGACTGCCATAATCATATCTGCGGATCATCATGAATCCCTCACTTATTGCTTGATGCGCATTGCGCGTTATGTATATCTTTCGGCGGAAGTCGGCCTTTTCCTGCCGGAAACGTTTTCAACCCCATGAAATATTTGCAAAAAAACGGCTCCCGGGACAGGAGCCGTGAGGATTATGCATTTTCCAGCACCAGCTTTTTTGCTTCCAGGGCGAGGGAGGTGTCGCCGGTGAGGATCGCGCCGACGACCTTGTCGCCCACGGAGTAGTAACGCGCACCGGGCATCGCGCCGACCTCGTAGGTCTTTGCAGGATCGCGGCCCACATCGCCGATGGCGAAAAGCTCCGTGTCAAAGCCGTGGAAGATCAGCGGACGCGGAACCGCTTTGTATTCCGCATGACCGCCTGCAGCGTTGGTTCCCGCGACCTTGCCCATCTCACCGGCTTCCGCCCACAGCGCGTAGGATACGCCGCACACCGCGCAGTCGCCCGCTGCGTACACGTCCGGGGCGGAGGTCTGCATGCGATGATCCACAAGGATCTTGCGGTCTACCTTGATGCCGGCTGCCGCCGCGACCTCGGCATTCGCCCGCACACCCGCCGACACGATTACCAGATCCGCCTGAAGCGTCCGACCGTCCGCCAGCGTGAGAACCTTGCCGTCGTAGGCGGCCGCGCTGGCCTGGGTGAGCAGCGCCACGCCGTGCTTGTCCATGGCGGAGATCAGGTGTGCTGCGGCTTCCTCGTCGATCTGCCGGGCCATGATCTGCTTTTCGAACTCGACGACCGTCACGTTCAGTCCGCCCTGGCGCAGGCTCCAGGCGGCCTCCAGTCCCAGCACACCGCCGCCAATGACCACCGCATCCTTTGCGTCCTTCGCCAGACGGCGGACGCGGGCGGCGTCCTCCACGGTGCGCACGGCGATCACGTTCTCCCGGTCAGACCCTGCAAAGGGCGGCACGAAGCACCGCGCACCCAGGGCATACACCAGCTTATCATAGGGGAAGACCAGCCCGTCTGCGAGGGACACGGTCTTTTTATCCGTGTCGATGGCGGAGACGGTGCGGCCCGTCAGCACGATGATATCCCGGCCCGGCGCGTCGTACCAGGCGGCGCGCTCCACAGCGATGTCCTTTGCGGACAGATCGCTCAGCAGCTGCTTGGTCAGCGCGGGACGGTTGTAGGGGAGGGCGTCCTCATTCGTGAGGAGAACGATCAGCCCGCTGGGATCGTTTTTGCGGATGGCTTTGGCGGCAGAGAGGGCTGCAATGCCGCCGCCCAAAATGATGTAGCGCTTCATCGGTTCTTCGCTCCTTCGCGATTCGTTGAGAATATCATACCACATTCAGCGAAAAATGAAACCCCTGCGCGCATGAAAATACCGCTTCCGGGGAAGCTATCCACCGAGGTGATGAACATGAACTGGACGCAAAAAGAAACGTCCCTCCTGAAAGACCTGAAGGATCAGGAACAGCTCTGCGTGGACAAGTACGCCGAGTACGCCAAGCGCGCCCACGACCCGGAGCTCAAGCAGCTCTTTGAGGACATCCGTCAAACCGAGCAGCAGCATCTGGCGACGGTGACCAACTGGCTGGGCGAGCAGCCGCCCAAGGCCTGGAACCTGGTGGGCAAGCAGTATGACGGCGTGAACAAGTTCGCCGACGACCCCGCCGCCAAGGAAGCCGACAAGTACCTCTGCCAGGACGCCCTGTGCACCGAGAAGGAGGTCAGCGGCGCGTACAACACCAGCATCTTCGAGTTTCGCGACCCGGCAATCCGCCAGCAGCTCCATCAGATTCAGGGCGCGGAGCAGAAGCACGGCGAGATGATCTACCAGTACATGGCCCGAAACGGCATGTATCAGGCGCAATGAAAAAGACTCCCGCAAGGGAGCCTTTTCTTATGCCGTCCACACGGCGAATGCCGCTGCCATCCCGGCGTCGTGGGTGATGCTGATCATCACCGTACCGCCCAGTTCTGCGGCTTTGCCTGTCAGGGAGGCAACGGGCTGCCCCAGCTCGGTGTGGGTGATGACGATGTCCGTCATGGGGATGGTGAGCCCCGTCCCCAGCGCCTTCAAAACGGCTTCCTTCGCGGCGAACATGCCTGCCATGGTCTGCGCGGCGGACGCGGCTTTTGAGGCGATGTAGGCCTGCTCGGCTTCCGTGAACATCCGCCGAAGCGAGTGGTTTTCGTCCAGCAGCCGCTGCATGCGGGCGATCTCACACAGGTCGATGCCTATCCCGCGCACATTACACATACCCCATCACTCCTCTCACGCTTACGTCGCCTGCCAGCACCCGGCGAAGCTCACCGTCCGTGCGTACCAGCAGCGCGCCGGTCGCGTCGATATCCTCCGCCACGCCGGTGAAGCTCTCTGCCCCCAGCACATGCACCGGGCTGCCCAGGGTGATGCATTCCCGGCGGAAATCGGCTGCGATGCCCGCGAAGCCGTCCTGCTCCAGGGCGAAGACAGCGTCCTCCAGCGCCTTCAAATAGGCTGCGATGATCGCTCCCCGGTCGGGGAGGTCGGCACATTCCTCAATGGAAACGGCACGCTCCGCCAGCTCCGGCGGATAGGCGCCCTGGCGGACATTCAGCCCTGTGCCGGCCACCACGTGCATACCCTGCGCGTCAAAGCCCATCTCCAGCAGAATACCGCACAACTTCCGCCCATTCAGCACCAGATCGTTGGGCCACTTGATGCGCGCGCCCAGCCCGGTGACCTCGCGGACGGCCTTTGCCATAGCCAGCGCACAGGCGAAGGTGATCAGGGGCGCATCCTCCGGCTGGAGGGCGGGCCGCAGCAGCACGCTCAGCCACACGCCCTGGCCCTCGGGGGAGGACCATTGGCGGTCGAGGCGGCCGCGTCCGGCGGTCTGGCACTCGCACAGGCACAGGCTGCCGTGGTGAGCGCCTTGCTTTGCCATGTCCTTGAGGACGAGGTTGGTGGAGGTCAGCGTGTGCTCATAATGGCTGACGGTGCGGCCAAGGGCGCGGGTCGTCAGCAGGGGAGTCCAGTGGACGGGCAGGAGGGACATGGGATCAGCTCCGTATAAGATGATGAAATTATTGTACATGATTTGGGCGGGGTTGGCAAGGGATGGCGAATTGTAAATTCTTCGGCGGAGGATTGACCGCACGGTGGGGAAGGGGGTATCATGGAGAAAAGGAGGCGATTCGCCATGACAAGATGGCAGCGGTTCGGCTGGGCGCTGGGATATACGGCGCTGACCGTATTCGGTGCGTTTATGTGGATGTACGCCGCGGAATTGAGAGTATTCAATTACATGGGTGCGACTTCGCTGATTTACGGCCTTGGGGTCGGTGCTTATGCAGAGAACGAGTTGATTGCCTGTGCAATGTTTATCCTGTTTCTTGTGATCGGCGCAGGATTACTGATCGTGCCCGTGCTGACTGCCTTCAAGCTGAAGATCCCCATGTATGTGCTGATGGGGCTGGACGTGCTGGGCCGGATCGTTTTGATTGTCAAAAAGGCATTGGATCGGGATGCATATATGCTGGGGGAGATCATCCTTGGTCTGATCGTCTCCATTGGTGTGCTGGCGATAACGATGTATAAGTTTCGTCAGCCGGAAAAGACCGTTGAGGCGCAGGTGCTGTAAGTCGGTGCGATTCAGGAGTCTTGTTTCGCATAATTTCCCCCATTCCGGCGAAAAATATCCGCGAAAACCCATTTACAAACGGCAGAAAATCTGCTACAATGTCGTGTGGGTCTGTGAACCTTCCGCGCAGGCGTCCGATCACTCCGACGGCGCACTTCGTGGAAAGGCGATTACCCGCGAATAAAGCGATGCAATACCATCGCAAGAAAATGGAGGAATTCCCATGAATCTGGCCGAAATGACCAAGTCCGAGATCATTGCCGCTTTTGCCCAGCACGAGGGCGACACCGGCTCCCCCGAGGTGCAGGTTGCTCTGCTGACTGCTCGCATCAATCACCTGAACGAGCATCTGAAGAAGAACCGCAACGACCATCACTCCAACCGCGGCCTGCTGCTGATGGTTGGTCAGCGTCGTGGTCTGCTGGAGTACCTCAAGAAGACCGACATCGAGCGCTACCGTGCTCTGATCGCCAAGCTGAACCTGCGTAAGTAATGCGGGGCAGGCCCCGCGGCCATTTCCGACGGGCTTGACCGGTGGCTTGATGGGCATCGCGCCTGTTAGCGCTGGAAAGCCTGAACGATGACTGATGGGCAGCGATCGACTGGCGGTTTGTATAGCCAGGGCCGCCGCGGGGAAGCAATTCCTTACGGCGGCTCTGCTATGCAAGCGGACAATCCCAATGTAAGCAAGCCTGGGGATGTTATCCCATGAAAATCCTTAGGGGTTTTCAAACGATAGCATCTCCCGGCTGATGGGGCGGAGCGAGGCGCTCTGCCTGTGATGTAGAGAAGGAGAGAGAAAAATGGAAGCCAAGAAGTATACAATGGACCTGGCTGGCCACAAGCTCAGCCTGGAATTCGGCAAGTACTGCGAGCAGGCTGCCGGCTCCGTGTGGGTGTCCCTGGATGACACTGTCGTGATGGTCAACGCCACCATGTCCCCCGTGGCCCGTCCCGGCGTGGACTTCTTCCCTCTGGCTGTTGACGTCGAGGAGAAGCAGTACGCTGCCGGCAAGATCCCTGGCGGCTTCATCAAGCGCGAGGGCCGTCCCACCGAGAAGGCGACCCTGACCTGCCGCCTGATCGACCGTCCCCTGCGCCCCCTGTTCCCCAAGGGCATGCGCAACGACGTGCAGGTGGTTGCCACCATCCTGAGTGTTGACAAGCAGAATCCCCCGGAGATCCCCGCCATGATCGGTTCTTCCATCGCTCTGGCTGTCTCCGATATTCCGTGGAATGGCCCCACCGGCTCTGTCGTGGTGGGCCTGATCGACGGCGAATTCGTCTGCTGCCCCACCGAGGAGCAGATGGCCAACTCCCAGATGCACCTGACCGTGTCCGGCACCCGCGACGCTGTGCTGATGGTTGAAGCCGGCGCCAAGGAAGTGTCCGAGAAGGTCATGCTGGACGCCATCATGTTCGGCCATGACTGGATCAAGAAGATCATCGCCTTCCAGGACGAGATCATCGCTGAGATCGGCAAGGAAAAGGCAGAGGTCGCGCTGGTTGTCACCGGCGATGACGTGAAGGCCGCTGTCCGCGAGTTTGCCTACGACAAGTGCAAGTGGGTGTTCGACACCACCGTGCGCGAGGAGCGTCAGAACCGCGAGGCTCAGGTCAAGGCTGAGACTATCGAGGCTCTGTCTGCCCAGTTCGAGGGCCGCGAGAGCGAGATCGCCGATGCGCTGTACTACCTGAACAAGGAAATCATGCGCAAGAAGATTGTGGAAGAAGGCGTGCGTCCCGACGGCCGCGGCGTCACCGATATCCGTCCCATCTGGTGCGAAGTCGGCGTGCTGCCCCGTACCCACGGCTCTGCCATCTTCACCCGTGGCCAGACTCAGGCCCTGACCGTCACCACCCTGGGCTCCGTGTCCGAGGGCCAGATCCTGGACGGCCTGTCCAACGAGGACTTCAAGCGCTACATCCACCACTACAACATGCCGCCCTACGCCACCGGCGAGGCTGGCCGTCTGAAGAGCCCCGGCCGCCGCGAGATCGGCCACGGCGCTCTGGCGGAGCGCGCTCTGCTGCCCGTCATCCCCGCGGAGGCAGATTTCCCCTACGCTCTGCGTCTGGTGAGCGAAATCCTGTCCTCCAACGGTTCCTCCTCCATGGCTTCCGTGTGCGGCTCCACCCTGTCCCTGATGGACGCGGGCGTGCCGATCACCGCTCCCGTTGCGGGCGTGGCCATGGGCCTGATCAAGGACACTGAGTCCGGCAAGGTTGTCGTGCTGACCGATATCCAGGGCCTGGAAGACTTCCTGGGCGATATGGACTTCAAGGTCGCCGGCTCCATGAACGGCATCACCGCCATCCAGATGGACATCAAGATCGCCGGCATCGACCGCGACATTCTGCAGACCGCGCTGGCGCAGGCGCTGCAGGGCCGTCTGTTCATCCTGGGCAAGATGCTGGATTGCCTGGGCCAGCCCCGCGCTGAGGTCAATCAGTGGGCGCCCAAGATCAGCCAGTTCACCATCAATCCCGAGAAGATCCGCGAGGTCATTGGACCCGGCGGCAAGATGATCAACAAGATCATTGCCGAGACCGGCGTGAAGATCGACATTGAGGACGATGGCCGTGTGTTCATTTCCACCCCCGACGCCGAGGCTGCCGCCAAGGCCAAGTCCATCATCATGGGCATCGCCAAGGACATCGAGGTCGGCGAGGTGTACACCGGCAAGGTTGTGCGCATCATGAACTTCGGTGCCTTCGTCGAGCTGCTGCCCGGCAAGGACGGCATGATCCACATCTCCAAGCTGGACAACAAGCGCGTGGAGAAGGTTGAGGACGTGGTGAACATCGGCGACGAGATCGAGGTCAAGGTCAATGAGATCGACGCTCAGGGCCGCGTGAACCTGATCCGCAACGACATCGAGTACACTGCCCGCTCTGAGGAGCCCCGCCGCTCCGAGGGCTTCCGCGGTGGTAATCGCCCGCCTCGTCGCGAGTCCCGCAACTGATTAACTTAACCAAACGATTCGCAAAAGTCCACAAAATGGGCTTTTGCGAATTTTTCATAACATCACCATCGTTTGCATAAGAAAGGAAGCTCATGGAAAAGATAACCCCAAATGAATTGGGAGCGAATGATCGTATGCATGACGAATGGCTTCTGCCCAATGGTTTGCGCGTGGTCGGCGAGCGGCTGCCCTATCTGCGCTCGGTGTCCATCGGCGCGTGGATGCATGTCGGTTCCATGATGGAGGAAAAGGCCGAGAGCGGCCTGAGTCACTTCCTGGAGCACATGGTTTTTAAGGGAACCGAAAAGCGTACCGCCCGGCAGATCGCCGAGGAAATGGACGCTGTGGGCGGTCAACTCAACGCCTTCACCGGCCGCGACTGCACCTGCTTCTACGCCAAGGTGATCGACGAGAACCTCGAATTGGCGGTGGATATCCTTGCGGATTTGGTCATCAATGCCACCATGGATGAAACCGAGCTTGAGAAGGAGCGCGGCGTCATCCTGGAGGAGATCGCCATGGACGAGGATTCTCCGGAGGATCTGGTGCATGACCTGCTGCAGGTGGCCCAGTTCGGCGAGCAGAGCCCTGGCCAGCCGATCCTCGGCCCGGCGGAGCAGATCGCGGCCTATACCCGTGACGACCTGCTCAACTTCCGCAGGAAACACTACGCCCCCAAGGAAACCGTTGTGGCCCTGGCCGGCAGCTACGACCCGGATAAGGTGCTTCAGTGGGTGACGCAGTACTTCGGCGGCTGGCAGAACGAGATCGCCCCGGTGGAAACGCCTGATTGGCAGGTGCTGACCGGCGTGAATGCTCTCCGCGAGAAGGACACCGAGCAGATGCACATCTGCCTGGGCTTCTCCGGAATGGCCTACGGTACGGACGGCGTGTACCCGCTGGCTGTGGCCAACAACATCCTGGGCGGTGCAATGTCGTCGAGGCTGTTCCAGCGCATCCGCGAGGATCTGGGACTGGCGTACTCCGTGTACTCCTATCCGAACACCTACAAGGGTGTGGGCACCTTCGGCCTGTACGCCGGCGTCAGCCCCAAAAATGCGGAGCTGGTGCTGCAGGAGATCCGCGCCGAGCTGAAGAAATTCGTGGACGAGGGCATCACGGAGAAGGAATTCCGCGACAGCGTAACCCAGCTGCGCTCCGGCTACCTGATGGGCCTGGAGAGCCCCGGCGCCCGCATGCAGGGCCTGGGCCGCTCGACGCTGCTGCGCGGCAAGCCGCTCTCTCATGAGGCGACGCTCAGCGCCATCGAGGCTGTCACCATGGACAAAGTGATGGCGGTCGCCCGCGAGGTACTGACGCAGGAGCCGTGCATAGCCATCGTCGGCAAGGGCGCGGAGCAGGTGAAACTCAACTGAGCAAGGAGTACATATGAACGAAAGAATCGTTTGCCTGGATATCGGCGACGCGCGCATCGGCGTGGCGGTCTCCGACCTGACGAGGCTCATCGCAACGCCCATCGACACGATCTACCGCGTCGGCTGGGGTCCGGATACGAAGAAGGTCGTCGCCATCTGCGAGCAGTATGAGACCACGGAGGTGCTCGCGGGCTGGCCGCTCAATATGGACGGCACGGCGGGATTCCAGTCCGAAAAGGTCAAAAATTTCTGTCAGCAGCTTGAAAAAGCAGGCCTGACGGTGTATTATCAGGATGAGCGGCTGACGACCGTCACCGCCACCAACGCGCTCATCGAGGGCAATATGCACAGAGCCGAGCGCAAGCACAATGTAGATAAGGTCGCCGCGGCGGTGATTCTCCAGCAGTGGCTGGATACCCAGCGGAACCTTCAGCAGACACAACAGGAGGAAACAAAAATGGACGAGAACATCATTGAGCTGATCGACGACGAATCCGGCGAGACCGTGCAGTTCCTGCACCTGGCCACCCTCATGCACGAGGGCAAGGAGTACATCGCCGTGACCGACGCTGCCGAGGACGACGAGGAGTGCGGCGTGTTCTTCATGGAGATCATCACCGAGGGTGAGGACGATTCCTACTCTCCCGTGGAGGACGAAAAGCTGCAGGACGTGCTGTTCCAGCAGTTTGTGGCCCTGATGGACGAGGAAGACGATGAGTAATCCGGAGCTGAACGAGGCCTTTGAGGGCATTCCGCTGGTGGACGTTACCGGCCCCGACGGTTCGGTCTACCACTTCCGCTACGGCGCGATGATCCCCTACGCAGGGGAGGAATACGCCGTCCTGCTGGAGCTTGAGCTGGACGAAAACGGCGAGGAGCAGGTGCTGATCACCAAGGTCGAGAAGGCGGAGGACGGCAATCTGTCCTTTGTCGTGGCGGAGGAAGAGGATATCATCCAGGCCGTGTTCGACAAGTATGTGGCGCTCAGCGTGGAAAATGGCCTGGAGGGCCTCACCGACGCGGAGTAAGCAAAGGAGAATACGAATGAAGCATATCAGGCGAATGATCGCGCTGCTGATGTGCCTGCTTTTGATGCCGGTGATGGCGGTTGCGGAAAGCCAGAAGCTGCCTCTGCAGGCGGCGCATCGGGTGACCTACGCCATGTACTCGCGGGAACAGGCGCGCACCACCGCTTACTGGTGGCAGGTGAAGACGGCGCAGGACAGCGTCAGCCGGGAGCTGAACGGTCTTGCCAGCGGCTATGTGGAGGAGATCCTCGCCAGCATTGAGATGCCCAAGTACAAGGACGAAAGCCGCCTGGATGTGAACATCCTCAACAGCCGCACGGGCCTGACCTGGATGAGCTTCATGGTGCAGGCGCGCTATGTGCATAACAAGGTCACCAAGGATGTGCGCTTCACCACCCGGACGTATGACATGCAGAACGGTCAGCGGCTGATGCTGACGGATATTTTCCCTGCGGACAGCCAGGCTTGGGCGATGCTGGAAAGCGCCGTCCGGGAGGGCGTCAATGCCTATTATCCCGACGTCGCGCCGGACGCGGCTGCTTTGGATGCGGCCTGCAGCCGGGAAGCCATCGGGCAGATGGACTTCACTCTGCGCGGCATGTCCCTGGTGCTGCATCTGCATGCGGCGGATTTCTATCCCGGCAAGCAGCAGCTCATCCAGGTGGTGCTGTACTACCCGGATATCCGCCCCCATATGACGGAAAAGGCCCAGGCCGAAACGGACAATCTGGCCTACTATGACACCGTCGCGCTGACTTACGATGACGGTCCCAATGGCTGGGTCACCCGCGCGATGTTGGAGACGCTGATGAAAACCGGCACTCATGCCACCTTCTTTGTGGTAGGCAACCGGGTCAGGGGGCATGCACAGTATCTTCAGCGGGAACACGACGAGGGACACGCCATTGCCACCCACAATTTCCAGCATGTGTATGCCAGCCAGGTCTCCCCGCGGGAACTGCGATCCATGCCGGAAAAGGTGAACCGGGCTCATATCGAGATCATCGGCATTGCGCCGACCTATGCCCGCGCCCCCGGCGGCATCTGGAAACCCATGGCGGACGCCGGCATGGGCTGGCCGCTCATCCAGTGGACGGCAGAGGCCCGCGACTGGGAGGGCGACGGCGGCCGGGATCCCTACGTCGTCCACAGCCAGATGGTGGGCATGGCGTCGGATGGCGGAATCCTCCTCATGCATGATATGCAGCGGAATTCCGTGCTGTCCAGCGAAATGTTCATCCCCACCCTGCAGGAGCGGGGCTACCTGTTCCTGACGGTGGACGAGCTCTTTGCCAAGGACGGTGTGGAGCTCCAACCGGATACGGCCTACTGGCGCTGCCAGAACGGCGTGACCACGGATGAATAATTTGCGGAGGCTCCTGCAGGGGCCTCCTTTTTCCATGCCGCGCAATCATTGACGGATGCTGTTGAAAGAGGTATAATAGGAAAGAAACGTCCCCTGAGTACGGAGGAATGCAACATGCGCAAAATGCTGAGCTTGCTGCTGGCGGTCATGCTGCTGGCAAGCCTTTTTATCCCCGCGCTGGCGGAAAAGATGGAACCCGGCATGCCGCTGCAGGAATGTCACAAGGTTACCGCTGTCAAGAATGACACCACCCAGAAGAACAAGAGCGTCATCCGTCTGTGGACGCTGGACACCTATGACGACAGCGTCGATGCGGAGCTGGCGGCCCTGACCCAGGAATACGTCGACCGCCTAGGTCCCACGCTGCAAAAGGCGGCCAACACCACCTCCAAGAATTCCCGCCTGGAGGTGGAGGTGCGCTATTCCCGCACGGGCCTGACCTGGATGAGCTTCCTGGTGCAGGCGCGCACCACCTATCATCGTCAGCTGATCGGCCAGGAATTCACCAGCCGCACCTATGACATGACCACCGGCGAGCGGGTGTACCTCACCGACATTTTCGGCGAGGACAGCGAGGGCTGGAGCATCCTGCGCAGCGCCGTGGACGCCAAAGTGCGGGAGTATTTCCCGGAGGAAACGCCCGACGAGGCAGCGCTGTCCACCCTGCTGACCGATGAGGGCCTGCGCAATCTGGACTTCACCCTGCATGGCATGTCCCTGGTCATCCACCTGCATGCGGGTACCTTCTATCCTGGCAAGAACACCCTCATCGAGGTGCCGCTGTACTACCCGGATATCCGTCCCTACATGACCATGAAGGCCTTCATGGAGACGGACAACCTGAGCTACTACAAGACCATCGCCCTGACCTTTGACGACGGCCCCAACCGCACCAACACCACTGTCATGCTCAACAACCTGCTGGAAACCGGCACCCGCGCGACATTCTTCGTACTGGGCGAGCGGATTGCAAGCAATGCGGATCTTGTTCAGCGCGAACACGATGAAGGCCACGCCGTCGCAAGCCATAACTACAAGCACGGCGACGTATCGAAGATGTCCGGTTCGGCCATCCGCAGCCAGAAGACCAAGTTCGATGCAGCCTGTCTGCCGGTGCTGGGCATCTCCGCCCGGTTCGCCCGCGTGCCCTACGGCCTCTATCCCGATATGATCAAGGCCAAGGGCGGCATGCCGCTGATCCAGTGGTCCGTGGACACCTACGACTGGCGCGAGGAGCGAACCAACGCCACCATCCTCAAGAACGTCAAGAAGCAGTTCACCGACGGCGATATCGTCCTCATGCATGACATCAAGGACCGCACGCCCAAGCTGGCCAAGGCCATGATCGAGTACCTGCAGGAGGAGGGCTACATGATCCTCACCATTGACGAGCTTTTCGCCAAGGACGGCGTGGTGCTCCAGGAGGACGTGGTTTACTTCCGCTGCGTAGATGGCGTGACCACCATCAAACAGCGCTGATAAAAGGAAGAAGCAACATGGAAATTCGCATTTTCGGTACGGTGGAGGACTCCATCGTTGACGGCTCCGGCCTGCGCTACAGCGTGTTCGTACAGGGCTGCCCCCACCATTGCCCCGGCTGCCATAACCCGGAAAGCCACGATTTTGCCGGCGGTAAGACCGCGGACACCGCTGATCTCATCCGCCCGATGAAAACGAACCCCCTCCTGGATGGCCTGACCCTCTCCGGCGGCGAGCCCATGTGCCAGCCGGAGGGCTGCCGCCTTCTGGCGGAGGCTGCCCACGCGGCCCGCATGAACGTCTGGTGCTACACCGGCTACACCTGGGAGGCGCTCATGGCGGAGAACGACCCTGCCCGGATGGCGCTGCTCAGGGAAATCGACGTGCTGGTGGACGGTCCGTTCATCCTTGCGCAGCGCTCGCTGGAGCTGAAGTACTGCGGCAGCAGGAATCAGCGGCTGATCGATGTGAAGAAGTCGCTGGCGGCAGGGGAGGTCGTGCGCTGGGAAGCGCCCAAATGGTGATTTTCTGCCCGGATTTTGGCGGGGAAAACGGCTGAAAAAACTGCAACTTTTTTTCTTTTGCCCCTTGATTTTTCCTGTCAAACGTGTTATTATGTATGGCGCTGGTATCTGACGGTTGAAACCGTACCAACAATCGGTGGAAACCGCCGATACAGTTCACATCAGCAGGAGGTGAAAGAAGTTGCCGAATATCAAGTCCGCTAAGAAGCGCGTGAAGGTTGCTGCGAAGAAGAACCTGCGTAATCGCATGGTCAAGAGCGCCGTTCGTACTTCCGTGAAGAAGTTCGAGGCTGCTGTTGCTGCCGATCCCGCGACCGCCAATGTGCAGTTGACCGCGACCACCTCCGCGATTGATAAGGCCGCCGCGAAGGGCATTATCCACAAGAACGCCGCCAATCGCAAGAAGGCTCGCCTGGCTAAGCAGCTGAACAAGGCTGCTGTGTAATCGCATAGCTGGATTCGCGTTTACCCCCTCCGGAAGGACGGGGTTTTCTTTTATTTTCATGGATTTCTATATTTTGCGGGCGATGCTCCGTCTATTAGGGTGAAAGGAGGCTGGGAAAATGACCATTGTCAAGGGCCCTGACAATGATAAGGAGGCTGTCATCCGGCAGATGATCGCCGAGCACCAAACGGCGCTTACGCGACTGTGCTACCTGTATCTGCATGATGTGCAGTTTGCCGAGGATGCAGTGCAGGAGACCTTCTTGAAAGCCTACCGCACCTTGGAGCAATTCCGCGGGGACGCCGGCAGTAAAACCTGGCTGACCCGTATCGCTGTGCGTACCTGCTGTGACATGCGGCGCACCTTTTGGTTCCGGCGGATAGACCGCCGTGTCACCCCGGAAATGCTGCCGGATTGTGCCGGCAAGGCGGCAGAGGAGGAAACCGCCCTTACCCTGGCGGTCATGAATCTGCCGCGCCGAGAGCGGGAAGCCATCCTCCTTTACTACTATCAGGACATGAATGTGAGAGAAATCGCTGCAACCCTGGGGGTCACCCAGCCAACGGTATCCTACCGGCTGAAGCATGCCCGGGAGAAGCTCCGTCGGGAGCTGGAGGGGAGGGAAGAACCATGACCGAACAGCAGGAAAAAGCCAGATTCCGGCAGGCCATTGACCATACCTTGTCGGACATCCAGGGGGACGCCTTCCTGGCGCAGCGGGTTCTCGCACGCGCGGAGAAAGGAGCGAAACCTGTGAAGTATCATATTCCCAAGGGCATTGTGATCGCCCTGATCGCGCTGCTGTGCATGGGCACGGTGGCGGTGGCGGTTGGATTCAATTACAGCGCGGATGTGCAGGCGCAGAAGGCCGCCAATTCGATTCTGCATGAGAAATATGGCATCTCAAGTGAAAGCCTGGGATTGTTCGTGGTCGAAACCAGCGTAGATGAGCATGGGACGCATGTGCATTATAACGCGGCGCCTTTCCTTCCGATGGACCGCATCGGCGAATATGAAGTGTTGATCACCGAGGACGGGACGGAAGGCACCTGGAGCCATGATGATAAGGATCCTACGCTGTGGGAATCCGGAGAGCCGGAGTGTCCATATTGGGGTGAGAAGCAGCTGCAGGCTTACCTGGCAGTGGACGTTAGCAAGCGCGACGAATGGCTGGAAAGGTATTTGGCAGAAGGCTTTGAACCTGTTGACCCGTATTCTGTGTATGATACCCTCGAATATACTGTTGCTGAGCCTGAGAAGAGCGACCTGACTTCACGGCAGGTTCGTGAATATGCAAAGGCAGCTGTTGTGGATGTCTATGGGTTAACGGAAGATGAAGCTGCGCAGCTTGAAGTGACAATATACCCGGAACTTCTGCGCTTCACGGATGGAAGGCGTTTGTGGGATGTGGGCTTTGGTACCTACGAATACTCATTCCGCATTCTGCTGGATGCAAAAACAGGCGAGGTGGTTTATATCAAGATGGAATCTGGCGGTAATGGCTGACGCCGGTTTATTCAGGCGGTTTACGGAGAGGCATCGTCCTCTCCTTTTCATATGCTGAAAATTTCTTTGGAAAAAATTCTTTCTCCTGCAAGAAAATGCCTCCCTCATCCGTTATATGGGTGTCAGACAAATTACGAAAGCGGGCCGCCCAAAAGCAGGAATGTCCACAGGCAGCCCGAATATATGATATAACTCCCAGGAGGTAGTAATCATGAAGCGATTTGCTGCGCTGATCCTTTCGCTGGCCATCCTGCTGATGGTGCTGGCGATCCCCACGGCTTTGGCTGATCAATATGCCACAGCGACTGTCAAGGGCGGCTGGCTGCGCCTGCGCGATGGCGCATCCGCTGACGCCAACACCATTTCCGCCTATTATACAGGCACCACGGTGACCATTTTGGGCGGCTCCGGCAGCTGGTACCATGTCCGTACCCCCGATGGCAAGACCGGCTATATGCACTCCGGTTATTTGACCATCACCGGCTCCATTACCGGCGGCCAGCTGGCTGAGAATACCGCTGCCGTGGTCAAGAGCGCCAATGGCAAGGCGGTACGCCTGCGTTCCGGCCCGTCCACCCAGTACCCGATCATCGCGTCCTATAAGGTGGGTACGCCCCTGACGGTGCTGACCACCGGCGATACCTGGTCGAAGATCCGCATCAACGGCCGCACCGGTTACATGATGAACGATTTCATCAGCGCGTCCGGCAGCAATGAGAGCGTTGCGGGCGGATACACGGCCTATGTCGTCAGCGGCAACGGCAAGACGGTGGTGCTGCGCTCCGGCCCCTCCAAACAGTATGCTGCGCTGGCGTCCTACAAGGTGGGCCAGCAGGTGACGGTGCTCTCTTATGGCAGCACCTGGTGCAAAGTTCGCATCAATGGCCTGGATGGCTATATGATGTCCGAGTTCCTGTCCACGGTGAAGCCGGATACCTCTGTGGGCGGCGTGTCCACCTATACGGCCTATGTCACCAGCGCGAACGGCAAGGGCGTCCGGATGCGTCTGGGTGCGGGGAAGATCTATCCCACCGTTGCGACCTATGCCGTGGGCACCAAGGTGACGGTGCTGGAGTATGACAAGAACTGGTGCAAGATCCGCATCGGCGGCAACACCGGTTATATGATGACCGAATTCCTGACCACCCGCCAGCCCAGCATGGTGACCTCCGTGAGCATCAATGCGACCAATGTGCAGCCTGGCGACACCCTGCGGGCCACGGTCAGCCCGGAATCCGCAGCGGTCAGCATCGCCTGGATCAATGACAAGGGCGTGACGGTCGCCTATGGCGAGAGCTACACCGTCCGCGACAGCGATGTGGGCCGCAAGCTCCGCGCTTCGGTGACGGGCAGCGGTTCCACCAGCGGCACTGCGGTGTCCTCCTGGGCGACGGTCACTGACAGCTATGTCAGCCGCGTGTATCAGCTCAAGGCAGTTGCCGTCAGCGACACCACTCCCACCGTCGGCCAGACCCTGACGGCTTCCCTGTCTCCTGCCGGCGCTACGGCGACCATCTCCTGGTTCCGGGATAACGGCGTGTTCGTGGGCAGCGGCAGCAGCTACACGGTCAAGTCCTCCGACGTAGGCTATAAGCTCTACGCCTGGGCGGACGGCACCGGCTCCACCACCGGCGATGCGACCTCGCCCCACACCGCCAAGGTGACGGAGCAGGCGGCATCCACCGTTGTGCTCCAGGGCGTGACCATCAGCGATACCACCCCCACCGTGGGCGACACCCTGACTGTCACCCTTTCTCCCCGCACGGCGACTGCGTCCATCACCTGGCGCAGCTCTGCGGGTCATATCCTGGGCTATGGTGATTCCTACACCGTCGCGGCGGATGACGTGGGCAGCAGCATCTACGTCTACGCCAACGGTACCGGCAATACCTCCGGCTCCGTGATGAGCGGCCTGACCAGTCCTGTGCAGAACAAGGTGCAAAGCCAGCTGCGCATTGACGGCGTGAAGCTCAGCGACACCACCCCCGCTGTCGGCCAGACGCTGTATGTGACGCTGAATCCGCAAGCCGCCTCGGCGACCTACACCTGGTACCGCGATGACGACAAGATCCTCTCCACCACGGGTTATTATACCGTGCAGGCGGAGGATGTGGGTCATAGCCTCTACGTTTGGGCGGAAGGCGCAAACGGCACCTTTGGCAGCGCAACCAGCGAGATCTCCGCACCGGTGGCTGCCAACTGATTTCTCATCAACACCCCGCGCGTCTGCGATATCCCCGCAGGCGCGCTTTTTGCAAGGAGGCACACAGGATGAAGCCTGCATGGCATTACCGCCCGGAAGCCAACTGGATCAATGACCCCAACGGCCTGGTGCATCACAATGGCTGGTACCACATGTTCTACCAGTATAACCCGCGCGGCGATCAGTGGGGCGACATCCACTGGGGGCATGCCCGCTCCCGGGATCTGCTGACCTGGGAGACGCTGCCCATCGCCCTCACGCCCGCTGCGGCGAAGGGGGAGCTGCATTGTTTCTCCGGCGGCTGCTGCAAGGATGACGCGGGCCGCCCGCATTTCTTCTACACCAGCATCGGCGCGGCAGAAGCTGGCCGCGGCGCCTACGACGGCGCGCAGCAGTGGTACGCCGAGCCCGCTGACGATGAATTGCTGACCCTCGTGCAAACGGACGAAAACGCCCTGACGGAAGCCATCCACGGTGAAGCTGTGCGCGTCACCGACTGGCGCGACCCCTGCGTGCTCCGCCATGCGGGGCAGTACCTGATGGTGCTGGGCGGCTGCGCGGAGGGGCGCGGCTGCGTGCTGCTCTACACTTCGCCGGACATGCGGCACTGGACATACCGGCACATTCTTGCGCAGGCGGAAAAGGCGGACGGCGTTCCGTGGGAGTGTCCGAACCTCTTCCGGGCGGACGGAAAATTCGGGCTGATCTATTCGCCCTGCGGCGCGGTTCATGTGAAAACCGGCACGCTGGATGACGACCTGGTTTTCCACGAAGAGCACGATGAAATCCTGGAGCCGGAGCGCAATGGCTTCTACGCGCCCCAGGTTTTCACGGATGAGGCGAGACGTGTCATCGTGATCGGCTGGATGCCGGAGGCGGACAATGTACCGCACAAGGGCTGGTCGGGCGTGATGAGCCTGCCGCGCATCCTGCACATTACAGCGGACGGCCTGTGCGCGGAGCCCATTCCCGGCGCGGAAAGCATGCCCGGCGTGCAGCGGCAGCAACTCCGCCGCGATGAGCTGCCCAAAACCTGGACGCTCCACGATAACGGCGAGGAGCGCACGCTGCTGACCTTATCAGCGGACGGCCTGTTGACGCTCGACCGCAGCCTGTCGACTCTCGCGGATAGCCCGGACAAGCACCCTATCAGCCGCAGCGTCCCGGTGAAGGACGTGAACGATGTGTTCATCGCTGTGGACAACTCGGCGGTGGAGGTCATGGTCAATGGCAAGTGGCTTTCCGGGCGGATTTACCCCACAAAATAAAGGAAACCTCCGCGTGCATGGCGCATGCGGAGGTTTTTGATGCTCAGTTTTCGGTCATGATGCCCCAGCGGATGCCGAACCTGTCCACAAAGACGACCCGGCAGGCGCTGTAGGGCGTGGCTCCGATGGGATAGATGGCAGTGCTGCCTTCCTTCATGACGTCGTAGGCGCGGCGCACTTCGTCGGCGGTGTCATACATGATGGTCAAGAAGTTCGAATAGCAGGTATCGAATTTGATGTCCGCGTGGTCGCTCATGATGATGCGCTGCCCGTCCAGCACCAGCTCGGCATGGTAGATCCAGTCCTTCTGCTCCTCGGTGAGCAGGGGCATGTACGCCGGATCGTTGGCGTCGCGGTAGGTGATCAGGCAGGTGATGCTGCTGCCAGCGGGGCTCCCGCCGCCGAAGGCTGCTTCGTACAGGTGGATGGCCTCCCGGCACTGGCCGCCGAAATTGAGGGTGGGGGTGATTTTCATGGTGTACCTCCTCTTAGTGCTTATCCGGATTGGGGCAGGTGATGATCCAAGTATACCCGAACCGATCCCGGGTGATGGAGCCGCAGCCGCCGTCGTCCGGGGCAGGGTGAGGCTTGAGTGCTGAAACCACCGTACCGCCCTCCGCCAGAATTGAGACAGCATGCAGGGCTTCGTCCTTGCTGTCCATGTGGATCATCAGCTTGACGGGACTGTCACCGGAGCCGGTGAAGCCGTCGGAAGCAGCCAAACGCGTGCTGCCCAGCCTGAATTCTGCGTGCATGACCTTGCCGATCTGCTCCGGGGTTACGTCGAAGGTGTTCTCCGACCAGCGTGACAGGTAGTATACCTCGCCGCCAAAGGCTGCAATGTAGGCGTTGATGGCTTCTTCGCAGTTCCCGTGGAAGCTCAGGTGGGGGATGATGGTCAGCTGCTTTTCCATAATGTTCTCCTCAGATTTTCCCGAAATTCTTCAAGTACAGGATGTGCTTGAGCACGATATGCCCCTTCCACCACATGGCGGCGACTGCGAACTCGTCGGTGTACTCGTTCCACCACTTCCACGGCACGGGCCAGGAGCCGTCCGCCTGCTGGCTGCGGAGGAGGAAATCGCACTCCGCCTGGGCGGCCTCGGCAATCAGCGGATACCAGGGATGCTCCGGGCCGTCGATCAGGTCGGTGGGGCGGTCGACGTACTCCACGCCGTACTTATCGAGGTCGGTGCACACGCACAGCGGCGCGAGGTCGTTCAGCCGGGCGACCATCGCGTCAAAGCCGGGGAGGTCATGCCCCTTGCCGAACTCCGCCAGCCGCTGGAACAGGAAGATGACGTGCTTGTCCGCGAAGGGCTCCTGCCGGAGCAGCCAGTCGATGGCTTCCTGGGCCAGGGCGAGGCCCTTGCGGTACACGGCGGAATCCCGCTGGGCATACCGCAGAATGAACGCCGCCAGCCCCACGGTCGGGTTGTAGCGATAGGCCTCCTTGTCGGCCTCGTACGTCCACCAGATGGCGCGCGGGTGATCGTTGTTGGTGGGTACGGAGCCGGGCCACTGGCGGTGCTCGTCGTTGAAATCCGCGCCGGAATCCAGGTAACGCAGCGCGCCCTGCACGATGGGGTGATCGGCGGGGGCGTTCACGGCGTAGAGGATCTCGGTGGCGGTTTGCGTGGTCAACGGCGAAGAATGGGGATTCCAGTTGTCGGCCTCCAGCGCATGGCCGAAGCCGCCGTCCTCGTTCTGGTAAAAGGACAGCGCGCGCAGCACATTTTCGGCGCTGCCGCCCTCAAAATGGTACTGCCACAGCGCCAGCTCCAGCGGGCGGGCGCAGCGGTACATGAAGGCGCGGGCGTTTTCGTAGGTATTCATCGGGTGTGCCTCCTTTTTTGCTTTCAGGATAGCATGACAGGGGCGGCTTGTCTTGTAAAAATGCGTCATTTCCGCGCAAAATTGAGTGCCTCCCGCGGCGACATCAGGTGTCGCCTGCGGAAGTCGTGGAGCAGGTGCGCCTGATCGGCATAGCCGAATCTGTCCACTGCATCCAGCGGATCAAATCGGGGCGAAAGCGCCATGTCCTGCCACAGCAGCTGATAGCGCATCAGGGACGCAAATGCCTTGGGGGAGACGCCCATCGCCGCATCGAAGCGGCGCTCCAGCTGGCGCGGCGACAAAGCCAGCGCAGCGGAAACCTCGCTGATGCGCGCCCGCCCCTCCGTCCGCAGAAGGTGATGGATGGCGCAGAGCACCGCCGGGTCTGCCTTTTCCGGGCGGAGGATGGTCAGCAGGGCTTTCTCCGCTGCAAGCACCTTGCCCATCAGCGTGGTTTCTTCAAACAGGACGGGCGCGAGCATACGCTCCACCGAGCGGAAGAACGCATCCACCGGGAAATGGCCGTTTGCGCTGCCGTTCAGCTTGTCCTCGGCGAACAGGGACACCGTCCAGGCGTAAAAGCGGATGGCAAAGGTCGCGGCGAGCCCGCCGGTTTCGGTGCTGGCGGGGGTGCGGTAGCTCTGCTCGTCCAGCGTGCAGAAGGCGCTGCCGATACGGTTGTTTGCGTAATCAATGTGGAAGATGATGTTCATGCAGGTGTCCGGGATGACGAGGCCTGCATCGCCGGGCCTTGCGGGCAGGGGATGATCGCTGCCCCAGAAGCACCGGATGTAGGGCCGCAACGCCAAACAGGGCGCGACCTCCCGGTAGGTTTCGTCTGCCTGGAAGGGCGTGCCCGTGATGGGGTGATATAATTGCGCCAGGGTGCGCATCAGATGACGCCCTCGTCATCCAGCCGGATGCAGTCCACCACGTCGGTGGGCAGAGTACAGTTTTCGCCGCGGCGCTTTGCCGCGCGGATGCCGGCCAGGCCATGGATCAGTGCGCCGTAGGCTGCGGCATGTACGCTGGGCATGCGGCCTTCGCTGCATTGCGGCATCCGGCGGGCCATCAGCGCGGTGATGATGCCCGCCAGCACATCACCGCTGCCGCCCTTGCTCATACCGGAATTGCCGGTAGTGTTGATGTAAGCGTGATTCTTGGTGGCTACCACGGTACCTGCGCCCTTATGCACTACAGTCATATCAAATCTCTGGGCAATGGCTCTGGCAGAATCCAGTCGGTTGATCTTGACATCCTCCAAAGGAGCGTTCAACAGGCGGCTCAGCTCACCGGAATGAGGCGTGAGAACCACAGACGACTTGGCTTTCTGTAATATATCTATGCAGTCAGCAATGGCATTTAGACCATCTGCATCCAAAATAATGGGGCACTCCAGTTGTTCGATCAAGCCTTTGACCAAGGCTTTGACAGAATCGGTACGACCCAGACCGCAGCCAATGACCACAGCAGAGCAGCTTTCGGCATATTTCAGGATTTTAGGCAGGGCAGCTTCCGTCAGGAAGCCATCCTCATCGGGAGTAAGGGGCAGTGCCATCGCTTCCGGCGAACCGGCGATGAGAAGATGACAGGCCTCCGGTACAGATGCAAGACAAAGCGTACCTACGCCGCATCGTAAGGCAGCCGTTGCACAGAGAATGGCAGCACAAGTCGGAGGCCAAGCGATCTTAGGAAGACAACATGTTTCCCCAACTCCTTGGCTCACAGAACGACATGGCTACGATCCGACTTATTCAAAAAACTGGGTGACAAAAAGACCAACTTCGTCAGAAGTTATGTCACGTTTTGAACCA
>JAZNSI010000017.1:0-8099 GCA_045591175.1 Clostridia bacterium
TGCTGTTCAGCAGGGCCATGTAGCTATCCAGATCACGCAGAACACGTTTCTGATAATTCTTCAGTTCCATGCTTACCCTCCTTACAGCAGCGCAATATCGCGCGGAATCTTCTTAAAGGTGATGTGGAAGCGTTCCATATCTTCCGGACTGAGTGCATTAACATCGGCATAGATCAGGTATCCTTCTGCCTTTGTCTGGATCGTTCGGAGGAAGGAACGGTTGAGAGTTGTCAACTGATCGGACTCGTAATAGAAGTAGTATGCGTGATGGTCATGGACACCAAGCAGATACTTCTCCGTATCGGAGGGAGCCGGAAGCGCTGCTTTCGTTTCAGTGTAGAACACATACTCACGGATCTTCTCAACCGGCACATTGGGATTGAGAAGGCCATCTGTCAGCAGTGGTTCACCCAACTCGTAGAAGCTGAAGCCACCTTCTGTACCTTCAACAGCCTTCTTGCCTTCGCCGTAACCAGAGATGACACGCTTTACACGTTCAGCTGTGATATTGTCAGCATAGTCCATCATCTCAACAAGAATGAAACGGCGATGACCGCCATCTTGCTTGTTCATGTTCAAGACGGCATGGGCGGTGGTGCCAGAACCTGCGAAGGAATCGAGAATGATTGAATCTGGTTCGGTTGCCTGTTCAAGCAACTCTTGGAGCAATCCAGAATTCTTCGGAAAATCAAAGCGTACTTCTCCCCAAATTTCCATCTGTTCACGATTGCCATCGCGAGTATAGAATTCATCACCCACAATTGACGAGTATCCTGTGAACTCCGTTTCAAGTTCAGAGAGAAACTGTTTTTTTCGAGGACGGCCAGATGGGCTTTCAGGCCAGATGATTCGACCTTCATCAATGAGTCTGCTCATTGTTTTGCGATCATATCGCCAACCTTTTGTCGGGCGTCCATAATTGATACCTGTAGCTGGATCAATGAGATCATAATGCAGATTCGGTCTTGCTTCTGCAGTGGCTAATCCTGCCATATTGGCACTTGCCCAAGGTCCGCGCGGATCATTATCCGGGTTTGAATACTGGTCGGTTTTACGAAGACAACCACGAAGTTTGCGACCATAACACAGAATATATTCATGGTCAATTGAGACATTTGTGACATTTCGGTTGTCTTTATTCTGACGGCTTTTCCAAATCAGTTGGGCGATGAAATTGTTTTTGCCAAATATCTCATCCATTACCAAGCGAAGATAGGTAACTTCAATATCATCAATACTAACGAAGATTACGCCATCATCGGATAGAAGTTTTTGAAGAAGCTTGAGGCGGGGATACATCATGCACAACCACTTATCATGGCGGCTTAGATCCTCACCTTCACGCCCCACGACTTCACCAAGCCACTTTCTAACTTTCGGGTCATTCACGTTGTCGTTGTAGACCCATCCTTCATTGCCGGTGTTGTAGGGAGGATCAATATAGATGCACTTCACCCGCCCCTCAAACTGAGGAAGCAGAGCTTTCAGCGCATCCAGATTGTCACCATGAATGATCATGTTGCCGCCATCATCCTGCCCCTCGGAGGCATAGGTGTACTGCTTCTCTAAAGTGCGGAAGGGTACATCCAGATGATGGTTGACCACTTTCTCTTTTCCGATCCATTGCAGGGTAGGCATATGGTTTCCTCCTGTATCATTGTGGTGTGCAGCACAATCATGCGTGTCAAATCGTTTTGCAGATAGGGTTTCTTAGCATTTAAGTATACCATTCAACCTGTTGCTGCGTCAAGTTTTGCTTGTTGCCCACTGCTCCATCGGTAGGGAACGAAGAAGGACGGAGCGCAGTTGATACGGCATAGTTGAGTACGCCCGAAAGCTGAGGGCGAGCCGGGGACAAAACTACTGGCAAGCAAGGCATATGGTGCCCCATAATGCAAATTGCTTGTTGGTGGAGTATCCCCCAATCCCCCCCAGAACGCATGAATAGATCATGCGGCTACGCACCTAACGGCGCTTATTCCGGTACATTCGTCCCGGAGAGCAAACAAAAACTCCATAAAAAAGGACACGCAACAGAGCGAGTTTCACTTCGCTTTGCTGCGTGTCAGTTTGTTTTGGTTTGCTCATCGTTGAGCAGAACGATCAGGTCGTTGCTGCTCCTGCTGCTGGGCAGCAAGCTCACGAAGGAGATCAACCCGCCGCTGAACGAGGGCGATCTGGTTCAGGTTGCGTCGCAACTGCTGCATTTTTGCATAGTCCTTTTTCTTTTGTTCCAGGATCGTGGAGTATTCAATCTGCAGCATCTTGGATGTAGGGAGTTTCTTTACACCCAGCTCGTCAAAGGCTTTCTTTGCTGCTTTGTGCAGGAGGATGTCTCCCTCATGCTCTGCAAGAAACTTCTTGGAATAGCCGGATTTACGATAGGCAGTATACACATCGCGCGTCTTGATGTAGTTGAGAATGTGTGTCCTCAACACTGCAATCGCACTCAATCGTGCTTCTGCGGCTTTCACCTTTTCGTTGAGCTGGTGGATTTGATTCACCTGATCCTCTACCGCTGTGCGAAGAAGATCATACTGGAAGAGGTTGTTGTCTTCCAGATAGTTGATGGTATTTGCAACCTCTTTTGCGGTCATTACCTTCGACCAGATACTCGGATTCTGTGCAATGATCTTGATCTCAAGAACAAGATCTTCTTTCACAACAGCCTGACGTCGAGGGGTATGCTTGCGTGAACCAGACAGTACAGCGCGTAATACAGGCTCGCTGTATTCTTCGCCCAAGGTATCCATTCGCTTGAACCGCGCCTGCCCAGGTGGACGGATACTGATGCTCTTGCCACGTTTCACATCGCAGCCAGCAGCAACCAGAAGTGCCAGTAATTCATCCAGATCGCGCGGCTTCTTTGCGATTGCATCGTCAATCAGCTGCCGGATCACATCACGTTGCGTAACGCGGGCAGGATAACCCTGCCACTTATTGTAGCTCTTTCCGTGTGCCTTGGGAGCTTCTACTATGGAGTATCCGTTCTCGATACAGATCAGGTCATTGAGCCGTCGGACGGCCCGCGCTGAGCCGATGAAGTTACGGAACTTACGGTCACACTCCAGCGTTACCGCATTGAAAATGATGTGGTTATGGATGTGCTTCTTGTCTGTATGGGTGGCAACAATGAAAGCCTGATTACCATGCGTGAATCGTTTTGCAAGCTCATAGCCAAGTCGGTTCGCCTCTTCGGGCGTGATCTCACCAGGGCGAAAGGACTGACGAAGATGATAAGCAACTATGTCATCTTTACCTCGATACCGTCCCGTTCGTTCAAGATATTCTCTCTTTGCAAGAAGAAACTCGGCGTCTGCGGTGTGCGGATCGCAGGCATATCCGGTGATCAGTTCTCCCTGTTCTGTTTTACCAGGATTGATCGTGTATGCGATTACTTTGCGAATGGCTGTGCCGGATGATCGCCTTTCACCAACATGCAGCGGGATAATCCGTGTCGTTGCCACTGTTTCACCTCCCTTCAAAAAGAGGACGGCCTGCACACGGCAGACCGTCCATTGTCATGTTTAGAATACCAGACGCCACACAAATCCTCGCAGATTGTCCACGCCTTTCCAGCAGCATTCAGCGATCCACGGGAGCCCGAAGGGGCTTACAGCCCACGCAATGCCCACCATGATGAAGCCGTTTTGCCAGTTCCCGGAGAGGAACAGCAGCAGCGCAAGGAACATAAACAGCGAAGATACGATGGACAGAACACTCTTGGAAAGAGCGAGGAACACACCCAGCACAAAGGTTAAAGCGGTTATCACAAGCATCACAGGTGCCAGCAGAATCTTCAGCAGAAAGCGGATCACGATCATCATCAAGTCCTCCTTTCGTGTATCCCTTCACTAACATTATCCTCTCTTTCAGAGGAAAGTGCAAGGATGCGACGATTCAGATCTCGCCCAACCGGATCAGCAGTTTTCGCAGACCCTCCCATATCTGCTCCTGCTGTTCCTGAATCTCTGACAGCTCCGACTGATACATATTGCCGCCCTCGTTGAGACGCTTTGCAATCTGATTTGTGTTGTTACCCATGTAGCGCATGAGTGACACCAGCTCCTTCAACTCCGGAATATCCAGCTTGAGAACCATACCGTCTATGGCCATTTTCCTGAGATATGCGCCGCGATTATCTGTGGGAATCTGCTTCATTCTGTTCTTGATCATATCCAACTCAGCGGGTGTTACCCAGAACCGGACAAGGATATCACGCTTTCGGTTTGCATTGCTCATCGCTCTGCATCCTTCCGTATCGGCGTCTTCTTTCCAGAAGGAACACCGGCAATCTTCAGCTGCTCTTTCACGGAAGGACGATCCTGTTCTCGTTCCTGCTTCCGTGCCTGAGACATGAACAGATTGACCAGTCCAGGGTGAGCATACCCCACCACATAGGCGGTCGTGCGATCTACTCCACGGACATCCTTATCATCAGGTACGAAGATCGTGGACGCCCACTTCTTGTTATCATCGCTGATGCGAGGATCACGGTCTTTGTACCGGGCAGTAGCAGCCAGCACCATGAGGGTACGGTCAAACCCAAACCGATCAACGACCTGTTTGACGGCTGCGGAGTTAAGACGGTTGTCGCTGTAATGCTCCCGAATGGCAGCATCAATGGCCTTGCTGCAATCAACATTCGCCTGATACGACGCCCGGTATACAGGCAGCTCATCGTGCTCACGCGCATAGGCAGCAGAGTGCGGATAGATCGGCAGGCCGGTCATCTGCTGAGCTTCCAGGGTATCCTTGGCACACTGCTCCACACAATCCCAGACATGCTCCATGTGGGGCGAATCAGTATGCTCCAGCTTGCTGAAGATCGCTGCAAGGGGCTTATCCATATCCAGCAGAACAGACGCATATCGGTCAGAAAGATCGTTGTACTCAAGGCTCAGCAGGATGTCCTCACGCATGACATAATCATAGGCGTGTCGCAGAATCTCTTCGGGCGTCTGCTCCAGCAACCATGATCTGAATTCATCCTGTTCTGCAAACATCTTCTTGTACAATGCCGTATTCAGTTCTTCATTGGTCATTATCTTGCCTCCTCTCTGTGATTGGGTCGGGTGGGATTGCCGGGTCTGCCGGGTTGTCTGAGTGCGTCCTGAATGGACTGCCTTTCATCCAGATCGGCTGCCTTGGAGGGCTTGCGATCCATGTTCAGCTTCGCATCCAGCTCCGCAAGACGGGCGCTCTTGGTCTGCAGTTCAGCTTCCTGCGGGAAGGGCTTGCCCACTTCTGCTCTGGCAGCTTCCATCTGCTGGCGCTGGTTTTCCAGTTCGGCCTGTGCCGCTGCCAGTCGGTTGGGAATGTTGGCAAGGGCATTTTCAATACGCACCAGATTGCCACGGGCGTCGCTGCCCAGCTCCACTTTGTGTGACATCTGACCGCGCAGGGTCAGGTAGAACAACTGCGAGAAAGGCTCAAAAGCGATGCTCATATCCAAGCCACGATAGTGACCGACAGCCACATCCTGATTGGATTTTGCTGCACCCTTACAGGCGTCCAGCAGAGCTTCGCCAGCCTTCTCTTTGTCCATGATCCGCTTGCCCATGACCTCCATGCCGATGAAATCTTTCTCCGGCAGAGGATGTGCAGCCAGCGTTTCAAGGTCAGCCTGGAAGCCGGTAATGAATCCGCGCTGTTGCTCCATCACCTGCGGGAAGTATCGCAGCAGCTGATCTTCCAGACGGTACTGCTTGCTCTGATGGTCGGCTTTCATGAGGCGGAGTCGCGCCACATCAATGTCCAGATCCATCTTTTCCTTGATCGTCGGATCACCGGCACACAGCGCCTTGATCTCCGCATAGGACAGTGCGGTTTCGTCCACATCCTCGCAGGAACGGACAGGGCTTTTGCTGGTCATGATTTGGCTGATGAACTTCTGTTTGTTCTCCACCGTTTGCCACAAGTAGGCGTCAAAGGTTTTTTCCGTGACATACCGATAGATGAACACTTCCTCGTTCTGATTGCCCTGCCTCACGATACGACCTGCCCGCTGTTCCAGATCACCGGGACGCCAGGGGCAATCGAGATCATGCAAGGCCACAAGCCGGTCCTGAACGTTGGTTCCGGCTCCCATCTTGGCTGTGCTGCCCATGAGGACACGCACCTGACCGGAGCGCACCTTGCCGAACAGTTCTTTCTTCCTTGCTTCTGTATTAGCGTCATGGATGAAGGCGATTTCTTCCGCAGGAACGCCCATGGAAATGAGCTTTGCTCGGATGTCATCGTACACGCTGAACTCCTGCTTCTCCGCTCCGGCGGTCCCCTTGGGGGTGGAGATGTCGCAGAACACCAGCTGCGTCAGCCGCTGATCCATACCTTCCTGCCAGATCCGGTGGATGTTACGGACGCAGGCATTGACTTTGCTTCCGGGATCATCGGGCAGCATGGGGTTGATCAATCGCTGATCCAAGCCCAGCTTTCTGCCGTCGCTGGTGATCTTCAGCATATTGTCAATGGACGGGTCAACATTGCCGCTGTGTACTTCGGCTGCGCGTTCAGACAGTGCCTGTACCAGTTCTGCCTGCTGTTCGGTGGGCTGCACAACAACCGTTTCAAAGTTAGCCTTGGGGGTGGGCAGATGCAGCTGATCCGCCGTTTTGATGTCCGCAACCTCTTTGAATATGGTCATCAGTTCAGGCAAGTTAAAGAATCGTGCGAATCTGGTTCTTGCCCGGTAGCCGGTGCCTTCAGGGGCAAGCTCAATAGCAGTGGTTGTTTCACCGAAGGTGCTTGCCCAGGCGTCGAAGTGGGTCATGTTGCTGCGCTTAAGGGTGCTGTATTGCAGATACCGCTGCATGGTGTACAGCTCGGTCATGCTGTTGGAAACTGGAGTGCCGGTGGCAAACACAATGCCCCTGCCGCCAGTCAGTTCATCCATGTAACGACACTTCATGAACATGTCAGAGGACTTCTGTGCTTCCGAAGTGGACAGGCCAGCCACGTTGCGCATCTTCGTGTAGAGGAACAGGTTCTTAAACCCATGCGCCTCGTCCACATACAGGCGATCCACACCCAGCTGCTCAAAGGTGACAACATCATCCTTCTTGCCTTCGGCCTGCAGCTTTTTCAGGCGCAGCTCCAACTGCTTCTGGGTTCGCACCAGCTGCTTGATGGTAAACTGCTCGCCATGGCTGCGCTTCAGTTCGTCAATGCCCGCTACCACCTCGTCGATCTGTTCCTGAATGAAACGTTCCTGCCTTGCCTGAGACACAGGGATGCGCTCAAACTGCGAGTGACCGATGATGACTGCATCGTAATCACCAGTGGCGATACGGCTGCAGAACTTCTGACGGTTGTGACGCTCAAAGTCCTTCTTTGTGGTCACCAGAATCCGGGCAGAAGGATAGAGCCGCAGGAACTCAGAGGCCCATTGCTCCGTCAGGTGGTTGGGAACCACAAACATGGCTTTCTGACAAAGCCCCAGCCGCTTGGACTCCATACAGGCAGCGATCATTTCAAACGTCTTGCCCGCGCCTACCTCGTGTGCGAGCAACGTATTGCCACCGTAGAGGACATGCGCGACAGCGTTTCTCTGATGCTCACGCAGGGTGATCTCCGGGTTGATGCCCACAAAGGAGATGTGGGAACCATCAAACTCACGGGGACGGGTGGAGTTGAAACGCTCGTTGTACTCCTGCACCAGCGCATGGCGACGGTCAGGATCACGCCACACCCAATCCCTGAAAGCATCCTTGATGGCTTGCTGCTTTTGTTGAGCAAGGGTCGTCTGCTGCTGGTTCAGTACACGCTTTTCCTTGCCTTCCTCATCCAGCACAATGTCATAGATGCGGGTGTCACGCAGGTTCAGGGTGTCCTCCAGAATGCGGTAGGCGTTGGCTCTGTCCGTGCCGAAGGTGGTGTAGGCTGCAACATTGGTACTGGAGATCGCGGTCTTGCCGGTGATGTTCCATTCGGCGGTGTAGGGAGAGAAATGCACCTGAATCTGCCGCTTCAGGTGGTACGGGGTATTGAAGGTCTCATACATGAACTGTTGAATGTAGTCCTTGTGTACCCAAGTTGCACCCAGACGGATGTCGATCTCCGATGCGTCCAGATCCTTGGGCTGAGCCGCTGCCAGGGCT
>JAZNSI010000018.1:0-47427 GCA_045591175.1 Clostridia bacterium
CATCTTGTAGGCAAAGGCCCTTTCGCTGGGCAGGATGTTCTCCCGCTGAATGTTGCTATCCACCATCACCAGTACGGCGGCATTATCGTCCATTTCTCGAATGATCACCGGCATGGTGTCCAGGCCTGCCAGTTCACAGGCTCGTTTGCGGCGGTGGCCAGAGATCAGCTCATAACCGCCATCGGCACGGGGACGGGCAATGGCTGGTACCAGCACGCCACGCTCCTGCACGCTGCGAGTGGTGTCCGCCATGCGGTCATCGTCCAGCACTTTGAAAGGATGATCCTTGAAGGGGCGGAGTTCTGAAAGCGGAATGTCCATCACCTTTTCCCGGTGATAGTCCTGCCGCTGTTCTTCAGTGGAAAAGAGGTCTTCGTAGGGTGTCAGTTGAATGTGTGTCCGTCTTTTCATATGCTTCTCCTTTTTGATGTTGTCCGAATCAGATGCCCTTTCGTTTGCTCGCTTTCCCTTATTTCGGGCACGATTTTAAGGGAATGGGCATCCGTTCACTTCTGTGCATTTTGCACAGAGGTTGTCCACCGGGACAAAACGCCTGATGAATGGCCGCGATTTGCCTTGAAAAACACCAATGCCCAAAGGCTTTTTGCTTGCCTTCGGGCATCGTTTACAGTAATGGCGGTGCTATACATAGCTCCTCGAGATCCCCAGCACCTTCGCCACCTCGTGCTGGGGATGCTGCTTGCCATCGGCGAGGCCGTAGCGCATCTCCAGCACCAGCCGCTCCCGCGCTGGCAGCGAGGTCAGCACTTGCTGCACCCGTTCCAGCGTCACACGGCGGATGACGGCGTTATCCACCTCGTCCGGCTCCGTGCCCAGGATGTCCATATAGGTGATGTCATTGCCCTCGCCGTCGGTGCCCACGCTGTCCTGCAGGGATACGTCGCCCCGATACTTGCGGCTGGCGCGCAGGGTCATGAGGATTTCATTTTCAATGCACCTGGCCGCATACGTTCCCAGGGCTGTCCCGGAGGCGGCCTTGTAGCTATTCACCGCCTTGATCAGCCCGATCACGCCGATGGAGATCAGGTCGTCCGGGCCGTAGCCGGGCACGGTGTACTTCCGGGCGATGTGGCTCACCAGGCGCAGGTTGTGGGTGATGAGCAGCTGACGGGCGTCCTCGTCGCCCTCCAGCATGCGGGCGATGAGGGCCTCTTCCTCAGCGCGGGGCAGCTGCTTGGGGAATTCCGACTTCCCCGTGATGTACCCCAGAAAAAACAGGCTCTCCTGCAAAAGAAGCGTAACGAGTTCCAGCATGTTGCATCCCTCCTGGCGGAGGATATGCGTTTCTGTGGCGGATTATGGCGGCTGTGCAGGGAAAACGCCCCGAAGCGCATAAAAAATGACATAGATTTGTGAATAGGCTGTAACTTTTTTGATTTGCCATTGCGCGAAAAGCAAAAACGTGCGATAATAGGATACAGCGCCTGCGCTTGACGCGGGCAGAAGGAAAGGAACCTGTCAAGATGAAGATGATGAAGCGCGTGCTCGCACTCCTGCTGATGCTGGCTGTGTGCTGCACCCTGACCGCCTGCAAGAAGGACGAGGCGGCCAATACCGAAACCGTCACCACCACCGCCGCTGCCGGCAGCCCCGATGACGTGATGATCACCGTGGGTAACCGCGTCGTGACCCGCGCCGATTACGAGGGCTACCTGGCCACCCTGGTCAACTATTACGCCAACTATGGCTATGACGCCTCTACCGATCCGGAACTGGCTGCCATTCTGCAGCAGTACGCTCTGGAGACCGGCATTGAGTACGCCGTGCTGGATCTGAAGCTGGAGGAGCTGGGCCTGAGCCTGAGCGAGGAGGAAAAGGCCGCTGCCACCGCGGAAGCTAAGGCTGAGTGGGAAGCCACCCTGCAGGACGGCCTGATCTACTACGGCATCACCGAGGAATCCACCGAGGAAGATCGCGCCAACACCCTGCTGACCGTGCTGGCCGAGCTGGAGTCCATGGGCTACACCGAGGAGAGCTACCTGAAGGACGCCATCACCTTCGCTGGCTATGACAAGATTATGGCCCATGTGACCAAGGACGTCACCGTTTCCGATGAGGACGTGCTGAACTACTACAACTCCCTGGTGGAGGCGGACAAGCTGACCTACGAGAACGACGCTGCCGCCTACGAGCAGACCCAGTATATGAACCAGATGTACGCCATGTACGGCATGCTGGATTATGTCACTGATATCTACTACAAGCCCGCCGGCTACCGTCTGGTGACCCACATCCTGCTGGAGGCCAGCGAGGAGCTGCTGACCGCCTACACCGATCTGCAGGCTGCCTACGAGGAGCAGCAGAACACCATCGAAGAGGGCGGCGAGGTTACCGGTGATCTGGTGACTGAAGCGGAGATCGAGAATGCCCGCCTGGCCATCCTGGCCTATGTGCAGCCCACCGTGGACGAAATCAACCAGAAGCTGGCCGAGGGCGTGACCTTCGCCGAGCTGATCCCCCTGTACTCCACCGACCCTGGCATGATGGACGAGGCTTCCATCGCTGCGGGCTATGAGGTCCACATGGACTCCACCAACTGGGTCATCCCCTTCCGTGACCAGGCCTTCACCGTCTCCAACATCGGCGACGTGACCGCGCCCGTCGTCACCGACTACGGCGTACACATCATCCAGTATGTGGCGGACGTGCCTGGCGGCCCCGTGGAGCTGACCGAAGAAATGCGCGCCTCCTTCTACGACAGCCTGCTGTCCACCGCCCAGAACGAGAAGTACAGCGCTGCCATCGCCGAGTGGGTGGAAGCCGCCGAGGTCGTCTACTCCGACGAAGCCAAGGCGATCCTGGGCACCACCGAGGAAGCTGCGCAATAATTTCGCAAACCGCTTATCCCGAATCCATTGCGGCATGATCCCGATCATGCCGCTTTTTCTGTGCGCCCGTGATCACGGCCGGCGGCGGCTCTGCGCGCCATATTGACTTTTCCCCCGAATCGATGTAAAGTAAATCATCATTCCGACATGCTCGAAAGGAGGCCCTGCCATGCCCACGCCCACCGGACGCTTCGCGCCCACGCCCAGCGGCAAATTGCACCTGGGCAACATCCTGTGCGCGATGCTGGCGTACCTGTCCGCGCGGTCAAAGGGCGGGCGATTCCTCCTGCGCATCGAGGACGTCGATGTCCCCCGCTGCCCCCGCCATCTCGCGCAGCAATGTATGGACGATCTGACCTGGCTCGGCTTCACCTGGGACGAAACGCCGGTGTACCAGTCCGAGCGGGGCGACATTTACCAGGCCGCCCTCGACCGCCTCGCCGAAGAGGGCCACACCTACCCCTGCTTCTGCACCCGCGCCCAGCTGATGAGCCTCGCCGCGCCCAATCAGGGGGATACGCAGGTCATCTACCAGCGCACCTGCGCCAATCTGTCCCCGGAGGAAGCCGCTGAGCGGGCCCGCACCCGTGCCCCCTCGACCCGGCTGCGCGTACCGGACGAGGATGTCTCCTTCGTAGATGGCCTCTTCGGTCCGCAAAACGAGAACCTCGCGAGGGATTGCGGGGACTTCATCCTCCGCCGCTCCGACGGGCTGTACGGATACCAGCTGGCTGTGGTGGTGGACGACGCGCTCCAGGGCGTCACGGAGGTCGTGCGCGGGCGGGACATCCTCTCCGCAACGCCCCGGCAGCTGTATCTGCAGCGCCTGCTGGGCTACGACGCCCCGGCGTATGTGCACATTCCCCTGCTGGTGGACGCCCAGGGGCGCCGCCTGGCTAAGCGGGACAAGGATCTCGACCTGGCGGCGCTGTCCCAGCGCTTCACCCCGGAGGATATTCTGGGCATGCTGGCCTTCAGCGCCGGCCTTCTGCCGGAAGTCCGCCCCATGTCGCTGGAAGCTCTCATCCCCCTGTTCGACTGGAACAAGGTCAAGCGGGATGACCTCCGGCTGCCCCCGCTGTAAGATTTTCGAGCCCCTTGCGGGCTCTTTTTTCTTTTTTGGAAGAAAATTGCCATTTTATCCGTTAATTTTCCAGAAGCATCGAATTTTTCGCCCATCACATCGTCTATAGGGTGTAAGGTTCGAATCTTGAAGCGAAAGAATGCAGCAGCACCCCTGCCGCACAAGAGATTCTCCCAACGGAGGTGACGACCATGGAGGCTGTACGGGGCCCCGACAGCATCCAGTGCGCAGCAGCGGCCAGTCCGGAAATCATTCTCACCCGCCTGGTGGAAACCTATCAAACGCCGCTGATGCACATCTGTTACATGATCCTGCATGATGAAGCCCTCGCGGAGGACGCGGTGCAGGAAACCTTCCTCAAGGCCTACAAGGCCCTTGACCAATTCCGCGGCGAAAGCAGCGAAAAGACCTGGCTGTTCCGCATCGGCATGAATGTATGCCGGGACATGCGGCGCGGGCGCTGGTTCCGGTATGTGGACCGCCGCGTCACGCCGGACACGCTGCCCATCCCCGCAGGGGAAGCGGAGGAGGACTACGAGGAGCTGGCGCAGGCGATCGTCCTGCTGCCGGACAAGTACAAGGAGGTCATCCTCCTGCACTACTACCAGAACATGAATGTTCGCGAAACGGCACAGGCGCTGGGGCTGGCCCCCTCGTCGGTGTCAAACCGGCTGAAAAAGGCCCACGCGCGCCTCAAAAGCCTGCTGGAAAGGAGGGATTTCCATGGATGAAAAGCGCCTGAGAGAGCAGATCCCCCATGCGGTGGAGGCCCATTGCGCCCATCTCCATGCAGACCCCTTTCTGGCACAGAAGGTGCTCCGGGCCGCCGAACGAAAGGAGCGACCCATTGTGAAAAGTAAGATGAGATTCATTCTCATCCTGTCGATGATTTTGATGCTGCTGACGGCCACCGCCGTGGCAGCCGTGCTGCTGACCGCCATGGAGGTGATCGAGCAGGAGGCCGTCCCCATGGCCCAGAGCAACGACGGCGAAGTCCGCCCGGTTGAGGAATACACCTACGAGGAATTGAAGGCCCTCATCGCCGTGGCGGAGGAAAACGGCATCTACCTGGATGACGACACCAACGTCATGCGGGCGCTGCGCTCCGGCAAGGGCTACTACGAAGAAGAGACCATCATGGCCATCTGCCGCGAAGCCTTTGGCGGCATGTACTACGAATGGACCGTGGAGGAGCAGTACTTCTTCGAGGACATCATGGTGCAGATCGGCTGGCAGACGAAGAACAACCTCGTCCTGCCCGGCGAGGGCGAGATGAGCTGCGCCGAAGCCCGCGCCTTTGCCTGCCAGATCCTCCGGGAGAATTACGGGGCGGAGCTTCCCCTGGATGATGAGACCAAGTACCGCGTGCAGGAGGGCTACTCCCCCTATGAGAACGACGGCGTGATGACCAGCAACTGGGTATTCAGGTTCCTCCCCAGGACGCTGGACGGCGCAACATATTGGGTCAGCTTTGACGGCGACGGCTCCTTTGTCGAGCACACCGCCGCCCCCGCCCTCGACTGGTCGGACTACAACGAGCGCACGCTGTTTGAGCGCATTGAGGACGTATACAACTACCGCAACCCCGGCGACGGCATGCGCACCTGGGAAGTGGACGCCTGGCATGCCTTCGGGCAGATGCTCCCCGGCGCGCGGCGCTCCGACAAGTGGAACGGCGAGTACGACGGCTATGCTGCCACCACCTACCTCCTGCCCGGCGAGGGCGACCTGACCAAGCGGCAGGCCCGCGATATCGCCTTTGCAGACGCCGGCGTGAAGGATTACACCAACGTCACCGAGCTGCTGCTGGGCAAGGGAGAAGCGCGTATCTGGAAGATCAGCTTCGCCACCAGCGAAAAAACCGGACTCCATCAGGTGATGACCTACGAGATCGACAGCGCAACGGGTGAGATCCTCCGCAGGGAGGACATCACCACCGAGGTGGAATGGGCCCGCTACATGCTGCACGAGACCTACCTCCTCCACCGTCCGGAAAAGGTCAATGTACTCACCCAGGACGTGGCCCTTGAAAAAGCCATCGCCGCCCTGTACCGCGAGCTGGGCCGGGAGGACGTCCCCTACACGGACGAGAGCTGCTATGCCATCGACGGCAACTACAACGAAAACACCGGCGGCTATCATTTCCTCTTCAACCCCAAGGTGATGGAATACGGCCGCGCCTCCGTGCAGGTCAACGCCAACGGCAAGGCAAACATCTGGTTCGTCAACGAGCCCGGCGTGAACGGTGACAACCTCTTCGACCGCTTCTGCGACGTATACGGCTCCGATATGTACTGGGAGCAGGACACCTGGGTGAAGTTCGGCGAGGAAATGAAGAAGTACGAGCCCACCACCTTTGAGGGCAAGCTGTTCAAAAAGACCACCTACCTGCCGGAGTCCGCCGTGAAGATCAGCCGCGACAAGGCCATGGACATCGTCTACATTGACAGCGACCACGCCGACATCAACCGCATCGTCCTCATCGACGCGGAGCCCAATCCCATCTGGAAGGTGCGCGTCAGCACCTGGCACCCCGCCACCACCATGTATGAGGTGGACGCCATGACCGGCGAAATTCTGGACAAGGAGTACTACTTCATCCAGATGGACAATGTCGACCACGAGATGATCATGTACACCCTGCGCCGGGACTACAAGCCCGCCGCTTTGGCGGAATTCGGCGTGCAGCGCCTGGCCATGGAGCTGTGCACGAAAGCCTATGCTGAGGAGTTTTTCGAGTTTTCCCCGGACTTCCTCATGAGCGGCGCATACCGCATCACCGAGGAGGGCATGACGGTGTCCTTCATGGCCGTCGACCCCCGGCAGGACTCCTACATCGTCACCGTCGCCGAGGACGCCATCACCGCGGAGATCAAGGTCATCCCCGGCGTGGAGAATGACGAGACGCTCTCCCGCGACCAGCAGGCGGAGCTCTACGCCCTGTTTGAGGCCAGCGAGCGCTTCGTACCCCTGCTGGAGCTGCCCGAGCCCTACGAGTCCGAGCCAAACGACTACGGCCCCGTCGAGGGCGAAATGACCGCCGCGGAGGCCCAGGCCCACGCCTTCTCCCTGCTGGTGGACGCAGTCGGTCAGGACACGGTGGACGCCTTTGGCAAGTTTGCCGTAGGCTACCGTTTCTCCCGCTTCCAGAACGACGGCGACTGCATCCGCTGGACGTTCTTCTTCGTCAACCCGGAGAATTCCTACGAGGGCTACCGCGTGACCTTCGCCATCCGCGACAACGAGCTGTGGGGCACCGGCGAAGTCCACGACATCAACGATCATTCCAACGGCTAACCCCATTCTCACCCCTTTCAGGAGCCTCCGCGTCGCGGGGGCTCCCTTTGCTTGCCCGGCGAATATCATGAAGTTGTTGCGCAATTTCAGGAAACATGCTATAATAATGTGTCAACGTGTAGCCATATGGCGATACGTTCCCTGATTGCAGATGATTTTTTTGAGATATACCCCCATTCCAACGGAGGAATTTGCGTTTCTCCGCAACAGGAGGTGAGCCGGCGTCACGCCGGAAATCATGCCCACGAAAGAGAGAATGCTCATTACCGGCGGTAATCCGCTGGAGGGTCAGGTGCGCGTCAGCGGCGGCAAGAACACGGCCGTTGCGGTCATTCCTGCGACGCTCTTGTGCAATGAGCCCTGCACGATTGAAAATCTGCCGGATATTTCCGATGTGTACGCGCTGGTGGACATCCTGCGCGCCCTGGGTGCAAAGGTGGACTATGTCCCCAACGCCTTCATGACCGTCGACCCCCGCCCCGCCGAGGGCTGGCAGGTGAGCTATGCTGATTCCCAGCGGCTGCGCGCCAGCTACTACCTGCTGGGTGCGCTGCTGGGCCGCCGCAATGAGGCGGAGGTCTACCTCCCCGGCGGATGTGCCATCGGCGCGCGACCCATCGACCAGCACCTGAAGGGCTTTGCCGCCCTGGGCGCGGAGGTGGAGCAACTGGGCGGACGCATCACCGCGAAGGCTGAGAACCTCGTCGGCAGCGACGTGTTCTTTGATGTGGTGACCGTTGGCGGCACCATCAACGTGATGCTGGCCGCCGTCAAGGCACAGGGCAACACCACCATCTACAACGCCGCCAAGGAGCCCCATATCGTTGACCTGGCGAACTTCCTCAACTCCATGGGCGCGAAGATCAAGGGCGCAGGCACCGACGTGATCCGCATCCGCGGCCAGCAGTACCTGCACGGCGCGACCTACGCCGTCATCCCCGACCAGATCGAAACCGGCACGCTGATGATCGCCGCTGCCGCCACCCATGGCGACGTGGTCATCAACGGCTGCATCCCCACCCATATGGACGCGCTGAGCGCAAAGCTCCTGGAGATGGGCGTGCGCGTCACCGACAGCGACGACGCCATCCGCGTGCGCTCCGTGGGCGTGCAGCACCGTGCCGTCAACATCAAGACCCAGGTGTATCCCGGCTTCCCCACCGACCTGCAGCAGCCCATGTCCGCGCTGCTGACCACGGCCAAGGGTGAATCCACCATTCAGGAGACCATCTACGAGAACCGTCTGCGCCATCTGATTGAGATCAGCCGCATGGGCGCTCAGGTGCGCATTGTGGATCGCACCGCCATCATCGACGGCGTGCCGGAGCTCTACGGCGGCCCCATCACGGCGACCGACCTGCGTGCAGGCGCGGCGCTGGTGGTCGCGGGCCTGATGGCCAAGGGCGTCACGGAGATCTACGAGCCTCACTACATTGACCGCGGGTATGAGAACATCGAGCAGAAGCTGCGCTCCCTGGGCGCGGTGATCACACGGGAAAAGGGAGAGTAAGGCCCTCTCAGTCACCTATCGGTGACAGCTCTCCCGAAGGGAGATCCTTTTGGCCCGTCTTTCGCCAGGCATCGCGCAGCATGCAGCCCGCGCCATGAGGGCGCGGACGACGGCGCCGGGCTAAGACCCGAGCCGCACGCGGTAGGTCTCAAAAGTGAAAGGCAACTCAATCGCGAAAAGGGTGTCGAGAGGGTCGAAGACCCTTCGCGAGTCCAGAGCAGAGCTCTGGCAGGGTGCAGGGACAGCGTCCCTGCCGGGTTCCAAGGGCAGAGCCCTTGGCTGCGGAGGTGATTGCTACGCGGAATCCGTTTGAGGTGCTGGGTCTGAATGCCGGGGCGAACGCGGATGACGTGCGTAACGCCTACCGGCAGCTGGTCAAGACCTGTCACCCTGATAAATTCCTGGACGCGGATGAACGCAAGGCCGCACAGGAGAAGATGATCGCGCTGAACCTCGCTTATGAGGAGGCGCTGAAGCTGACGGCCAGCCGCCGCAGCGCTGCCACCAACTACAACCGGGAGCTGACGGTGGACGAAGCCATCGCCCTGGCAGACAAGATGCTCCGCCGGGAAAGCCCGGAATCCGCCCTGCGCCAGCTGATGCGCACCAAAGCCCGCACCGGCGCGTGGTTCGCAATGCAGGGCAACGTCCTCATGGCGCTGGAGCTGTATGAAAACGCACATCAGTCCTACCGGGAGGCCGTGCGGCGGGAACCCAATAACAATGTCTTCCGCCAGGGCGCGCTGGACGCTGCTGTGGCGCTGAAGAAGTCACGCACACCCATCGGACGCATCAAGAAGCTGATCAAACAGCTGCAACGCAAATAAAGGCGCGGCAAGTTGCTGCGCCTTTCGCCAAACAGAAAGGAAGTTTCCCATGCGCAAGCTTCTCCCATTGCTGATGCTGCTGCTCCTGCTGCCATCTGCTGCTTTGGCGGCGACCAGCGCTGCGTTCACCATCCGCGAAATGGGCTTTGACTACGACATCACCAGCGATGAGCAGTGGCTGGTGCTGGTCTGGGACGGCAAGGATGAGGATGGCCGCAAGGTCATGTACAGCCCCGATGGGCGCTTCAGCGGCACGGTGGAGATGCCCCATTCCGGCAAGGGCGGCAAGCTGGTGCTGGAAGTGGAGGACCTGACGGAGAAGGTCGTCATCCGCGAGGAATACAAGCTCCCCCAGGCCAAGGGCTACAAGGCTCCCGACGGCGAGGGCAACGCCACCGTCCGCAACCTGACGCTGACCGAAACGCCCACCGGCTTCAAGTATTCCTTCACCGCCGCCGGCACCGATTACCAGTACCTGTACTACCGCTCCAAGCAGGAGAGCGCAATGACCCTCATCTATCCCGCCAACGCGGAGGGCCTGTACGAGGGCGAGGTCGAAACGCCCCTGACCTATGCCCGCACGATGATCACCGTGCAGGTGGTCAACGGCAAGGGCATCATGAAGAAGGAGGGCAGCGTCCGCAAGGGCTATCAGGCCCCGCCCGCCCCGGACCCCAGGGAGGGCCGCCTGTCCGGCGTGGTGGTCTGCATCGATCCCGGCCATCATGAGGATCGCGTACCCGTGCGCGAGCCCAAAGGCCCTGGCCTGGAAGGCTACGGCACCGGCGGCAGCGGCATGGCCCAGGGCCGCACCACCATGCGCAAGGAGGACATCGTCTGCCTGGAGATGGGCATGGTGCTTCGTGATCTGCTGATCCGTGAGGGCGCCACCGTCATCATGACCCGCGAGGTCAACAGTGGCAGCTACTCCAACATGGAGCGCTGCGATGTGGCCAACAACGCCGGCGCCCACATCATGCTGCGATTGCACTGCGATACCAGCGCCAACCGCAAGAAGCAGGGTCTGAGCGTCTACGCCCCGCTGAATTCGGAGTACGCCCAGGCCGTCTGCCATAAGGACGAATACCGCCGCATGGGCGATATTCTGCTGGACGAGATCAAGATCGCCTGCGGGTATGAACTGACGGACAAAACCGGCTTCGTCACCCTGAGCGACAATTTCATCGGCAACAACTGGGCAAAGATGCTCTGCTTCCTGGTGGAGATGGGCTTCATGTCCAACCCCGAGGAGGATACGAAGCTGGCCTCGCCGGAGTATCAGGAGATCTTCGCCGGCGGCATGGTGGAAGGCGTGTACAAGATCGCGCTGGAGCGCGGTTGGATTACGGAATAATATACACAGGAGGATACATCAGCATGGAAGCACTCAAGCGCAAGATCGAAACCGAAGGCGTCGGCGTGGGTACCGAGGTCGTCAAGGTGGACATGTTCCTCAATCACCAGATCGACGTGCAGCTGGCGGTGGAAATGGGCCAGGCCTTCCACGAGGCCTTCAAGGATGACCAGGTGGACGTGATCCTGACCGTTGAGGCCAGCGGCATCATCACCGGCATGACCACAGCCATGGCCTTTGGCAACATCCCGATCATCTTTGCCAAGAAGGGCGAACGCCGCAACATTGGCAACGACGTGTACACCGCCGAGGTGTATTCCTTCACGCACCAGAAGAGCAACATCATCCGCGTCAGCCGCGATTACTTGAAGCCCGGCATGCGGGTGCTGATCATCGACGACTTCCTCGCCAACGGCGCGGCCATCAACGGCCTGATGCAGATCGTGGAGGAAGCGGGCGCTACGCTGGTGGGCGCGGGCGTGTGCATCGAGAAGGGCTGGCAGCCCGGAGGCGATCACCTGCGCGGCAAGGGCGTCAAGCTGGTGTCCCTGGCCATCTGCGACCGCATTGAAAATGGCAAGATCATCTGCCGGGACTGATTTCCGGGCAGCATAAAAGGGTCGGAGCAAATGCTCCGGCCCTTTTCGTATGCGATCACACCAGCAGATGGGGTTCTTCCGGCGCGCCCTCCGGGATCGCCAGATTCTTGCCCATCCAGATCACGTCATGCCAGGAACCCATCTTGTAGCCCGAATTCGGGAAACGGCCCAGCTCCACAAACCCGAACTTCTTGTGCAGGTTCACGCTGCGGTCATTGGGCATGGTGATGCAGGAATACGCGTTGAGGTACCCCAGCTTCTCCACCTCAGCCAGCAGGTGTTCCATCAGCTCGCTGCCGATGCCCTCGCCCTCGATGCCGGGGGTGAGGTAAATGCTCAGCTCCACGTCCCAGCGATAAGCCGCCTTGGTGCGGAACATGGACGCATAGGCGTAGCCCACGACCCGCCCATTCAGCTCCGCCACCAGGAAGGGATAGCGGGGATCGCTGATGCGGGACACGAAATCCGCCGTCGTGGGCGCTTCCGCGACGAAGGTGATGGCGGTCTTGTGGACGTAGTGGGCGTAAATCGCGGCAATGGCGCGCGCGTCGGCAAAATTGGCAAAACGGATCATGAGGAACGCCTCCTTTTCTCTGCATGTATCATAGCACATTTGGAGGCGGATGGCAAGGATTTTTGGCGGATGGGGGAGGACTGTCCCCTTTGCAGCTGTGCGGGGGTGGGTGAGCTTTTTCCTTTGCGGGTGGGTGAGCTGTTTCTCGAATCCGGAGGATTCTCGAAAGACGCGCGGGGCTTTTTCGGGCTGCGGCCCGGAGGCCTCCGGCGGGGAGAGGCTATTCAACATTTGCTTTCACTTTCGCCTTCGGCGAAGTCCCCACTGGGGACACGTTCTCAGCAAATGCCCCTCCACCCGCGCAAGGGTCACAGACCCTTGACCCTTTTTACCGCGCCCCTGCAAGCAGGCCCTTCAGGAAGTGGCCGGTATAGGAGGCGTCGCAGGCGGCCACATCCTCCGGCGTACCGGCGCATACCACCGTACCGCCCTCGTCGCCGCCCTCGGGACCCAGGTCGATCAGCCAGTCCGCGACCTTGATCACGTCCAGATTATGCTCGATCACGATCACCGTATTGCCCGCGTCCGTCAGCTGCTGCAGCACGCTGATCAGCTTCTCCACGTCCGCCATGTGCAGGCCGGTGGTAGGCTCGTCCAGCACGTAGATGGTCTTGCCCGTGGCACGGCGGCTGAGCTCCGTCGCCAGCTTCACGCGCTGCGCCTCGCCGCCGGAAAGCGTCGTGCTCGCCTGACCCAGCTTCATGTAGCCCAGGCCCACGTCGTAGAGCGTCTCCAGCTTGCGCAGGATGCTCGGATGGTTCTCGAAGAAGCCCATTGCCTCCTCAATGTTCATCTCCAGCACGTCGTAAATGTTCTTGCCCTTGTAGGTGACCTCCAGCGTCTCGCGGTTGTAGCGCTTGCCCTTGCACACCTCGCAGGGCACATAAATGTCCGGCAGGAAGTGCATCTCGATCTTCACCAAACCGTCGCCGGAGCAGCTCTCGCAGCGGCCACCCTTGACGTTGAAGGAGAAGCGGTTCTCCTTGTAGCCGCGGGCCTTGGCCTCGGGCGTGGCGGCGAAGAGCTTGCGGATCTGGTCGAACAGGCCGGTATAGGTCGCCGGATTGGAGCGCGGCGTGCGGCCGATGGGGCTCTGGTCGATGCAGATGATCTTGTCCAGCTGGTCCACGCCTTCCATCGCGTCGAACTTGCCGGCACGGGTCTTTGCGCGGTTGAGCACCTTCGCCAAATGCTTGTAGAGGATCTCGTTGACAAGGCTCGACTTGCCCGACCCGGACACGCCCGTCACGCAGCACAGGCAGCCCAGCGGGAACTGCACATCCACGTCCTTGAGGTTGTGCTCCTTCGCGCCCTTGATGGTCAGGAAGCCATGGGGCGTACGGCGAACCTCTGGCACGGCGATCTTCCGCCGGCCCGACAGGAAGGAGCCGGTGATGCTGTTCTCATTATTGCAAATGTCCTCAAAGGTTCCCTCGGCGACGATATTGCCGCCGTGGATGCCCGCGCCGGGGCCCACGTCGATGATCCAGTCCGCAGCCTTCATGGTGTCCTCGTCGTGCTCGACGACGATCAGCGTGTTGCCCAGGTCGCGCATGCGCTTCAGCGTCGCAATCAGCTTGTGATTGTCCCGCTGATGCAGGCCGATAGAGGGCTCGTCCAGGATGTACAAAACGCCCATCAGCGCCGAGCCGATCTGGGTCGCCAGGCGGATGCGCTGCGCCTCGCCGCCGGAGAGGCTGCCCGCCGCACGGCCCAGGGTCAGGTAGCCCAGACCCACGTCGGTCAGGAAGCCCAGTCGCGCATCGATCTCCCGCAGGATGGGCGCGGCGATCATGTTCTCGGTTTCGCTCAGCTGCACGTTGCGGAAGAATTCCCGCACGTTCATGATCGACAGCGCGGAGACCTCCGCCAGGTTCTTGTCGCCCACCGTCACGCCCAGGGCCTCGGGCTTCAGGCGCTGGCCGTTGCAGGCCGGGCAGGGCTCCTCCGCCATGTACTCCTCGTAGGCGACCTTCATCGCCTCGGAGGACGTCTCCTGATAGCGGCGCTCCATCGCCGGGATGATGCCCTCAAAGGTGGTGGCGTACTTGCCCTGACCGGTGGGCGTGTCGTACACGAGGGTGACCTTCTCCGCGCCGGTGCCGTAGAGCATGGCCTTCATGCCCTTGGCTGGGATGTCCTTGACCGGGGTGTCCATGGTGAAGCCGTATTTGTCGCCGATGGCGGTGAAGTACTGGGCGCTCACGCCGCCCTTCTCGGCGGAGTTGAAGCCCATGGCGTTCAGCGCGCCCTGCGCCAGGGACAGATTCTTGTCGGGGAAAAGGATGTCCTCGCTGATGACCATCCGGCTGCCCAGGCCCGAGCAGACCGGGCACGCGCCGAAGGGGCTGTTGAAGGAGAACATGCGGGGGGCCAGCTCCTCAATGGAGATGTTGCAGTCCGGGCAGGCGTAGTTCATGGAGAAAAGGTTTTCCGTACCGTCCATCATGTCCATGATGACGAGGCCGCCGCTCTTCGTGCAGGCCGTCTCGATGGAGTCCGCCAAACGGGACTGGAACTCCTTGCCAGGGCGCACCACCAGGCGGTCCACCACAATCTCGATGGAATGGCGCTTCTGCTTGTCCAGCGTGGGCACGTCGTCCACCTCGTAGATTTCGCCGTCCACCCGCACGCGCACGAAGCCGCTCTTGCGTGCCTCCTCGAACACCTTGACATGCTCGCCCTTTTTCGCGCGGATGACGGGAGACAGCACCTGGAAGCGCGTCCGCTCCGGATAGGCGCACATGGCGTCCACCATCTGGTCGACGGTCTGCTGGCGGATTTCCTTCCCGCAGCTGGGGCAGTGGGGATGGCCCGCCCGCGCCCACAGGAGGCGCAGATAATCGTGGATCTCCGTCACCGTGCCGACGGTGGAGCGAGGATTGCGGCTGGTGGTCTTCTGGTCGATGGAGATGGCCGGGCTGAGGCCTTCGATGGAGTCGATATCCGGCTTTTCCATCTGGCCCAGGAACTGCCGCGCGTAGCTGGAGAGGCTCTCCACATAGCGGCGCTGACCCTCGGCATAAATGGTGTCGAAGGCGAGCGACGACTTGCCCGAGCCGGACAGGCCCGTCATCACCACCAGCTTATCGCGGGGGATGGTGACGTTCACGTTGCGCAGGTTATGCTCCCGCGCGCCCTTGATGACGATGTTTTCGTTCATGGATCTATCTACCTCATAGGGGGATATCATCGTGGGGGCGGTCATGGATCGCCCGTTGCTGCACGACCAGTATAGCACGTTTGTTCCCTATCCGCAAGGCGAACACCGGAAAAACTTGCCTCACAGGGCCATGCATGCTATACTTCCTGTATACCTTGCCCGGAGATGACTGAAACCATGTCCAGGCGAAAGGAGAACCTCATGAAAAAAGTGCTGATGGCGTTCCTTCTGGAACTGCTGGTTGCAGCGGTATTCCTGTTTGTCGGCATCGGCATGCTGGCAGGGATCGGGTTCGCCGAAGGGCCGGAAAGAATGCTGGCAGGCTTTGGGCTGACCGGTACGCAGCCGGCGTGGGTGATGCTCGCAGCTGGCGCTGCCACAGCCGTGTATGCGCTGTGGCGGATGTTCCCGCTGCTGCGGCAAATGTGGCTGCAGCATGCGCTGGCGGATACCGGCGTGCGGGTCCGCGGCGTGGTCACCGATGTGCGCAGGGCGCGAGCCATCCGGGTCAACCAGACCACCTCCGTGCGGCTGACGATCCGCTGCACAACGCCTTCCGGGCAGGAGCTGGAACTGCGCAGCCCCACCCTCTGGGCTCCCGGCGTGAAGATCGGCGAGGGCATTGACGTCCTCTTCGACCCGGAGAATGAAGATCGCTACTGCATTTGTTTGCCGGAGAGAAAAACCGTGCGGGATTCCCTCGGGGATCGGCCGCACAGGCTGTAAAAAGGAGAAATACGTATGAAGAGCGGCAACCTGATCGTCAAGCTGGTGTTCGGCATCATGGGTATTGTATTTGCTGCCGTCGGCGTGATCTGCCTGACCATCGCCCGGAGCATGGCGGGCAGCATGCGGCACATCTTCCGCTTGCCGGAGGATGATCTGGCACTGGCCATCATGGGTGTGATATTTGGCGTGCTGGGCGTGGCGTTCCTGATCGTCACGGTGTGCATCATCCTGGCAGACCGCAGGCAGAAGCGTCTGCGGGAGGAGCTGCTGCAGTACGGCACCCGCGTGACGGGAATCATCACCGATGTGCAGGTCAACCGCACCATCCAGGTCAACGGCCGCAGCCCGCTGGTAGCAAAGGTGCAATGCCAGTTCGCCACGGGCGAGGTCACGCTGAAGAGCAGGAACCTGTGGAGCGCCTGCCCCGCCACCGGCGACACGGTGGATGTCATCTATGACCCCATGGATGAGAAGCGGTATGTGATCGAAATCGCCGACGAAAAGTAAACAGGAATGAAGTCCTACCCTGAGGTTGCTGAATGTACTGCTTCTTTGGGGTAGGATTATTTTGTCGCGAGGAGGGCGCTTTCGCGCGTCGAAAGCGGCGCAAAGCCGCCGGGGGAAACGCAAATAAGGCGTTTCCCCCGGACCCCCTCCGTTCTCCAGAGGGGGCGGAGAGGCGGCTGCATTGGGGGCGGCTCCGTTGCAGAGGATTGCCTGAATTTCCGCCTGCAGCGGAAGCAATCCTCTGCAAAGTCGCCGCATCGGCCCTTTTGAGGTTTCGCTGCAGCCGCAGTGGCTTGAAGGAACGGGAACACATGGGTAAAGGGGCTTTTTGATGGGGGACGCAAAAACCGGCCCTCGCGTTTGGCAAAGGGCCGGTTGGGTATTCACTTACTCGGCAATTTCCTTCTTGGGGCAGCTGAGGACAGCGTTCACCGCATCGGTGATCTCGTAGATGACCATGTCCTCCACCTTGCCCGCGTCGCAGGCGGCAGCCAGAGCGGGGTTGATGGGCAACTGGGCCAGCAGGGGCAGGCCATGCTTGGCAGCGACCTCGGCAGTCTTGCCCTCGCCGAAGGGGTAGAGCTTCTTGCCGCAGTCGGGGCAGGGCATGTAGGCCATGTTCTCCACGATGCCGATGACGGGGATGTTCATCATCTTGGCCATGTTGACCGCCTTTTCGACGATCATGCCCACCAGCTCCTGGGGGCTGGCGACGATGATGATGCCGTCCACGGGCAGGGACTGGAACACGGTCAGGGGCACGTCGCCGGTTCCGGGAGGCATATCGACGTAGAGGCAGTCCACATCGCCCCAGCAAACGTCGGTCCAGAACTGCTTCACGGTACCGGCGATCAGGGAGCCGCGCCAGATGACGGGGTCAGTGTTGTTCTCCAGCAGGAGGTTGATGGACATGATGCCCACGCCGCCCTCGGAGTAGGCGGGCAGCATGCCGTAGTCATTGCCCATGATGGGCTCGTCCACGCCGAACATGCGGGGGATGGAAGGGCCGGTGATGTCAGCGTCGAGGATGCCGGCCTTCTTGCCGGCGCGGGTGGTGGCGCAGGCCAGCAGACCGGTGACGAGGGACTTGCCCACGCCGCCCTTGCCGGACACAACGCCGATGACCTTCTTCACCTCGCTGCCGGGGTTGGCAGGGGCGAGCAGGGATGCGGGAGATGCGCTGGAGCACTTGCTTGAGCAATTCGCGCAATCGTGATTACATTCAGCCATTGAAAATACACCTCATTTTGATGGATTCCTATAAGTATTCGCCGGGATTGACAAAAATCCTGCAAAGGGCGGAAAAAAGGGAGCAATACAAGGCGTGCCGCGTTATGCCTTGAAACCGTTGAACCAGGCGCGCTCCTCGAACGCCTTCTTTTGCGGGCCACGCACGGGATCGGCGGCCACGCCCACGGGCAGAAGACACACCAGCTCGTAGTCCTCCGGCACGCCGAGAATGCGGGCCATCTGGTCGCCAATGCGGTCGGCGTCGGTGATATGGCCCTCGTACCAGCAACTCTGGTAACCCAGAGCAACGATGGCCAGCAGCATGTTTTCGATGGCGGCGGAATAATCCTGCACAGCAAAGCAGCGGTCGCGGTAAGCGATGATGCGCTGGGTCAGGACGCAGATGTAGGCCGGGGCAGTCTCGGCGATGGGAGGATCAATCACGCCGCGGAGCCGGGCCAGGAGGATCGGATCATCCACCGCGATGATGCTGGTGGTCTGCTTGTTGCAGCCGGAGGGCGCGTCCAGTCCCGCCTGCATGATGGCGGTGAGATGCTCCCGCGGAACGGGCGTGGGCAGATACTTGCCGCGGTAACTGCGGCGGGCGGAAATGACGTCAAACGTGGTCATAGGGTATCCTCCTTTGATGATGATGATTCAGCGGAGCAGTCCGGTTTTCTGCAGTCGTGTCCTGATGGCGCTGCCGCCGATGGCAACGGCAAGGATCTTCAGCGCGTCTCCAGGCAGGAAGGGAAGCACGCAGGCCATCATGGCCGCCGCCAGCCCTGCGCCGGCTTGCCAGCTGTACCAGGCTGTCCCGGCGATGTAGAGCAGCGCCGTCCCCAGGAGGAAGATCAGCGCGTGCAGCCAGCGACGATCCGTCCGGCGGCACAGGAAGCCGCACAGGGCAGTCATGGGCAGATAGGCCAGCAGGAATCCGCCCGTCGGCCCCAGGATCGCGCCCATTCCCCCGGTGAAGCCGCTGAATACCGGCAATCCGACCAGCCCGATCAGCAGGTACAATCCGCAGCACAGTGCCGCCTTCCCCGGCCCCAGCAGCAGCGCCATTAGCATGAGCGCTGCGGTGGTCAGCGAAAGGGGCACCGGTCCCAGGGGCAGCGTCAGCGGCCCGAGGATGCACAATAGCGCCGTCAGCATGGCGGTCAGCGTCAGTTGCCTGGTGGTCATGGCGGCGCTCCTTTCAGGGTGTTGGCAATAGTGTAGCATGCGGACGGGATGCCTGTCAAACACATCTCCCGGGCGGAAGCCGCAAAAAATCGCGTCCCCGAAGGGACGCGATTTTCTTATGCCACATGATGCGCGGCCTGAGCCTTCATCACGGAGGTGGCGATGTTCTCGGCATGGTCGCCGATACGTTCCAGGTTGGTGAGGATGTCCAGGTAGATCATGCCGTTCTTGGCGGAACACTTATGCTGCTTCAGGCGATCCACATGATGCTCGCGCAGGGCCTCGGTGATATCGTCGATCTCCTGCTCCACGTCCTCCACCTGCTTGAGCGCCACGGCGCGGGTGTCCTGACGGGAGAAGATATCCATCGCGCGATCCAGTTGAGCGGTGATCATCGCGGACAGGTCGTCCAGCTCCTTGACGGCCTTCTCGGAGAAGCGGATCTCCTCCTTATGGCGCAGCTGGGCAGCCTCCAGAATGTTCTGGCTGTGGTCGCCCACGCGCTCCATGTCGTTGACGACGTGGAACAGCGCGCCCACCAGCATGGTATCCTGGAAATTCAGGTCCAGGCCCTTGACCTCCACCAGATAGGTGGTGATCTCATGGTTGAGGAAGTCCAGCACTTCTTCGCTGCGGTCAACCTCGGCAGCCTTGTCTTCATCCCACTGGTCGAAGCACTCGATCGCACGCACGAAGTTCGCCTTGGCGATGTTGCCCATACGCTTGCACTCGTTGAAGAGCTGCTCAGTGGCGACAGCGGGCGTCATCAGCATGCGCTGGTCGAAGTGCTTCAGCTTCATGGCCTCGCCGGCAGTGCCGTCATCGTGGATGAGGATGCAGGCCAGCTGCTCCAGCACATTGGAGAAGGGCAGCAGCATCACCGTGGTCACGGAGTTGAAGATAATGTGGGTGACGGAGATCTGCATCTCGATGTTGTTCTCGCCCACCAGCGCTACGATCCACTCAGCCATGGGCAGCACCATCGCCAGGATAATGAAGATCACCGTACCGATCACATTGAACAAAAGATGCACGCAGGCCACGCGCTTGGAGGTAGCAGAGGCGCCGATGCAGGCCAGCACGGCGGTGACACAGGTGCCGATGTTCTGGCCGAAGAGGATGAACATGCACATCTCGAAGGGAATGATCTTCATGGCTGCCAGGGGCATGAGGATGGCGATGGAGGCAGCGGAAGACTGGATGACCGCGGTGATGACCGCGCCGATCAGCACAGCGATCAGGGGATGGTTGACCGCAGCCAGTGCGTCCTTGAAGCCCTGCCACTCACGCAGGGGAGACATGGCGCTGGACATCAGTCCCATGCCCAGGAACAGCGCGCCCACGCCGAAGATGACCGGCACGAAGCCGCCCAGGTTCTTGAACTTTTTGGGTGCAAACATCATCAGGAACAGCACGATGCAGCCGATGAAGCAGAAAATAATATCAAAGTCCAGCTTGATGGACATCATCAGCACGGTGACGGTAGTGCCGATATTGGCGCCCATAATGATGCCCACAGCCTGCGACAGCTGCATGATGCCGGCGTTGACGAAGCCGACCAGCATGACCGTCGTAGCGGAAGAGGACTGCATCAGCACGGTGATGATGAAGCCCAGCACCACCTGCGTCGCACGGTTCTTGGTGACCGCGCCCAGCAGGCCCTTCAGCTGCTTGCCGGCCACACGCTCCAGGCCATCAGACATGGTGTTCATGCCATACAGGAACAGCCCCAGACCTGCCAGCAGCTCCAGAACACAGGTTGCAAGCGTTGCAAATCCAATTTCCATATTGATTCCTCCGGATGGTTAGATTGATCAGGTGGAGTCATTTTTTCGGCTGTCCGGCTGACAGCCATACACAATTACTTTAACATAATTTTTACGCAGAATCAACGGGAATTTTACACTACTGAAGCGAAAATCGGGCGAAAATGCCTGCAAGCAGCAAAACGGCTCTCCCTCAGGGGAGAGCCGTTCGGATATTTCACAGGCTGCTCAGGAAGTCCTCATAGGTGATGGCGGCGGCCTCGTCAGCCGTCAGCCGGCGGGAGAAAGCGCGTTTTTCCGTGCCTCTTCCTGGCCCGGTGCAGCCGTACTCGGCGTAAAAGCCGGTGACAGGGAAGCTCTTCTTGCCCCAGTCGTCCCAGCCTTCGGGGCGGATGTGCGCACCGATGCAGCAGTCCAGCAGCACCGTTTTGGCATGCTCGCGCCAGGGACGTCCCAGGTAGAAGGAGCCCTCCGGTGCGTCCTCGCCCACGAAGCGGCAGCGATGAAAGACATAGCCGTACTTCTGCCCCTCCGGCGTGGAGGCGGCAGTGGCGTATCCGCCGGGAGCGCGGTCTGCGCGGCGGATGCAGACGACATCGCAGTCCTCAAACCAGGCTGCTGCGCCGCCGAAGATGAAGTCCACATCGCCCTGGATGACGCAGCGGCGGTAGGTGTGGCGCTGGGCCCTGCGGGGCAAGTGCTGGGTCGGGCCGAGGAAGCCGCCGGGGATGACCTCCCTGGGCGGCAGGGGCCCGGTGAACAGGGTGTCCTGGGTGGACACGAGCCGGCAGTCCTCGCAGAGGAAGCCGTCGCCGTCGGCAAACAGCGCGATGCACTGCCCGGAATCCGCCCGCTGGCCGGCATCGTTACGGACAGTCAGGCCGCGCACGCAGCAGTGATCCGCCAGCACCAGCAGCGTGTAGCTGCGGAAAGTGCCGCGCTTGACGCCGTCGGGGTGGATGTCGTTGGCGCCGTCGTCCCAGGCAAGGATGGTTTCCCCCGCGCCGCTGCCCTGGAGGGTCGTGTGGGAGCGGCGCAGCTCGACCTTCTCCCGGTACACGCCGGGAGCCAGGCGGATGCAGGCAGGCCGCCCGTCCGCAGGCAGGGCGTCGATGGCCGCTTGCAGGCTGTCAGCGGGGGTGAGCTGGATTTCGTAGGCCATAAGATCACTCCTCGTGGGCGGCTTCGCCCTTCATAACGGCGGCGCGCTCGTCCTTGAGCTCCGCGCAGAGCTGCACGGGCGTCCATGCCGCGTTGGTCGGGGTCAGGACGGCCTTGAGGGCCACGGGCGCAAAGCGCATCTGCCGGGCCGTCTGCAGGAAGCGGTTGACCTGCGCGTTGTCCATGTGGCAGAAGATCAGCATCTCCTCGGGGAAGGCCTCCGCCGGGGCTGCTTCCGCCGGCGCGGACAGTCCGCACAGCGCGGAAATAGGCTGGCAGAAATCCTCCGCCGGGACGGGCCTGACCGCGAGGCCCAGCTTCATGCACAGAAACCGCAGCCTGGACAGGCGGTTTTCATTCAGGTTGAAGGTCAATATCGTGGGACGCATAGGCGGTGCCTCCTTGTGTCATGTCAGTTGCTGTAATATGGTTTGAGCAATGTGCCGAGCGTCTTCATGGGTGTCGGCGCTGGTCCAGGGATAGGCCGTCTGCCATTCGCCCCAGGGCATGCCCGGCTCATAGAGGCGCTGAAGCAGCTCCTTCCGGTAGAGGTTCAATTCATCAAACTGGACGCTGTAATAGGCGCGTTCCCTGTAGATCCGCGCCCGGTTCATGCGGTTGGGCGTATAGATCGCATCGACCAGCTCCGCGTCCTCCTGCATGGGATAGAACCAGCGTTCATGCTCGTCCATCTGCGCCCACTGGGCCTGCAGCTGCTCCAGGGATTCATAGCAGCTGTCGACGCGCTCCGGCAGGGGCGGGATGACCACCGGCTCCTTTGGCGGGCGCGGCGGGATGGCAGCCTCCAGCTCGGCGGCCTGGTCGAAGTGGCAGTCTTGCTCCCTGCGGCTTTTGCTCCGCATGACTTCCAGCACGGTCAGCACGATCAGAATCAGCAGCCAGATTCCGGGCATCTCCATCCCCTCCTTCCCAATATGATACCACCTCCGCGGCGGTTTGAATCCACCGCTTACCGGGCTGTCCCGGCGCGGCGCTTCTGCCGCTGGGCCAGACGAATCACTGTGGGCCGGTTGTAGCGCTGGATCAGCACGAAGGACAGGTCGAAGCAGGCCGCCAGCACCGAGGTGATCAGGAACACCGGCAGGTCCCCCAGCCAAATGCTTGCCGCCACCGGCAGGAAGCTCAGCAGCACGATCGTCTCATGCACCAGCTCGGACTGGCACATCGCCTGGGCGATCTCGTCCCATGTGTGCAGCGCAGGGTCGAACAGCTCCGGCTCATAGGTGGGCATGTGGTTCTTCCAAGCCTGCACCTGCAGCCAATCGTACAGTTTTGGCTCAAAGCTGCGCTGACGGAACCAGGGATGCTGCACATCTGCACGGTTGCCCATGCAGCGGTCGTAGCACCAGCCCACCAGCAGCCGCATGACAAAATGATAGGCGATCGTGCCGCAGGTGATCCCCATCGACAGGAACAGCCCCATCTCAAACCGCGCATACAGCGCCAGCATGACCGGCGTCAGCAGCAGGCTGACAGCGGCGATCCATTTCATCACCCGCGGCATCAAAACACTTCCTTCACGTCCGGAACCGGATCCTTCCGCTCCATTTTAGCACACCCGCCGGGGATTGTACATCCCCTGTTCACCGGTGGACAAACCGCCGCCCGCCGTGCTATAATGCCTGTATACAGAAAGAAGGCGAAACCATGAAGCACTACGGCCTGATCGGCGAAAAGCTGGGGCACAGCCTGTCCCGGCCGATCCACGAGGCGATCTTCCGGGAGATGGGCGTCGACGCGGACTACCGCATCATCGAGATCCCCAGGGAGAATTTCATCCCCCGCACCCGGGAGTTGCTCTCCACCCTGGACGGCTTCAACATCACCATCCCTTACAAGCAGGACGTGATGCCCCTGCTCTCCGCCATCGACCCGGCTGCTGCGGAAATCGGCGCGGTGAATACCGTGCTGTGCCGCGGGAGCTTCCCGTGCGATGCCGCTACCGGCTACAACACCGACGCGGCGGGCTTCATGGGCATGCTGCGGCACTACGGCATCGACCCGGCGAAGGGGGAGTACAGCTACATCCTGGGCTCCGGCGGCACAGCAAAGACCGTCCGGGCCAGCCTTCGCATGATGGGCGCATCAACCGTCATCACCGTCAGCCGCCATCCGGAGGGCGAAGGGCAGATCTCCTACGCGGACTTCTACAAGGTCTTCCCGCAGACCGGCGGCACCATCGTCAACGCGTCCAGCGCGGGCATGTGGCCCCGCAAGGATGAGGACAACATCTGCGCCATCCACCCCTCCCGCGTGGATGAAATGATGAAGTACGCCCTGGGCGTGGCGGACGTGGTGTACAATCCGCCCCACACCTTCCTGACCCAGGCGGCGGAACAGGCGGGCGTCCCGTGGTGCACGGGCCTGTACATGCTGGTGGCCCAGGCCGTGGAGGCCGAGAAGCTCTGGCTGAAGCGCGATATCCCCGACGACCTTATTGAAAAAATCATGCGCGAGGTAGAAATATGAAGAAGATCCTGATCCTGAACGGCCCCAACATCAACCTGACCGGCCTGCGGGAGAAATCCGTCTACGGCGCGAAGACCTACGACGACCTGATCGCCCTGTGCCAGCAGGAAGCCGAAAAGCTGGGCGTTGAGCTCCGCTGCATCCAGTCCAACCACGAGGGCGCGCTGATCGACGCCATCCAGCAGGCGTACTTCGACGGCTTTGACGGCGCGGTGTTCAACCCCGGCGGGTATACGCACACCTCCGTGGCCCTGCACGACGCGATCGCCTCCGTGCCCATGCCCATCATCGAGTGCCACATGTCCAACGTGCACGCGCGGGAGGAATTCCGCCATGTGTCGATGACTGCCTCTGCCTGCCGCGGGCAGATCGTGGGCTTTGGGTTTTATGGGTATGTGATGGGCATGAGGGCGCTGTGCGAGGCGGAGTGACGAACTCCCTCCGTCTGCGAGCAAGCTCGCAGCCAGCTCCCTCGAGAGGGAGCCTTTTGGCCGCACTAACCCAGACTCCCTCCCCGAGAGAGGTGTTGCCGCAAGGCGACGGAGGGAGTTCCCCCACAACAAAAACATCCCGGAGCATCACCGCTCCGGGATTTCCTTATGCCCTCTGCCTTTTCTCCATCCGCCGCCAGTTGATGAAGCCGTACATGTCGTTCAGGAAGAACATCACAAAGCAGGCCACCATCGGCACGCTGGAGATGTCCGAAATCGCCGCAATCACCCACAGCACGATCAGCACCAGGTCGTTGGATGCGTAGGCCAGCGCGTAGTAGGGGCTGCGCATCGCCGTGAGGTAGGAGGCCAGGAAGCTCGTCGTGATGGACAGCGTGCTGACCGCGAGGGCCGCGTTGCCCATCGCCCGCAGGATGAAGTAGAACGCCGCCGTCGTCAGCGCCGTCAGGGTCAGCATGACGATCCACTGCCGGGCCGTCAGGCGGCGGACGGTGACCTCGGCGGAGTCCTTGTAGGGGTTGAGCAGCCAGGTGATCAGCGCCAGCAGGGCCATGGGGGCCGTCATGCCCAGGTAGGTGATGGCCTCCCCGTAGTAGCGGAAGCCGCAGGAGATCACCCCGTAAAACACCGCGAACACGATGGTCAGGATCTGCCCCAGCGCATGCCCCTTGGCCACGAAGATCAGCGCCGTCACCCCGATGAGCGACGCGATGATGCTCAAATAGTCCGACGAGCGGAAGATCACCGCCGTACCGATGCACACGGCGATGCTGGTCAGCCACAGGCCCAGTTCAAAGCGGGTCAGCGACACCCGGAAGCGTTCCTTCATGATGGTTCCTCCTCAACAAAAAAGCATCCGCCTGCCCATCTTCTCAGACCTGACGATGGACAAGGGGATGCTTTTCACATCCTGCCGCATCCCGGTGGATACGGCGGCTCTATTGATTTCGGCTTATGATACCACATCTGCCCGCAAAATGCAAGCCGTCAAATCTCTCCCCGGCTCAGGGCCGCCAGCACGGCGTTGCGCACCTTGCGCACCATGGGGGACGTGCCCATGTTGGTGGTGTTCTGCATGGAGAGGATGGTCATGCCCGCAGCGGGGATGTTGCAGTAGTACGCGCCCAGCCAGCCGTCCCAGCCGTATTCGCCCTGGATGGCCAGACCTGCGACCCGCTCCGGAGCGACGCACACGCGGCAAAGCTTGCCGTAGGAGTAGCCGTCCAGGCTGTCCCACAGATCGCGCTGGATGACGTCATTCAGCTGGGGCGTGGTCAGGAACTCGACGCTCTTGGGGCTGAGGATGCGCTTGCCCTGCCACACGCCGCCATTGAGCATCATGTCGGCAAAGTGGCTGTAATCCTCCAGCGTGGACACCAGGCCCGCGCCGCCGGATTCAAAGGCGGGGTCGCGGTCATACACGCCGCAAGCCAGATTCATGCCCAGCCAGGGGGTGAGGCCGTTTTCGCCGCGCTCGTAGCAGGTGACGAAGCGTTCCTGCTTGTCCGCCGGTACGAAGAAGGCCGTATCGGGCATATCGAGGGGCTCGAAGATCTCCTCGCGGAGGAAATCGCCAAAGCGCTTGCCGCTGACGACCTCCACCACCGCGCCCAACACGTCCGCGCAGGTGGAATAGCGCCAATGGGTGCCGGGCTGGAAGGCCAGGGGCTGCTCGCCCAGGCGGTTGCAGAATTCCACCGTGGGAATGCCGCCGCCTGCCTCGATCTGCTTGTGCGCTTCCTCAAATACGCGGGCCGCATACTGGCCTGCAGGGTCGCCGTCGGGGTAGCACAGACCGGCGGTCATGCCCAGCAGCTCCATGATCCACGGCGCACGGTACGCCTTGGTGATGCACCCGCGGTGATCCACCACCTTCGGGTTGCGGAAACCAGGCAGATAGCGATCCACGCCGTCCATCAGGTCGATGAGGCCGCGCTCCACCAGGAGCATCACCGCGGCGGCGGTAATGGGCTTGGACTGGCTGTACAGGCGGAAGATCGAATCCCGCTGGATCAGGCGGCCTTCGGCAATATCAGCCATGCCCGCCTGGGTATAGAGCAGCTCCTCGCCATGGCGGCGGATCAGCACATTGGCGCCAGCGCACTGCCTTTCCTCCACCGCGGCGGCGAGGATATCGGTGATGGTATCGTGCAGGGACATGAGCATGCCTCCTTGTTGTCGGTTTTCCCCATTATACCGCGAAAACCCCTTTGACGCAACAGAAAAAGCGCATCCCCGGAGGGATGCGCTTTGCTTGCGGCTTAGTAGGTGTAGACGGTGATCACGCCGCCCATGTTGTCCAGATACATCACGTAATTGGAGGTGACGCGGTTGATGTCCACGGTGAAGGAAGCAGCGTCGCCCACCTGCTGGCGGGTGATCTCGTACTTCTTCACGCCGTCCTCAAACACGGCCACATGGGGATGCTCCTGCAGGTACTCGATGTACTCCTCCAGGCACAGATCCAGATGCATCATGACCTCTGCGTTGGCCACGCCCACATAACGGTAGATGTTCAGGCTGGTGGTCACGCCGGTCTTGTAGGACTTGTCCGTGGTGTCGGCCATGGGATAGCCGGCATTGGGGAAGCGGAAGACCAGACCGTACTTCCAGCTGTTCTCGTACAGCCACTTGCCCTGGGCGGTCTCGTAGAACGCGGCGCTGTTCAGGGCGTTGTTGTCCTTCTCGTACAGGTAGAGCTTGAAGGACAGACCGGTGTTGTACTCGCTGGTGCCGGGGTAATTGACCGTGCGCTTGGCACGCTCGATGATCTTCTCATCGGTGTAGCTGGGATGATTGGTGCGCTGACGCTCCACTTCCTTCTGGAAGCGGGCATACTGATCGTCATAGGTGCGGTAGGTATCGCCGGCCTGGAGGACATAGTGCTTCAGGCCCACAGCTTCCGCATCCTTGAGGCAAGCAATCAGGGCGTCGATGGCCACGGGGAACAGCTTACAGGTGGAATTCTCCCAGAAGCTGTCGATCTTCGCATCGCGCGCATAGCCGCTGACGGAGATGATCGCCTCTTCGTTGAAGTCATCCGGGCGGGAATGCCACTCGTTCACCAGCAGCAGACCATTGTTCATGATGTCGCTGCGGTTGACAGTGACCTTGCCGGGCGCCTCCAGGGGGTAGTTGGTCAGGTCGATGATATCCCAGCCCTCGGCGGACGCCTGGGGCCAATCCTCGTTGACCTGATTGGACTGGTTCAGCTTGGCCATGTACTCGTTCACAGCCTGATCATAGTCAGCCTGCTTTTCCTCATTGCGGGCCTGAGCCTCCTGGCGCAGCGCCATCAGCCTTTCGGTGCGCTGCTCACGGATCACGTTGCCGACAATGACGCACGCCGCCACCAGCACTGCCATCAGCACTGCGATGACAATCAGCTTCGCCATGGGATCCTTGCGCTTCTTGTTCAGGGTATTGTTGCTCATATGGTTGACACCTGCTTTCTGCGGGGTTTTCATACGATTCCTATGCTCTTTCCTACCTGAAAATAGGTATAAAACGGCATATTCAGTATCTATATTCGCCGTTCAGCGCGTTTTTCCTGCCAGATATCGCATCCAAAGAAAAATCTGTATGATTTTTTCCCTTTCAGGGCATCATTTTCACCGACACCCATCGGAAAGGGAGGAAAAAACATGCGAAAAGCGATCTCTTTACTTCTGGCGGCGGGACTTCTGCCGCTGCTGACAGGCTGCACGGCCCGGGCGGACCAGCGCACCGGCGAAGCGGAAGGCTACGGCGGCACTTTGAAGGTTGCGGTGACGATGGACGGGGAAGACATCACCCGCGTGGAAGTCATCGAGCACAACGAGACCCAGGGCGTTGGCACCCGCGCCATCGAGGCGCTGCCCACCGCCATCGAAAACGCGGATTCCATCGACGTGGACAGCATTTCCGGCGCGACCATCACCTCCGAGGCCATCAAGCAGGCCGTCAGCCAGGCAATGGGCATGACCGGAATGATCCAGCAGGTCATCCCCATGGACGGCGTGTCCGCCACTGAGGCTGCACCCCTCAACGCCCGTCGGGGCGTGGGCATGGCTTCCACCGGCCGCATCGGCCCCGGCAAGGATGAGGACGGCAATCAGGTGTACTCCTTCAACGTGGTGTTTGCCGCGGGCGAATTTGCGGAGGACGGCGTCATCCGCTCCATGAAGGTGGATCAGCTGGAGGTCGTGACCCCGAATCTGGGCGGGGGCAGCGCATTTTCCGGATTCCCGGGCAGCGTGGCGGAGGAGGATGCCTTCATGAATGAGGTCGCCGCCTGGCAGACCAAGGGCGCCATGGGCGAGGGCTACATGCTGCCCAGCGGCTCCTGGCGGGAGCAGATGGACGAGCATCAGCGCATGATGGTGGGCAAGACGGTGGCGGAAGTGAAGGACTGGGCTGCCAGCCGCGTACCCACGGAGGGCGCTCCGGCGGATACGACCACCACGGCGACCATCAGCCTGCAGGGTGAATATGGCGATGTGCTGCTGGCCATTGAGCGCGCCTGGGAGGATGCCCAGCGCGGACAGGAGGGCACGAAGGTGGATACCAACACGGTTACTGACGCCACGGATGGCGGGGAGAATATGGGTTGAAGCATGGGCCGCGGGGAACACTTCCCAGCGGCTTTTGCTGTGCATAGATATAACGGATGATGGGGGATTTTCCCTGCATGGGGCGTGTGGTTTTCTTTGTTTGTTGGCGGTAGTGCTGCATCTTCTTTCTCAAACCTGAGAAAGAAGCAAAGAGGGCCAGAGGGGGCAGCCGAGTTCTGCCCATGGACGTCTGCCCCCTCTGGACTCCCCCCGCTCCCCCAATCTCGTCTTTGCCCGGAGCTGTACTCCCCACATGGGCCTCGCGGGGGCGAGCCGCGGCTCCCGGACACTTCCGCCACTCGGTGCGGCTTCGCGCGGTTCCGCGACTCAGCCGCCAGCGCTACAGGCGGTTCCTGTGGGGCTGAGCGGTGCACTAACTAAGGCTCCCTCCCCGAGGGAGCTGGCATCGCCGCAAGGCGATGACTGAGGGAGAATGCGCAAGCTGCATCCTGTGCCTGCTTCAAATTGCCGCCAAAGCCTCCCTCCCCGATGGAGGTGGCATCCGCCCTGCGGATGCCGGTGGGAGCCCTCCCACATACAAATCGCCGCCCCTCCGCAGGTTGCGGGAAGGCGGCGAAGGGGTTATTCCTTCACGCGGGTCAGGGTGATGGTAACTTCCCTGTCGCCACGCTTGTCGCAAAGGTAGATGTTGTAGCGGGTCACGCCGTTGAGGCGGTGGGTGGATGTAAGGCTGTCCGCCGCAGCGCCGGTGAGCATGTTGGTGCCCTCCACGTTGTAGTAGAGCACTTCGCCGTTCAGGTTGCACAGGCCTTCCTCGCGGAAGATGTAGCGGTTGCCCTGGCGATCCTCCCAGGTGCCCAGGATGAGGTAGCAGGGACGCTGCAGCTTCTCCTCCATCCCCCGGTAGGAGACGGGCAGGAGCTTGTAGTAGCGGTATGCTTCGTAGGTCTTGCCCTCCTGGAACAGGCGGTTGCCCTCCTGGTAGAGCGCATCCTGGTACAGGGTGGTCAGCTTGCTGTAACGGGCGGGAGCGTCCGTCATGTCCAGCCAGGACATGATCTGGATGACCTCCTGATAATTCTTGGCGTCGCTGGCCTTCTGCATCGCATCCGCGGGGCCGGAGTAGTACTTGTCGTACATTTCCTCCACCTTGGCGGCGGAATTGCGGTAGCCGTGCAGATCAGCGTAAAGCTTCGCGGCGGCCAGATATTCGCCGGATTCCTCCGCATACTGGGCCTGGGCGTAGCGGGTGATGGAGATGCGCTCGCGGCTGTCGGCGTAGTCACCCAGCCAGGTGTACAGCTCGACGGCTTCATCCCATTCGTGGCACTCGACCATCTTGCCGGCGGCCTCGTAGCGCACCTGCAGGGCGCGGGTGGCGCTGTCGGAGTAATCCCCCAGCGCCTCGTACATGGATGCGGACAGCTGCCAGTCACCGGCGGCAGCAGCCTGGGCGGCGGTGTTGTAGTGCAGTGCCTTGGCACGGGCGGAGGAATCCGCGTAATCCCCCAGGGCCTCGAAGGCGGCAGCGCCAGCGGCCCAGTCGGTCAGGGCCAGCTTCTCGGCATCCTTGTAGCGCAGCTCGTTGGCGCGGTCGGAGGCGTCGGCGTATCCCGCGATGGCCTCAAAGGCCGCGATCGCGCCGTCGGTATTGCCCGCCGTGAGGAGCTTCTCCGCCGCCTCGTAGCGGAAGGCATTGACTTGCTCGGTGGCGTTTTCCGCGCCGGACATGGCGGTAAAGGCAGCAGCTGCCTTATCCCACTCGCCGTTTTCCGCGAAGGCCACGCCCGCATCGTAGCGGAGCTGATCGGCACGCTCGGTGGCGTCCTCGTAGCCGGGGATCAGGTCGAAGATGGCAGCGGCGGCTTCCCAGTCGCCTGCCTCCGCCAGGGCGGAAGCATCCTCGTAGCGCAGCGCACCCACACGGTCTGCCGCATCAGCGTAATCCGCGATGGCCTCGAAGGCGACGATGGCGGCTTCCCGGTCGGTGGCCAGCAGGGCCTCAGCGTCCTCATAGCGGAGCTGATTGGCACGGTCGGCAGCGTCGGCGTATCCCGCCAGCGCGTCAAAGGCCGCGATGGCAGCCGCACGGTCGGTATCGATCAGCTTTTCCGCCTGCTGATAGCGCAGTTCCTGTGCCTGGGTGCCTGCGTCGGCGTAATCGCCCATGGCCTCCAGCTGTGCGATGGCGGCCTCCGGGTCGGTGACGGAGAGGGCCAGCGCCGCGTCATAGCGCAGGAGCGCGATCATGTCGGCGGAATCAGCATACTCACCCAGGGCCTCAAAGGCGGCGATGGCTTCTTCGGTCTTTCCGGATTCAGCCAGGGTCTTGGCGGCGGCGTAATCGCAGGCGGTGAGCCGCTCTGCCGCGCCGGGGTACTCGCCCAATTCAGTGTAGAGGGCGCGGGCAGCCTCGTAGTCGCCCTTCTCCAGCAGGATGTTGGCCTTGGCGAAGCGCGCATCCGCCAGCTTGGCGGGGGCGTGCCCGTACTCACCCAGGGCGGTGAACAGGCTGATGGCCTGGTCGATGCTCAGCGCGTCGGCGGCGTCCAGGGCCGCGCAGGCCTGGGCGTAATGCACTTCGGCCAGCCGGTCGGCGGCGTCCCCGTACTCGCCCAGAGAGGCAAAAAGCGTTTCGGCGGCGGCGTAATCCTCCGCCTCCTGCAGGGAAACGGCCCAGTCGTAGCGGCATTTGCTGATCTGCTCAGCGCTGTCGCGGTGGCCGGGGATCTGAGCAAACAGGGTGATGGCTTCCTCGTAATCACCGCGGACATAGGCGTTCACGGCGGGGTAGTAGGTGCAGTCCTTGATGAGGCCGGCGGCCTCCTCGTCCTCAGCGGGCAGCTGCTCCAGGAAGGTCATCGCCTTGGGGTAGTTGATCTGCTTCATGGCGATCTTCGCGGCCTCGATGAGGGACGCGCGCCACTTTTCGTCTGCGTCACGGTAGCCGCGGATTTTGCCGAAGAGCGCCGCGGCCTGCTCGTACTCCATGATCTCCCAGGCGACGGACGCCGGGCCATAGAAGCACTCGTTGGCCTGATCCTCCGCGTCCTCGTAGCCGCGGGCCAGGTGGAAGGCCTCGGCAGCCTCGTTGATCTTGCCCTCGGCACGCAGCGCCACGCCTTCATCATAGTGGATCTTCTTGATAAGGGTGTCCGCGTCCCGATGGCCGGGAATCTGGGCCAGCAGCGCCAGGGCGGTATCGGGGTCGCCGTCCTCCATGGCGGACACGGCGGGGGTGTACCAGGTGTCCAGGTAACGATCCGGGCTGTCCTTGTAATCGCCCAGGGCCGTAAAGGCCACACGGGCTTCCTCCCACTGCGCATCATCAAAGAGGTCGCAGGCGCGGATGTACTCAATCTCGGTCAGGCGGGCCGGAGCCTCGTACTTGTCGCCAAGGGCGGTGTAGAGGGCCTCCGCCTCGTCGTAGCGGGCGTTTTCAAAGAGGTACTCGGCATGCTTCCAGTCGCTTTCGGTGCGCAGATCAGCGGTGGACACGGTCTCGCCGTCAATCTCCGCTTCATAGCTGCCAAGGGCCTCATAGACCGCAAGCCGCTCGGCGTATTCCTCCGCCGTCAGGATATTGCATGCGGGCAGCTGCTCGTTCTCGTGGCACAGCAGGCAGTATTTGCGCCAGTCGGCAGCGTCCCGGTACTCGCCCAGCGCCTCGAATTGCTCCGCCGCGTCGGCATAGTCGCCGTCCTTGTAGGCATTCATGGCCAGCTCGTACTGCACGAAGGGCACGCCGAATTTCACCGCGCCAAAGGTCAGCGCGGCAATCAGCACCAGCGCGACAGCCAGCTTGCCGATCCAGCCATAACGGCCCTTGCGGCGCACGAAGTCCTTCTCGTCCTCAAATTTGCGGCTGGTCTGGCGCAGGGTGTCGCGGCCATGCTCGGCCAGCTCATCCTCGCGGGCAGCCACGGCAGCGTCGATGGCCTCCCGGCTGAAGCGGGCGAACACCTCCGCCTTCTCCCGGTGGCAGCGGGCGCACAGGATGGCGTCGTCCGGGTTGGGACGGCCGCAGACGCACAGCCACAGGCCCTTCTGCTGCTCCGGATAGCCGCTGGCCATGTCCCCGGCGATGGCGCGCAGGGTGGTCAGCTGGGCGGAGCGGTGCAGGTTGTTGGGGGTGTAGGTGATGGTGTTCTCCTTCTCATGCCGCCAGACGCTGGCATTGTCGAACCACACCTTCTCCACCGTGATCTCGTACCGCTCGGGGGTGATATGGCCCTCCACCGGCACGGTCATGGTAAAGGTCTTGCCCGGCGCGCCGTTGAGCCCGCGGCCCCGGTGGATGATCTTCGCCGTTTCCTCTCCGTCGGCGGAGGACAGCAGCAGCGTCACCTCCACGCTCACCACCTGCAGGGAGGACAGGTTGAATAAAGTCACCTCGCAGCTGGGCGCATCTGCCGTGGGGAGGGTCGATTTCCACGCCTCCACCGGGCAGGTCAGGTCGATGCGCATTGTCATCAGGGACACGTCCTTTCGTCGGTCACAGATCGGATGCTGCGACCCGTCATTCCATCGTTAGCGTGATCTCCGTGCAGTCCATCACGTTGAATTCCATCTGCAGGATGATGCGGCGGCCGTCCTCCAGCTGCACGCCGTAGCGGATGGTGGCGTCATAGCCATAGTAGGCCGTGCCGAATTCGCCTTCGGCCTCCGCGCCGTAGAGGATCTCCACGTCGTTGTCCTGGTACTCGCCCTCGCCGTTGCGGAAGCGGTTGTACACGCTGGCGAAGCTGTCGCCCACGCGGACGGCACGGGGGCCCTCCAGCTCATCGCCGGTGATGACGAACATGTACACCCGTCCCTCGGTGCGGGCTTCATTATAGAGGTAGATGGCCTCGCAGCCGTCGAAGATCTGCACGCGGATGTAGCCCTCGTCGCCATTGTCGACCCACTCGTCGCTCATCGGCTCGCCAAACAGGGCGATGGCAGCATCGGGGGTGAGGTTCACGAAGTCCACGCCGGAGAAGATCAGGTCCTGCGCAGCAAACTTCTCCAGGGCCGCACCGTCATAGGAGAAGGGCACCTGCGCATAATCCTTCTCCAGGGCCTTGGCCATCACGCCGTACATGGCGTCATTGACCGTATCCAGGTCAATGCGGCTGTTCAGGCCGTAAACGCGGATGGCGTGGACCCGGTTGTCCATCATGGTGTAGATGACGCCGGCGTCGGTGTAGCCCTCGCCGCCGGTGGCATACTGCTCATGCACGCCATACTGGATGGTCTTCGCGCGCTGGCCGTCGCGCTGCACCTGGCCCCACTGGGCAGACTCAGGCAGCGTATCCACGGCATAGAGCGTCGCATCCTCCCGGGTGCCAAGCAGATGGGGATTCTCGTTGTAATACGCGTCGAGCACCACCGCCATGGCATTGCCCACGTTGACATTGCGCAGGCCGTTTTCCTCCTCCGAGGTCAGCACCACGGTGCTGAAGATGGTATCGGCGCTGACATTGGGGGTATCGCCGTACAGGGTGGCGAAGGTGTAGACATATTCATAGCCGTCGGGGGTGAGGTGCTGGGAGGGATCGTTGAGGGGCTTTTCCGCTCTTGCACGAGCGATATAGCCCTCAGCCCAGGCCGTCAGCTCATTCATGGACAGCAGCGGCGCAGTGGATTCCTCCGCCAGGGCAGCCAGGGGCAGCAGCAGCATGCACAGCACCAGACACAGCATCTTCTTCATGATGATACACTCCTTTGGGAACCATCAGCAGGGATGGTATATTCAGCCGATTCTATTTTACATGAAAATCCGCCGGATGTACAGAGCGGATTTGCGTCATATATGTAAATTTATCCACAGCAGGGCCCGGAAAGGGGCAATTCTGTGGATAAGGGACGGAAGAACTTGGTATTCCGGGGGCGTTGTACCCCCTCTTTGGCAGATGATACCAGCCAAAAAGCGCAGTTTTCCGCCCCTTTGAGCCGTTTTGTGGGTGAGAGCGAAAGACGCTCCCATCGCACATCCAAAGAGACAAGGAGGATTCCCATGAAACACAATTCCCTGAAGAAGCTGGCGGGCCTGACCACCGTACTGACCCTGACCGCCACCGCCGCCATGGCGGACACCGCCGACAGCGCGCTGGTGCGCGGCGGCAGCCTGAACCTGCGCGAAACGCCCTCCCTGAGCGCGAAGGTGCTGGGGCAGTTCCCCACCGGCACGCTGGTAGAGATCGTCGAAAGCGGCGATGAATGGCATCAGGTCGAGGTGAACGGCCAGGAAGGCTTCATGATGGCCAAGTACCTGAACACCGGCGTCAACGAGCAGAGCGCCACCGTGCGCACCAACACCGGCATCGGCCTGAACCTGCGCGAGGAGCCCGATATGAAGGGCGCGATCATCACCTCCGTGAAGAACGGCGAGACCGTCACCGTGCTGCAGAAGGGCAAGACCTGGAGCCGCGTCAGCGCAAACGGTCAGGAGGGCTTCATGTCCACCCAGTTCCTGCGCTTCGGCAGCCAGTCCGCCTCCACCCCCACCGGCAAGGTGGCCGTGGTCAACAATCCCCGCGACACCCAGGTGCTGAACCTGCGCGCCTCCGCCAGCCTGGACGCCAAGGTGGTCGATTACTACCGCAACGGCGTGAAGGTCACCATCCTCAAGGCGGGCTCCACCTGGCACAAGGTGCAGGTCGAGGACGGCAAGATCGGCTACATGATGGCCAAGTTCCTCAAGGTCACCGATGAGACCTCCCCGATGAAGCCCTTCCAGGCGAAGGTCATCAACGTCAACGGCGGCTCCTACGTCAACCTGCGCAAGGGCGCCAGCCTGAGCGCCGGCATCATTGACCGCATCGACGTGGGCACCTCCCTCACCGTCATCGAGCACGGCACCGACTGGTGCAAGGTCATCGTCGACGGCGTGGAGGGCTACATGTCCACCTGGTTCCTGGCGATTTGATGCCCCCCCATGGCCCGCACGTCAAATGGCGTGCGGGCTGTTTACATTTCTAACACTTTCCGGCCATCGGTGGACAAACCAGCCTTATTTATGGTAGAATAGGATGACGGATTATGCCCACTTCCCCGAAAGGCTGTGATTTTTATGCGGAAGCTGGTCCGCTTTGTATGTCTCCTGATGGCGATGATGTGCCTCTTTCCCTGCGTACTGGCCGAAGAAAAAGGGGATGAAATCCCCCTGCGCTGCTGGGATAAGAAGGCCGGCTATGTCTACCTGACCCTGGGCACCTTCCCCCAGACGGCGGAGGGCGAACGGCTGCCCATCCTGTGGCGCGTGCTGAGCGTGAAGGATGGCAGGGTGCTGATCCTGTCCGAGTACATCCTGGAGGCGCGCCCCCTGCACGGCGACTACACGCAGTACGCCAACAAGCCCACCAACAAGAAGAAGCCCGGCTTCAGCGGCGACTACACCCAGACCGATATGGCGAAGTACCTGAACGGGGAATTCACCGCGAATTTCGCCCAGGGCGAGCTGTACATCCTCGCCGAGGACGAGGCCCTCGGGATGTTCTTCCTCCTCTCCGGCGACGAGCTGAAGAACAAGGCTTACGGCTTCACCTCCAACGAGAGCCGCAAGGCCTGGGGCACCGAGTATGCGCTGAACAACGGCCTGTTCAAGTACATGTCCCACCGCGGCAGCCACAGCCCCTACTGGACCCGCACCCAGTCCACCAGCAATGTCAAAGCGGCGCGGTGCACCAAATCCCAGGGCGAGCTGGGCTACATGACCGTTGACAGAGAGGACGAGGGCATGCGTCCGGCCTGCTGGCTGCGTCTGGAGCAGATCCGGATCGACTCCGGCTCCGGTACGATGGAGGATCCCTTCACCCTGCTGCCCGTTCCCGGCGCGGACGAGCCCGTCGTGACCGAGGTCACCCCTCTTGAATGAACGAGGCGAAGCTATAAATGAGGCGAAGCTATAAATGAGGCGAAGCCTCCGGAGGAATAACATGCGACTTTCCCGACTGCTGATTCTGCTGCTGATCGCGCTGCTACCCTGCATCGCGCTGGCGGACACCACCATCACCCTGACCTTCACCGGCGATGTGACCCTGGGCGGCGAAGCCTGGCTGGAACCGGAGCCGGACTCCTTCGCGTCCCTGTATGCGAAGAACGGCCCGGAATATTTCCTGGGCAACTTCGCCGAATTCTTCGCCGAGGATGATCTGACCATCATCAACCTGGAGGGCGTGCTGTCCGACGCGGATCTGCGCCCCGTGCAGCAGGGCAAGAACGGCTCCTACTTCTTCAAGGGCAAGACGGAGTACACGAGCGTCCTCACCGCCGCCAGCGTGGAGGCGGCCTCCATCGCCAACAACCACACCTACGATTACGGCGAGCCCGGCCTTCGCGATACCATCGCGGCCCTGGAGAGCGCAGGCATCGAATGGTTCGGCACCCACGACAGCCACACCACCGACACGGAAAAGTTCCTCTTTTATGAGAAGGACGGCGTGACCATCTGCATCATGAGCGTCTACTGGGACGATTATCTCCAGGGCAAGGCGGAGGGCTGCGGCGCGTTCCTGGCGGACGAGATCAAGCGCATCAAGGATTCCGGCGAGGCGGATGCCGTAGTGGCTATCCTCCACGGCGGCCAGGAGTACGGCCGTCACGCCACCAACCCGCAAAAGGTCTTCACCAAGATGGCCTTCGGTGCGGGCGCGGACCTGGTCATCTGCCACCACGCCCACGTTGTCATGGGCATGGACGTGATCGGCAACCGCAGCGCATTCTACAGCCTTGGCAACTTCTGCTTCGGCGGCAACCGCCTGGCCTACCAGAAGAAGGGCTCCAAGGTGCAGGACGCCGCCCCGGCGCTTATCGTCCGCGCGGAGCTGACCTTCGATGACGAGGGCAATTACAAGGGCCAGCAGATGACCCTCTACCCCGTGCAGACCACCTCCATCGACCGCGTCGGCACAGACGACCAGATCAACAATTACCAGCCCAAGTTCATCACCGGCCCCCTGGGCGGCCATGTGCTGCACCTGATGCAGATCGACACCAATTACAAGAAGCGTCTGCAAGACGCCCAGAACAAGGAGCTCAAGGACATCATCGTCGCCAAGGAAAACGAGCTGGCTGCGATGGAATCCTCCGAGGGCATGAGCTTCCTGACCCTGCCCTACCTGCCCGCCGAAGAATGATCCCCGGGAGGGACCACACATGAAGAAATTCCTGCTATGGCTGTGGGTGCTGCTGCTGATCCCGGCATGCGCGCTGGCGGTCATCACCGTGCCGGACGGCGTCACCGAAATCGGCGCTGAGGCCTTTTCCGGCACCGCAGCGGACGCGCTGATCGTCCCGTCCTCCGTGCAGACGGTGGGCGCGGACGTACTGGCAAACTGCGACGCCTCCTACATTTATCTCAAGAGCGCCTCCACCGCGCTGGAAGGCGGCGCGAACAACGGCGTGCCCTTCGTATTCGGGCCGTCGGGATCGCCCGCCGCGTCCCTGAGCGGCTTCTACACCACGGACAGCCTCGTCGTCGTGGACGGGCTGTACTATGCCGTGGATGAAACCGCGCTCCCCCTGTGCGCCAAATCCCCCAGAGCCACCACCGGTACCGTCACCATCCCCAAATATGTGAACGGCAAGCCCGTCACCGCCCTGTCGGAGCTTTACATTGCCAACACCGGCATCACGGAGCTGAAGGTGCCGCGGTATCTGTCCATCCCCGACGGGCTGGACGCCACCCCCTACCAGACCATGACCGCCATTGCCCCCACGCCCAATGTGACCGAGATCCCCGCGGGCAAGTATGTCACCTGGACGACGGAACGGCCTGAATCCGCCTGGGGCGATGTGACCTACACCTGGCGCTTCGTGACCAGCGCCACTTCCGAGACCCTCACCACCACCGAACCCACCGTGAAGCACGCGCCCATGGCGGAAGGCACCTGCAAGGTGACCGTCACCGTCCAGGACGCCCTGGGGGATTATGCCTACATCACCTCCCAAAGCATCACCGTCACCGAGGCCCAGCCCGTTTACCGTGCGCTGCTGGTAGGCAACAACTATCCCGGCGCCTTCAACAATCTCAAGGGCCCGGAGAACGACCTGGTGGCCATGAACGCCATGCTCTCCACCATGTCCGGCACGCCCTACCGCATCACCAAGGCCAGCAACCTGACTGCCAGCGGCATGCAGGCTGCCATCGCGACCGCCTTCGCCGGGGCAGAGCCGGGGGATTTCTCCCTGTTCTACTACAGCGGCCACGGCACCGAGGCCGGCGCGCTGGTGGGCACCAGCAACACCTTCCTGACCGTCTACGCGCTGCGCACGGCGCTGGACAAGATCCCCGGCACGAAGATCGTCCTGCTGGACTGCTGCTATTCCGGCAACGCCATCAACAAGTCCACGGGCGAGACCACCGAGCCCAACATCAAGGCCTTCAACCGGGCCATCATCAGCGGATTGACCTCCCAGTCCCGCTCTTCGGAGGATCTGGCGGCAAACCGGTACATCGTCCTCACCGCCAGCCGGAAGGATCAGCAATCCCTTTCCCTCACTGGCGGCGACAACTACTACTGGGGCGTGTTCACCTACGGCCTGTGCTACGGCAGCGGCTACGACGAGTGGAACCGCGAGCCTCTGGGCTATCTGCCCGCCGATTCCGACGCCAACGGCGCCATCACCCTGGGCGAGGCTTACCGCGGCGTGCAGGAGCGCGTCACCTACCTCAATGGCATCACCTATGTGGAGCAGGCCGTGCAATATCACGGCGATACCACCTTCCTCCTGTGGCGAAAGTGACCCCCTGTCCGTCCCTTTTCGGGACGGACTTTTTTTGCAATTTCCTCATTTCAGGGGTTGACAATCCCCTGCGAACGTGGTATTATATCACATGTCGTCAAACGACATGGTGCCATGGCTCAGTCGGTAGAGCACATCGTTCACATCGATGGGGTCGTAGGTTCGAGTCCTACTGGCACCACTTAATCCTCAACCAGATTGGTTGAGGATTTTTTCGAAATTATAGAAAAATCTGCGGGGGTACATATGACAAAACGACGCTTTCAGCGCTGGAAAAAAAGTCAGTGGGTTGCTTTCGGCATTTGGGCTGCCATGGCTTGCATGTACTTTTTGCTGTATTGGATGCAGGGCGTTACATACAATAACGCTGACTACAAGTTCCATAACCCGTCCGTCCAGTGGCTGCTGGAGGATGGCGCCTTCACAGGATATCCTGGTTATCAGATCGTCGTTGGCGCTGTCGCTTTGCTGCTTGGCGGGGTGGATTCCATTGGCTTGGCCAGCGTCATCGTGCTGATGACCTGCGCACTTGCCGCAGGATATGTGACCTTCCTGCTTCTTCGCGAATGTATCGGCACCTCTGGTTCTAATCGTCCCGGGCTTTCGGACTGGCAGAACACCGCTTTGCTTGGCATTGCCTTCCTGATCAATATCGTCCAGCCCATTTTCACGCCGTCCATTAAGCCTGGCTATATTTCCGGCAACGGCTATGTTTCTCCGACACAGCTGCTCTGCAAACCTTTTGCGCTGCTGGTCATGCTGATTTTCCTGCGCCAGCTTCTCCGGAACAAGTGGACCATTCGTCAGCAGCTTCTCTTGCTGGGCATGCTGGCTCTCTCCTGTCTGGCCAAGCCCGTCTTTGCCATGGCCTTTGTCCCTGCCGCAGGCTTGCTGCTGGCCTTTATCGAATTCCGAACCTTCCTGGCAAAAAAACAGACGCTGCCACAGGCGATCGGCCATACGCTCCGCAAAGGCTGGCCGCTGTTGGCAGGCGGTGTCGTCCTGATTGTGCAATACCTGCTTTGCCTGCAGGTCGACCTGCCCTACGATGGCTTCATGGGCATTGACGGCGACGCTAAAATCGCCTTTGGCTGGATGACCGCCTGGTCCCAGGTTGTCAGCAGCGTCCCGCTCAACATCCTGTTTGCCTATTTCTTCCCCCTGGTCACCAGCATGATGGCTTTTGCCCGCAGAAAGCAGAATCTTGGGCTCTCCTCCACGCCCCGGCTCTATGGCGCCATTTGCCTTTTCTACGGCGTTATCTCCTTCCTTTACATGTCCTGTCTGTATCAGGAGAATCATGTTACGGATGCCAATCTGCGCAATGCCTGGGTATTGACGTTCAACTTTGTGTTCATCCTGTCTGCTTCCACGGTGTGGCAATGGATCAACCTGGATGGTTTCTCCCTTCGCAGCCTCCGTCAGGAGGGCGTTCTCCCTACATTCCGTAAGCACTGGACCATCCTTGTTCCCGCTGCGGCCTTCGCCGTACATATTCTCTTTGGTCTTGCCTTGATCGCCAAGAACTACCTTGCCTAAAGCTTTTGAGGTGGTTCCGCGTCAGAATAGTTAATGACATTTTTCGCAGGATGAGGACAGCGGCTCATTGAGTTGTGTCTTTTGGCTGAATCACAGGTATGGTCACTTAGGATGGATGAATCATGAGTGCACTTCGAAGCTCTTTCTTTCCCGGGTTCATGCGAAATGCAGACAGCATGCCTTTCTGTGGTAGCCTTCACGCCTGCTTTCCTTTTGCCTGCTGACAATATGTTCAAAGAGTTCTTTCCAATACCCACTGAACGATTGGGTCGATACGAACTGCTTCTTCACGCTTGGCCGAGGAATCAAACACGGGATCATTCCTTATTTGGATCTTTATGAACAAAAAGGGCCTCTGCTCTATTCTCAGTTCTATCTCGCTGCCCTCATGTCGGAAACCAGCTTCATCGGCGTGTTTTGATCGAAGTGCTGTGTTTGGGCTGGTTTCTCTACGAAAGCGCACGGTTGCTTCTCCTGTGGACACGAAAAGAGGCTGTATACTGTCTGATGCCATTTGTTGCGCTTGGGCTTGTTTGGGCTCAGTCGTTCGCACACGGCACAAGCGCTGAAGAATTGTTCCTGCCCGCGCTGGCCCTGTCACTGCGAATCACGCTTCAGCAGATGCGTAAAAACAATCCGCTATCCTTCGGTCAGGCCTGTGTACTTGGATGTGCTGCTGGCACTGTACTTTGGTACAAATATACTTTCTGCAGTTTTTACCAGCCTTGCACTTGCCGTTCTTCTGTGGCACTTCCTGGGTAAGCATCTTCGGGCGCTTGTCTCCAACATCGCGGGCGCCGCTACAGGAGCCGCTGCCATTTCCGTGCTGATCCTTCTCTGGTATTGGCACAATGGTGCGCTGGAGGCAATGTGGCAAACGTACTTTGGTCGATAATCTGAAAGCGCATCCATTCAGGATGCGCTTTTTCATTATTCGTCCTCACCCAGCTCAGGGAAGATGGGCTTCTGGCATTCGGGGCAGAGGTAATCCTCGTCGAAGTCCACGTCGGAGGCATGGAATTCGATCTCATGGCCGCAATGGGGGCAGGCGTAGACGATCAGGTCGTCCTCCCCTTCACCCTCGTCCTCTTCGTCGCCTTCGGCAAAGTCTTCGTCTTCGCTGTCCATCTCGTCCTCGCCGAAGAGAGTCTCCTCCAGCTCGGCCAGATCGTCATCGATGGACTCGACGTACTCATTCAGGTCGTTGTGGGCCTCGGTCATGGCGGCCATTTCTTCGGCCATCTCGCCCATGACGGTCAGCATTTCCAGCATCAGCTTGTTGCTGTCCTTGTCCATGTTCAGCTTCATGCCGGCGGCCATGCCCTTGAGGTAGCTGATACGGTCGGTAAGCTTGCTCATTTTGGATTCCCTCCTTATTCGTTGGATGAACGGATTTGTGCAGAGCGCGGCGGTACAGACTACATGCAGTTTATGCGCCCGTCCTGCAGCAGATGCAAGAACTGCCCGGCAGACATACGTCCACCAGGCAGATGTGTGCGGTGATTACTTGGCGCGCTCCATGTACTCGCCGGTGCGGGTATCGATGCGGATCAGCTCGCCGATGTTGCAGAACAGGGGCACCTGCAGGGTCAGGCCGGTCTCCATGGTAGCGGGCTTGTAGGTGTTGTTGGCGGTGTCGCCCTTGAAGCCAGGCTCGGTGTCGGTGATCTCCAGGGTCACGAAGTTGGGAGCCTCAACAGAGAAGGGAGAGCCCTTGAAGAAGCGCATGGTGACGTTGGTGCCTTCCTTGACGTAGGGGATGGCGTCCTCCACCTGGTCCAGGGACAGGGGGATCTGGTCGTAGGTCTCCACGTCCATGAAGTAGTACATCTCGCCGTCATTGTAGACGTACTGCATTTCCTTGGTCTCGATGATGGCGCGGGGCATCTTGTCGGTGGGGTTGAAAGAACGCTCAACCACAGCGCCGGTCATGATGTTCTTGATCTTGGTGCGCACGAAGGCAGCGCCCTTGCCGGGCTTGACGTGCTGGAAGTCAACGATGTTCCACACACCGCCGTCCCACTCGATGGTAATACCCTTACGGAAATCGCCAGCAGTAATCATGAATCAATTCCTCCATTGATATGAAATCATTTATTCAAACACACGCTTTATCAGATGCGCGAGTGAATCCACCAAACAGTATAACACAAAATGTCGCCGATGGGAAGCCCCTTTTGGCCCTCAAATGCAGGAAATTGCAGTTTTTTCCGCTTCCCAAAGGGGGATTTTCGGTCAATCCAAACGGTTTCCACCGCAAAATAACCCCTTCCATTAAGGAAGGGGTCGTCAGCCGCATAGGCAAATTGCCGCGCTGGTTCAGCATGTATATCATCAGGAACTTCCGCAGACTCCCCTTGAAAATAGGAGGGACATCCTGATCGTCCTGCATCTGTTCGATCAGAATGTCCTGCATGGGAACCCGAAGCAGCTTGCTCAGCGCAAAAAGATGGTCAACCGACGGCAAATGCTCGCCACGCAGCCATTTGTAGATCGCCCGGGGTGTGTCAAAGCCGAAATAGGTCTGCAGCGTGCGGACGGAAATCTGCCGCTCCTTAATCAGGCGGTCGATATTCTGTCCGGTTTCGCGTACGTCAATGATGGGAAAGGGCATGGCAGAATCACCTCCGTGGAGTTGGTATGCACCATGATAGCACGATACTTCTCCCTTCGGCAATGAAGTTATAGTACACCGATTCGTCCCTTTCCTCCCCGAAAAAGGATTGTACCCCCCATTGCATTTTTCCCACGGTTATGATAGTATATCCCTAACGTACATTTGACACAACCGATCAATTTCATACGGAGGTACCATCATGGGCAACTACCGCAACTTCAAGCTTGTGGCCTATTTTGTCGCCGGCGGCGTGCAGCATGCGACACGCGATCAGCTGGAAAAGGATCTTGCCTTCTTTGAGCGCCATATGCGCCTGGACAAGGTGTACCTGGAGCCCTACCGCGATATCTTTGCGGATGAAGACCAGTTCCGCATGTGCCGGGAGATCCTCGAAAAGCACGGGATCGAGGTCGCCGGCGGCATCACCACCACCTTCTCCGCCAAGGAGGACCCGGAGAAGAAGCAGCGCATGTTCAACACCTTCTGCTACAACGATCAGCGGATGCTGGATCGGTTGGCGATGGTCAGCGCCTTCCTCGGCCGCAATTTTGACGAGTTCATCATCGACGATTTCTACTTCACCAACTGCACCTGCGAGAGCTGCCGCGCAGGCCGCGACGTGTTCAACCGGGAGCTGGGCATCACCGACGGCTCCTGGGAGCGCTACCGCCTGGCGCTGATGCAGCAGGTCAGCCGGGAGTACATGATCGCCCCCGCCAAGCGGGAAAACCCCAACTGCAAGATCACCATCAAGTACCCCAACTGGGCCGAGAGCTATCAGGAGACGGGCTACAACCCCGCCCAGCAGCGGGAGATCTTCGACAACCTGTACACCGGCACCGAGACCCGCGATCCCGTCACCACCGACCAGCACCTGCCCCGGTACCTCAGCTACTCGCTGATGACCTACTTTGAAAACATGTGGCCCGGCCACAACGGCGGCGGCTGGTTCGATCCCTTTGACATGCACATCACCGAGCATTACCTGGAGCAGGCCTACCTGACCGCCTTTGCCAAGGCGAAGGAGCTGATGATGTTCTGCTTCCAAGCCCTGGCCGGCACGATGAACGTCGCCTCCCTGGGCTACCAGCTGGACAAGCTGGACGAAGTCCTCGATCACTGCGGCAATCCTGTAGGCATTCCCTGCTACCTGCCCGATAACTGCCAGGGCGAGGACAACATCCAGGACTTCCTAGGCATGGTGGGTCTGCCCGTCGTATGCACGCCCTACTTCCCCAAGGAAGCGCCCGCCATCCTGCTGACCCGCTCCTCCGCCTGCGATCCCGACGTGGTGGACAAGCTCGAAAGCTACGTCGCCGCCGGCGGCAAGGCCATGGTCACCCACGGCTTTGTGCAGGCCACGATGGATCGCGGCATCCAGCGCATGACCTCCATCCGCTTTGCTGACCGCAAGGTCATCGCGGATGACTTCCTGGTGGAGCAGCTCACCTCCCGCATGCACGGCCGCATCATCACCTGGCCCCATGGGAAAAAGCCCATGCTCATTACCGTGCCGGAGCACCGCAACAACGCCTCCTGGGCGCAGATCAAGACCCGCGTGGGTCAGGAGAGCTACGGCATGCTCCTGCGCGACACCTACGGCAAGGGCGAAATGCTCACCCTGGCGGTGCCGGATTCCTTCTCCGACCTGTACCACCTGCCCGCGGACGTGCTGACCCGCATCCGTGCGGCCCTGCCGGTCAACGGCGTCCACCTGGAGGGCGATGCGCTCATCAGCCTCTTCCACTATGACAACGGCGCCTTCATCCTCTACCCATACGTGGACGAGGGCTGCCAGCCCAGCATCTGCCGCATCCACGCCCCCGCGGACGTAAAGGCCCTCGACATGCCCGTGGCAGGCCGCCAGCTCAAGCCCCTGCACGCCGACGAAACGGAATCCGTCTTTGAGTTCCGCGCCATGCCGGGGCAGTATGTTCTCTTCAAGCCTGTCAAATAACCGCACAAAAACGGACAGTCCGCATATACGGGCTGTCCGCGTTTTTTATTTGGCTACGTTGTTCTGCACATTCCCCGCAAGGTACTGGCGGACATTGTCGGTGGCGATGTCCATCAGGCGCTGGCGGGCCTCGGTGGCCGCCCAGGCGATGTGGGGCGTGATGATCATGTTGTCCAGGCCCAGCAGGGGGCTGTCCGCGTTGATGGGCTCGCGGCAGGTCACGTCGGAAGCCGCCGCGTACACCTTGCCGGACAGCAGCGCCTCCCGCAGATCGGCCTCGTTGATCAGCCCTCCCCGCGCGGTATTCAGGATGATCACGCCGTCCTTCATCTTCGCGATGGTGTCGCGGTTGATCATGCCGGTGTTCTCCGCCGTCAGCGGGCAGTGCAGAGAAACGATGTCCGCCTTGGCGTAGAGCTCGTCCAGCTCGGTGTGGAATTCCTCCGCGCCGTGGCGGGAGTAGGCCAGCACCTTCATCCCGAAGGCCTGCGCCAGCTTTGCCACCGCCTTGCCGATGCTGCCATAACCCACGATGCCAAAGGTCTTGCCCGCCAGCTCCATCAGCGGATAATCCCAGAAGGCGAAATCCCGGCAGGCGCTCCACTTGCCCTCATGCACCACGCGGCTGTGATGCCCCACATGCAGGGCGATCTCCAGCAGCAGCGCCATGGTGAACTGGGCCACCGTAGGCGTGGAATACGCCGGCACGTTGGTCACCACGATGCCGCGCTTCTTCGCCTCGGCAATGTCAATGACATTATAGCCCGTCGCCAGCACGCCAATATAGCGCAGGTTGGGACAAGCCGCCATGACCTCCGCAGAAATCACGGTCTTGTTGGTGAGGATCATGGGCGCATCGCCAATGCGGGCGATCACGTCCTGGGGGGCTGTGTAGTCATAAACGGTCAGCTCGCCCAGCGCCGCCATGGGCTCCCAGGAGAGATCGCCGGGATTCTCCACAGCGCCGTCAAGGATAATGATCTTGGCCATAACAAATGCTCCTTGCAGGTTTTTTCCCATTTTACCACGGCAGACGAACTCCGTCAACCGCCGCCATTTCCCCACCTCACCTGTTTACATGTCCGGGACCGATGTGGTACAATAACCCTGAAACAACCGCCCCGATCCCCGCCCCCTTTGCAGCAAGTTACTTCCGCAGCCCGCGCGTTCTCCCTCCCAGAGGGAGCCAAAGTCACTGTCCCACCCACCCCACGGAAACCGCCTGTTGCGCTGGCGGCTGAGTCGCGGAACCG
>JAZNSI010000019.1:0-75539 GCA_045591175.1 Clostridia bacterium
ACGGCCTTCTGGGCGGACAAGGCGTCCGGCCTGTCGAAGAACCCCTGGCTGCGCAGCCTTGGCTGGTTCAGCGCGGCGCCGATTGACGTGACGGCGGAAATCGCCCCCGGCCACGAGGACTTCCACGCCGACATGACCGCCATCGCCCGTGAAATGGCGGAAAACCTCGTCCGCTATGTGGACGCGGACACCGACATGCTCTGGCAGGTGCCGGATCAGATCGGCCGGGCGGGCAATTACCCGGAGACCAGCGGCAGTGCGATGGCCGCGTACTTCTTCCTCAAGGGCGCACGTCTGGGAATCCTGGACGTCTCCTATGCAGAGGTGGGCGCGCGGATTTTCGCCGCCATCTGCCGCCGTTATCTCTCCGAAACGGAGGGCAAGCTGAATCTGGGCGGCATCTGCCTGGTAGCAGGTCTCGGCCCGGAGAACAACCGCCGCCGCGACGGCAGCTACGAGTACTACATTTCCGAGCCCATCGTGGAGAACGACGCCAAAGGCCTGGCGCCCTTCCTGATGTGCTACACGGAGCTCCTGCAGTCCGGCATGGCCGACGAGGTGCTGGCGGGCCTGGAATAATCGCATACGAAACGGGAGACGGTGCGTGCCGTCTCCCTTGCTTATTTGCACTTATTCAGCCGGATGATCAGCAATCATCGCAGCAGCCGCCTTCTTGCCTGCGCCCATGGCGAGGATGACCGTCGCCGCACCGGTGACCGCATCGCCGCCAGCGTAGACATGCAGCTTGCCGCAGCGGCCCATATCGTCGGTGGTGATGCCGCCCCAGGTCTCGGTGGGCAGGTCGGGGGTGGTCTTCTTGATGAGCGGATTCGGGCTGTTGCCAATGGCCACGATGACCGTCTCCACCGGCAGATCGAACTCACTGCCCTCGATCACCACGGGACGGCGGCGACCGCGGACGTCAGGCTCGCCCAGTTCCATCTTCACACAGGTCATGGCGGAGACGAAGCCATTCTCGTCGCCCTTGATGGCGGTGGGATTGGTGAGCATCAGGAAATTGACGCCCTCCTCCTTGGCATGGTGGACTTCCTCGGCGCGGGCGGGCATTTCCGCCTCGGAGCGGCGGTACACGATGGACACCTCCGCGCCCAGACGCTTGGCACAGCGGGCTGCGTCCATCGCGACGTTGCCGCCGCCGATGACGGCCACGCGCTGGCCGACCTTCACCGGGGTATCCGCCCGTGGGAAGGTGTAGGCCTTCATCAGGTTGATGCGGGTGAGGAATTCGTTGGCGCTGTACACGCCGCACAGGCTTTCGCCGGGGATGCGCTGGAAATTCGGCAGGCCCGCGCCGGAGCCCACGAACACCGCATCGAACTTGTCGTCGTTGAGGAGCTCGTCGATGGTCATCGCGCGGCCAACAACGGCGTTGGTGACGATCTTCACACCCAGCGCGCGGATGTTGTCGATCTCCCTCTGCACCAGCTTCTTGGGCAGACGAAACTCGGGGATGCCGTACATCAGCACGCCGCCGGCGCTGTGGAGGGCCTCGTAGACACTCACATCCCAGCCCGCACGGGCCAGATCAGCGGCACAGGTCAGGCCTGCAGGGCCGGAGCCCACCACGGCGGCACGCTTGCCGTTCTTGGGAGCGGTTTCAGCGGAAACGGTGCCCTCGTTCATGGCCCAGTCCGCTGCGAAACGCTCCAGACGGCCGATGCCCACCGGCTCTCCCTTGATACCGCGGACGCACTTGCTCTCACACTGGGTCTCCTGGGGGCAGACGCGGCCGCAGATGGCGGGCAGGCCGTTCTGGGTGCGGATGATCTCATAGGCGGCCTGGAAATCGCCTTCCCTGATCTTCGAAATAAAGGAAGGAATCGGCACATTCACCGGGCAGCCGGTGACGCAGGGCGCGTGCTTGCAGTTGAGGCAGCGGTCGGCTTCCTCCATGGCGATTTCGCGGGTGTAGCCCAGGGCGACCTCCTTGAAGTTTGCCGCACGGATGGAAGGCTCCTGCTCCGGCATGGGATTCTTCTTCAGGCTCATGTTGGGCATGTCAGTTGCCTCCCTTCATGGCAGCGTCAGCCATCGCTTCCCGGCGGCAGACGTGCGCCAATTTTTCCTTGGCTTTGGCCTCCTCCGGGCGGAACATGCGGCTGCGGGCGATGGCTTCGTCCCAGTCGATGAGGTGACCGTCGAAGTCAGGGCCGTCCACGCAGGCGAATTTCGTCACGCCACCTACGGTAACGCGGCAGCCGCCGCACATGCCCGTGCCGTCGATCATGATGGGGTTCATGCTGACGATGGTCTTGACCTCATAGGGCTTGGTCAGGTCACACACAGCGCGCATCATAGGCAGCGGGCCGATGGCAATGACCTCGTCATACTGCTTGCCGGCCTCAAGCTTGCCAGCCAGCGCCTGGGTGACGAAGCCCTTGTTGCCGTTGGAGCCATCGTCGGTCATGACGGTCAGCTCGGTGCAGGCAGCGGTCAGCTCGTCCTTCAGGATAATCAGCTCCTCATTGCGGAAGCCGACGATCAGGTCGACCTCGCAACCTGCCTCATGCAGGGCTTTGGCCTGGGGATAGGCGATCGCCACGCCCAGACCGCCGCCGATGACGGCAGCGCGCTTGACGCCCTCGGTGTGGCTCGGCTCGCCCAGGGGGCCGACGAAGTCCAGCAGCGCGTCGCCTTCATTCAGGGTATCGAGCTTCTCGGTGGTGTAGCCCACCTTCTGGAAGATGATCGTCACCGTGCCCTTTTCGCGGTCATAGCCGGCGATGGTCAGCGGAATGCGCTCGCCTTCCTCATCAATGCGGAAGATAATAAACTGACCCGGCAGCGCCTTGCGGGCCACCAGGGGGGCTTCGATTTCCATCAGCGTGACAGTCGGATTCAGCACGCGCTTCTTCACAATCGGAAACATCAGCATTTCCTCCTAAGACACAGATATAACAGGCTCTATTGTACTACATTCCGCGAGGAGAATGCAAGCTTTCTCTGTACTTTTGCTGCACACAAAAGCCGCCGCACCTTCACAGATGCGGCGGCGACAATTCATTTACTTGATACCGTTGATGCGGAACCAGCAGAAGGAAGTGGCTGTATCCAGCTCCCACCAGATGGTCAGCGGATAGTCGTTCAGGTCGAAGCAGTGATAGTAGTGCATGGGGTTGTTCTCGTCCGGCTCGGAAATGCTCTCCACCTGCACCTGGTAGGTGGCAGCCTCGATCGGCACGCCGATCAGCGACACGCACACGCCGCCGTTGGGAACGTTGACATTGCTGTAGTAGGAATCGTCCGCATGCTCGTCCAGGTACTTCTGCATCCGGGGGCCGTACATCGGGTTGGGGCCGCAGTGGATGACCAGGGTGTAGTCGAGGTAATCCGCCAGCTCGGGCGCAGTCTCCGCGGTGAAGCCGTAGTCGCGCAGGGTGCCGATGAACATCATCACATGGCGGCCGCCCTCCTTGGGCTTGACCACCAGCAGATCGCCCAGCTCCAGCGTCGCAGCCAGCTCCTCATAGGGGGGCATTTCCTTGCCCGCACGGTGGCTGTACACATGGTTCTTCTTGGCGTACTTGCCGTACTCGTTGATCATGCCGCTCAGGGTGTCATGACGGGGCCAGCCCACCTCGTTGTAGATCCAGCGGGTGTAGCCGGAGCAGTCCAGGCCGTAGAGGTAGACCTTGCCCTTGTCGTAGAACTTGGTCTGCTCCCAGCAGGAGCGCTTGGAATACTCAGGCGCGCGGGCAAACAGGTGCTGCTCGCCCTTGACCATATAATCATAGGTGCCGCCGAAGAAATAGGGCAGGCCGTAGGCAAAGTGGGGCTCGATGCCCGCGCCGGTGATCTCATTATAAGCCTCAAGGATGGGGTTGCCCTCCTCCAGCATGGAGAACGCCGCGTCCAGCAGCGGGTCCCGCTTGACCAGGCCCGCAGTATCGGAATCGCCCTCCGCGAAGGCAGGGATGCTCAGCAGGGATGCCATCGCCAGCAGCAGGGCGAGGATCTTCTTCATCAGTCGCATATGCGCAGTTCCTTTCACATGTCAGATTCGCCTTATTATACCACGTTCCCATCGGGTTAAGCAAGCCCCTTTTCCTTCCAGAGGTCATTTTGCTTCTTTGCCGGAAATTAGCCGAAATTATCACAGTTTAGCCATTGACTTATTTAATAGGAAGGACTACAATACTGGCGGCCCGATTCTCCGGATGCGGGTTCAACTTTGCATGCTTTCAAGAAACATCACTGGAGGGAACAGTATGTACTTTCTGCTCTTTGGATTCTGGATGCTGCTCAACGGCAAATGGACGGCTGAAATCGCCATTGTGGGCGTGATCGTCTGCGCAGCGCTGTATGCCTTTATGTGCGCCTTCATGGACTACTCCCCGAAGAAGGAATGGAAGATCGCCAAGCGATTCGGCAAGATCGTCGGGTACTTCTTCTACCTGGTGGGCGAGATCTTCAAGTCCGCCTGGGGCACGATGTGCCTCATCTGGTCCCCCGAAAAGGAGATCGAGCCCCGCGTCACCTCCTTCCACACCAAGCTCCGCACCGATGCGGGCAAGGTCGTGCTGGCCAACTCCATCACCATGACCCCCGGCACCATCACCGTGGATGTGCAGGACGACCTGTTCCTGATCCACTGTCTGGACGAAAGCTTCGACGTGGGCCAGGAAGGCTTCGATATGGAGGACCGCATCCTGCGCATCGAGGGCGCGCCCGCCGCACCCAAATCCACCGAAAAGGAGGCCGACAACGATGAGTAACGCTTACGAGATCCTTTATACCGTTGCGCTGGTGATCATCGGCCTGCTGGTGATTGCCTGCCTGGTGCGCGCCATCCGCGGCCCCCGCATCGCTGACCGCGTCATCGCCGCCAACATGATCGGCACGCTGGTGGTCATCACCATCTGCATCCTGTCTTTCGTGATGAACGAGGGCTACCTGGTGGACATCGCCATGATCTACACCATGCTGTCCTTCCTGGCCGTGGTGCTGCTGACGAAGGTCTACATGGGCATCTACCGCGAGAAGCACCGTCAGGAGCAGCTGAAGAAGGAGGCGGAGAACCATGATTGATATCGTCCGTCTGATCGCCTGCGGCCTGCTGACGGTCGCCGGCCTGTGCTGCCTGGTGTCCGGCGTGGTGGGCGTGTTCCGCTTCAAGTACGCGCTCAACCGCCTGCATGCCGCTGCCATCCTGGACACCGTGGGCATCCTGCTGATGCTGCTGGGCGTGATCGTCGCCACCGGCTTCACCTTCACCAGCGCGAAGATCCTGGTGGTGATCGCCTTCCTGTGGCTGACCAGCCCCGTGTCCGGCCACCTGATCGGCCGCATGGAGATCACCATCAACGACGACCTGGACAAGTCCATGGCCGTCATCGACCGCGAGACCGTCGAGCACGAAAAGGACGCGGAAGTCCCCACCGACGACAAGGAGGCGAACTGATATGGAGATCCTCGGTATCATCCTGCTGATTTTCATCATCACCTGCGCCATCTCCGTGTCGGTGACGAAGAACCTGCTGACCGCTCTGGTCATCTTCATGGGCCAGAGCCTGGCCATGTGCATCATCTGGGTGCTGCTGGAATCCCCCGACCTGGCCATCACCGAGGCCGCCGTGGGCGCCGGCATCACCAGCCTTCTGCTGTTCGTGACGCTGAAGAAGATCCACGCCATTGACGTGCAGAAGACCGACGCTGCAAAGGAGGGAACCGACCATGGCGAAGACGAGGCCTGATTACGAGACCGGCTGGTTCTCCCACTTCCTGACCTGGCTCAAGGGCGGCTCCACCCGCTTGGACGACGCCATGGCCCATACCATGGACGACAAGGCTTCCCTCTCCCACAGCGAAGCCGACAAGATCGCCCAGGAGCACGAGGCCAAGTATGAGGCCCGCCGCGCTGCCATGGCCGAGCAGGAAAAGAACATGTACGCCCATGTCCATGCCTGGGCGTCCAATCAGGGCAAGGGCATTTCCAACTGGCTGTACCGCATCCTGGCGGTGGTGATCTGCGTGGGCATCATCGTGCTGCTGGTGTCCACCGCGGCAGAGCTCCCGCCCTATGGTTCCCCCGAAAATCCCGCCCACAATGAAGTGGCGGAGCGCTACATCGAACAGGGCATGCAGGAAACCGGCGCGGTCAACATCGTCGCCGGCATGATCCTGGACTACCGTGCCTTCGATACGCTGGGTGAATCCAACGTGCTGTTCATCGCCGCCGTAACGGTGCTGATCCTTCTGCGCGTGACCCCCAGCCACAACGGCCGCCCCTCCACCTCTCAGCTGGAGGCGGAGTGCGACGACCGCATGTACGAGCCCAAGAACGACCTGATCCTTCAGCATCAGACGAACTTCCTGGTCCCGATGATCCTGCTGTTCGGCATCTATGGCCTGATGAACGGCCACATCGGCCCGGGCGGCGGCTTCGGCGGCGGCGCGATCATGGGCGCAGCGCTGATCCTGTACCTGAACGCCTTCGGCTTCAAGAAGACCCAGCGCTTCTTCACCTACAAGACCTTTACCATCGTGTCCGTGGCGGCGCTGAGCTTCTACGCCTGCTCGAAGGCCTACTCCTTCTTCACCGGCGCGAACCACCTGCCCTCCATCATCACGCCCGGCACCCCCGGCATGCTGTTCTCCGCGGGACTGATCCCCTACCTGAACATCGCCGTGGGCATGGTCGTGTGCTGCACGATGTACGCCTTCTATACACTCTTCAGAAAGGGGGATATGTAAGATGTCGATCCTTCACAACTATGTGGAGATCGCCGCGATGATCCTGTTCGGCGTTGGCTTCACGACGCTGCTGCTGCACCGCAACATGATCAAGAAGATCATCGGCTTCTCCATCATGGACTGCGCCATCTTCCTCTTCCTCGCCGCGAAGGGCTATATCGAAGGCCGCCGCGCGCCCATCGTGGAGAACGGCATTCAGGAGATGGAGGCCTACATCAACCCCATCCCCGCTGGCCTGGTGCTGACGGGCATCGTGGTGTCCGTCTCCGTCACCGCCGTCATGCTGTCCCTGACCGTACGCCTCTACCGCCGCTATCACACGCTGGACATTGACGAGATCGCCCGTCAGTGCCGCATGGAGGATGAACCTGACATCATCTCCATCGGCAGCATCCCTGCCGACAACGGAAAGGGGGCCAACTGATGCATATGCAGCTCTGGCAGTCGATCCCCTTCTTCTGCATTATCCTACCGCTGGGTTCCGCCGCTGTCACCAGCGTCATGAAGCCCCGCATGGCTCGAATCTGGGCCACGTCCATCATTTCCATCGTGACGGTGCTGAGCGCAGCGATCACCGTCATCTACATGAACGGCGCCGAGCCCTACACCTACATGATGGGCCACTACCCCGCCCCCTGGGGCAACGAGATCCGCGCCGGTATGCTGGAAGCCTTGACCGCGCTGGTGTTCTCCCTGACGATGCTGCTCTCCCTGCTGGGCGGCATGAAGAAGCTGGACGAGCACCTGCCCCAGCAGAACCAGAGTCTCTACTGCGTTGTGCTTCTGCTGATGACCGCCGCCCTGATGGCACAGGTCTATACCAACGATATCTTCACCGGCTATGTGTTCCTGGAGATCATGACCCTGGCAGCCTGCGCGCTGATCGCGGTGCGCAAGCGCGGCCGCACGCTGGTGGCCGCCGCCAAGTACATGATCATGAACCTGATCGGTTCGGGTCTGTTCCTGCTGGGCATCATCTTCCTCTACGACATCAGCGGCCATCTGCTGATGGAGAACATCGGCGACGCGGTGGCCCACATCGCGACCACCGGCGAGTACCGCCAGCCCCTGATCGTGGTGGTGGCGCTGATCTCCATCGGATTGTGCATCAAGTCCGCGCTGTTCCCCTTCCACACCTGGGTGCCGGACGCCTACGGCTACTCCACCCCCACCTCCCAGTGCGTGCTGTCCTCGCTGGTCAGCAAGGGCTACATCTTCCTGCTGATCAAGATCATGTACCGCGTAATCGGCCTGGACGTGATCAACCAGACCGGCATCACCGACGTGCTGTTCGTCTTTGCGCTGGTGGGCATGGTGATGGGTTCCATCTCCGCCATCCGCCAGAATGACATCCGCCGCATGGTGGCCTTCTCCTCCGTCGCGCAGATCGGCTACATCTATATGGGCATTGGTCTGGGCACCGACGCAGGCATGATGGCGGCGGTGTTCCACCTGTTCAGCCACACGCTGTGCAAGAGCATGCTGTTCCTGGCAGCGGGCGGCCTGGCCGACGCCAGCGGCAATTCGAAGATCTTCCGCGACCTGCGCGGCGCGGGCTACCGCAGCCCCATCGCGGGCGTGGCCTTCACCATCGGCGCGCTGTCGATGGTCGGTTTCCCCTTCCTGGGAGGCTTTGTGGCCAAGTTCAACTTCGCCCTGGCCGCCATGGACGTGGGCAGCATCCGCGCTCTGCTGGTGCTGATCGTGCTGGCCATTTCCACCAGCCTCAACACGGTGTACTTCCTGCGCACGGTGATCACGCTGTACCGCAAGCCCCTTGAGACGGCCCATTATCCCGTTGAGAAGGGCCAGCGCGGCATCCTTTTCAACGCGGCGCTGATCGCCTTTGCGGTGGCAAACGTGGTGCTGGGTCTTTGCTCCCAGACCGTCGTCAATGCCATCACAACCGGCCTTACCACATTTGGTTGATAGGAGGAACAAAAGATGTCCATCCTGCTGCTTTTCCCGGTGCTGCTGCCGCTGCTGGCGGGCGCCGCGGTATGCTTTATCCCTGCCTTTAAGAATGGCAAGCTCCGCAAGATCTTCACCATCGCGATGCTGGTGGTGACTGTGGCGCTGCTGATCCCCGTGTTCTTCGCGGGTGAAACCACGCTGACGCTCTTCACGTTGTCCGACAATCTGCCCATCTTCCTCAAGACGGACACGATCGGCCTGATCTTCGCAGCCCTGATGGCCTTTGTGTGGGCGACAGCGGGTATTTACTCCTTCCCCTACATGGCCCACGAGGGCGGCGAGAAGCGCTACTACGCGCTGTACCTGGCGACCCTCGGCGCGTTGATGGGCCTGTGCTTCGCCGGCAGCATCATCACCTTCTACATGTTCTTTGAGGCGATGACGTTGCTGACCATGCCCATGGTCATGCACTCCGGCAAGAAGGACGCGGTTGCCGCCGGCATCAAGTACCTGATCTACTCCGTGCTGGGCGCGTCGCTGGTGCTGCTGGGCGTGTTCGTGCTCTCCCCCTATGTGAAGGACTTCTCCTTCGCCGTGGGCGGTGCGCTGGACATGGCCAAGGTCGCCGGTCACGAAGGCCTGGTGCTGACCTTCGCGTTCCTGATGCTGGTGGGCTTCAGCGCCAAGGCGGGTCTGTTCCCGCTGCACGGCTGGCTTCCCACGGCGCATCCGGCAGCTCCCTCCCCCGCCTCTGCCGTGCTGTCCGGCGTGATCACCAAGGCCGGCGTGCTGGGCGTTATCCGCCTGATCTACTGCTACCTGGGCGTGGATTTCCTGCGCGGCACCTGGGTGCAGACCGCCTACATGTGCATGACCCTGCTGACCATCTTCACCGGCTCCCTGCTGGCCTACCATGAGGGCCACCTGAAGAAGCGTCTGGCCTGGTCCTCCGTGTCTCAGGTGAGCTACGTGCTCTTCGGCCTGTCCACCATGAACCCCATCGGCTTTGCGGGCGCGGTGCTGCATGCCATTGCCCACTCCCTGGCCAAGGACACCCTGTTCATGTCTGCCGGCGCGATCATCCTCAAGACCGAGAAGACGCAGGTTGCTGACCTGCGCGGCATCGGCAAGCAGATGCCGGTGACCCTGGCCTGCTTCACCGTGGCCAGCCTGGGCCTGGTGGGCATCCCGCCCTGCATGGGCTTCATCAGCAAGTGGTATCTGGCCCAGGGCGCCATGGCCGCCAACGGCGTTGACATCGTGTTCCATGTGCTCGGCCCCGTTGTGCTGCTGATCTCTGCCCTGCTGACCGCCGGCTACCTCTTCCCCATCGTGATCCGCGGCTTCATCGTGGGCAACGGCGGTCACGGCCACGGCGAGCCCGCTGAAACCTTTGAGCGCAACGACGCACCCTGGATGATGCTCATCCCCCTGCTGGTACTGGCGGTGCTGAGCGTGGTGATCGGCCTGTTCCCGAACGCTCTGATCGAGCTGCTGACCCAGGTCGGCGAGCTTCTCGCGTAAGGAGGGCCGCACGATGCTGATTATCCTGACGCTGCTCGTCCCCCTGCTGGGCGGCGCGGCAATGGGCTTCATCCGCTTCCAGTCGGGAAAGGCGCGGGCGATCTACGTCGAGTCCGTCGTCTGCCTGACGAGCGCGCTGGTGCTCTCCCTGCTGCTGACCCGTACGGAGGAAACCCTCGTCCTCTACCACCTGATCGACAAGCTGCCCCTGGCCTTCCGCCTGGACGGCCCCGCCTGCCTCTTTGCGGGCCTGGTGGCCGTGCTGTGGCCCATCGCCAGTCTCTACGCCTTCGAGTACATGAAGCACGAGGAGCGCGAGCACAGCTTCCTCAGCTGGTACACCATGTCCTACGCGGCGACCCTGGCGGTGGCCTTCTCCGCGAACCTGTTCACCCTGTACGTCTTCTACGAGTGCCTCACGCTGGTGACGTTGCCCCTTGTCATCCACAAGAAGGACGCCATGTCCATCCGTGCGGGCCGCAAATACCTGGTCTACTCCATTACCGGCGCGGCACTGGCATTCGTCGCCCTTGTGGTGATCTTCTTCATCTCCGGCACCACCGACTTCACCCTCGGCGGCGTGCTGACCGCTGAAATGACTGCCGGTCATGAGGCGATGCTGCTGGGTGTGTTCCTGCTGGCCTTCGTGGGCTTTGGCACCAAGGCGGCGGTCTTCCCCATGCATGCGTGGCTGCCTGCGGCTTCCGTCGCGCCCACGCCTGTCACGGCGCTGCTGCACGCGGTGGCGGTGGTCAACACCGGTGCATTCGCGGTGCTGCGCGTGATCTACTACTCCTTTGGCGCGGACTTCCTCGCCGGCACCTGGGGCCAGACCGTGGCGCTGCTGCTGGCCTGCGTAACGATCGTCTTCGGTTCCTCCATGGCTGTCAAGGAGCAGCACCTGAAGCGCCGCCTGGCCTGGTCCACCATCTCCAACCTGAGCTACATGCTCATGGGTGCAGCCCTCATGTCCCCCGCGGGCATGGTGGGCAGCCTGACCCACATGGTCATGCACGGCGTGACCAAGATCACCCTGTTCTACTGTGCCGGCGCGATCCTCGTCCGCACGGGCAAGGAGTACATCCAGGACGTGCGAGGCTACGGCAAAGTGATGCCCGTGACCTGCGCGGCCTTCGTCATTGCCGGCATGTCCCTGGTGGGCACGCCGCCCCTCAGCGGCTTTGTCAGCAAGTTCAATCTGCTGACGGCTGCCGCGGACGCGGGTACGCTGGGTGTGATCGCCATCGCGGCGCTGATCATCTCCGCTATCCTGACGGCGATCTACCTCTTCACCGTCATCGGCCCCATGTACTTCCGTCCCCTCAACGCGGACGCGGCGCACCTTGCCGATACCAACCGCGACCCCAACTGGATGATGCTCGTCCCCTTCGTGCTGCTGATCGCCGCGGTGATCGGCCTCGGTCTGTGGGGCGGCCCGCTGGTGAGCTTCCTCAAGGACGTCGCTGCCGGCGTGGTATTCTAATGAAAGGAGGATACGCAATATGTTTCTGATTCCCGTTGTGATCCTCCTGCCGATGGTGATGGCCGTCATCGCAGCTTGCCTGTCCAAGCGCAGCCCCTTCCTGCGGGATGCGCTGGTGGTGGGCACCGGCATTGCGACCTTCGCGCTGTGCGTACTACTGGCCTTCCAGGGCGAGGGCGAGCTGATCATCCCCGGGGTGTGCGGCTTCGGTCTGACCTTCAAGGCGGACGGCTTCCGCGCCATCTACGGCTGCATCGCGGCCTTCATGTGGATGATGAGCGGCATCTTCTCCCCTGAGTACTTCAGCCATCATGCGGAGAACCGCGGCCGTTACAGCCTGTTCAACCTCCTGACCCTGGGCGCGACCCTGGGCGTGTTCTACTCCAACGACCTGTACACGACCTTCATTTTCTTCGAGATCATGTCCGTCACCAGCTTCGTCATGGTCGCCCATGAGGAGACGCCCGGCGCGATGAAGGCCGCCTACACCTACCTGGCCGTAGCCGTCATCGGCGGCATGACCACCCTGATGGGTCTGTTCCTGCTGTACAGTCAGCTGGGTACGCTGGCTTTCGACGCCATGGTCTCCGCCAAAGCCACCCTCGGCGTGGACGTGACCGCCGCTTCCTGGCTGGTGGTCGTGGGCTTTGCCGCCAAGGCCGGCCTGTACCCGCTGCACATCTGGCTGCCCAAGGCGCACCCGGTGGCTCCGGCCCCTGCGTCCGCGCTGCTCTCCGGCATCCTGACCAAGTCCGGCGTGTTCGGCCTGATCGTGGTATGCTCCCGGCTGATGGCAGGCGACGCAGCCTTCGGCAACCTGCTGATGATCTTCGCCTGCATCACCATGTTCCTGGGCGCGCTGCTGGCGCTGTTCAGCGTGGATCTCAAACGCACGCTGGCCTGCTCCTCCATGAGCCAGATCGGCTTCATCACCGTTGGCCTTGCGACCATGGTGCTGCTGGGCGAGCATGGCTCCTTCGCGGCCTACGGCTCCGTCATGCACATGGCGAACCACTCGCTGATCAAGCTGGTGCTGTTCATGGCCGCCGGTGTAGTGTACATGAACACCCACAGCCTGGACCTGAACGTGATCCGCGGCTACGGCCGGAAGAAGATCGTGCTGCACGTCTGCTTCCTGCTGGGCGCGCTGAGCATTGCCTGCATCCCGCCCATCGGCAGCGGCTACAACTCCAAGTCCCTGCTGCACGAGGCGCTGCTGGAGCTGATCGTCCACCAGCAGGAGCACGGCGGCATGTGGGTGCCCTACAAGGCAGCGGAGATCCTCTTTCTGATCTCCGGCGGCCTGACCATCGCCTACATGGTCAAGCTGTACATCTGCATCTTTTGGCAGAAGAACCCCGAGCGCCAGGCGGAATACGACGCCTCCGGCCGCTCGATGAACCCCGTGTCCGCCCTGGCGCTGATCGGCTCGGCCATCGTGCTGCCCTTCCTGGGCGCGATGCCCGCCACCTTCCTCACTCCCCTGGGCGACATGAGCGCCCACTTCTTTGGCCAGCACGCGCCGGAGCATCACATTGATTACTTCTGCGCGGCCAACCTGGAGGGCGCAGCCATCTCCATCTCCATCGGCGCAGCGGTGTATCTGCTGATCGTCCGTCCCCTGCTGATGAAGAAGGTCGACGGCGTACGCGTGTACGTCAACCGCTGGCCCGCCAAGCTCGACCTGGAGGATGCGGTTTACCGTCCCCTGATCAACTTCGTGCTGAATCTGTGCGGCAAGGTGCTGGGCTTCATCGCCCACATCCCGGACAGCAAGTTCACCCTGACCTTCATCCCCCGCGCAGTGACGGCCCTTATCCGCGGCGTGGCAGAGCTGCCCGAGCGCATCGTGTACGCCCTGCGCAAGACCGTCTTTGCGGTCAGCAAGGCGCACCACAAGCCGCCGGTGGGCAACCGCTTCACCTACGCGCTGGGCACGGCCATGAATGCCGTGTCGAAGCTGCTGAACCGCATCTTCCACCGGGAGAAGCCCTTCCGAACCGACTTCGAGTACGTGCTGGACGCCTCCTGGCAGGAGCTGCGCAAGTCGACCGGCCTGTTCACGGTGAGCGTGAGCTTCGGTCTGCTGCTGATGTGCCTTGGCCTGTACATCACCTTCCTGTATCTGCTGAAGTAAAAATGCCGAAGCCCCTCCCGTACAAGGAGGGGCTTCTTCTTCGCCGAACGTTTGCCTGTATTTCAACAGGCCTGTCATGTCATTTTCTGTCAAACGCAGTCATATCAAGGGGTTGCGGAGCATATTATTCATCAAAGCATAACGATCTACATTTTGTGGATATCCGTCATCGTTCGGACTCCAAAATTTAATATTTGCGCAAACGCAGAAAACACAAGAGATTGAGGCTCATGGCTATGATTTCTACCAAATATGCCATTGTCAACACTGTCTATACATGGTATCATGGGTAACGCACGGCAGGCTTTGAAACACAAGATATAGTTTGCCGAAAAACAGTTCCGTACAATTTATTGGTCATCATCGGGCTTCGGTGATGGTGTTTTACAAACAGGAAGGGGATACACACATGAGCATCCGCAACATCCGCAAGCGCGACGGCCGCGAGGTCGCATTCGACCAGCAGAAGATCGAGCAGGCCATCTTCGCCGCCTTCAAGGCCTCCGGCAGCGCCAAGGGCCACGAGACCAGCGCCATGCTGGCCCAGCAGGTCGTCCTCCAGATGGAGAATGACGAGAACATCTCCGGTACCCCCACCGTCGAACAGGTGCAGGACACCGTCGAGCGCGTGCTGATCGAGAAGGGCTTCGTGCGCAGCGCCAAGGCCTACATCCTCTACCGTGCCGAGCGCAACCGCATCCGCCAGATGAACACCCGCCTCATGCGCACCTTTGAGGACATCGTGTTCAAGGACGCCATCGACTCCGACATCAAGCGCGAGAACGCCAACATCAACGGCGATACCGCCATGGGCTCCATGCTCAAGTTCGGCTCCGAGGGCGCCAAGCAGTTCTACGAGACCTATGTGATGGATCCCCGCTTTGCCGAGGCGCACCGCGAGGGCGATATCCATATCCATGATATGGACTTCTACACCCTGACCACCACCTGCTGCCAGATTGAACTGAAGACCCTGTTCCAGGGCGGCTTCTCCACCGGCCACGGCTACCTGCGCGAGCCCCAGGACATCACTTCCTATGCGGCCCTTGCCTGCATCGCTATCCAGGCCAACCAGAACGATCAGCACGGCGGCCAGGCCATCGTGGACTTCGATTACGGCATGGCTCCCGGCGTCAAGAAGACCTTCATCAAGCGCTACCGTTTGAACCTGGCCCGCGCGCTGGAGCTGATCCTGAACGACGCCGATGCTGACGTCCATGCGGCGGATATCATCTCCGCCCTGAAGGACAAGGACCTGGCGCCCACCCTGCAGGAGCAGCCCGAGAACCGCGCTGCCCTGAAGGAGCTGCTGCTCCATCTGGACATGGACGGCGATGTGGCTGACCGCATCATGGCCTTCGCCCAGCGCCGCTCCGAGCAGGAGACCGACAAGGCCACCTTCCAGGCCATGGAGGCCCTGGTGCACAACCTCAACACCATGAACTCCCGCGCCGGCGCGCAGGTGCCCTTCTCCTCCATCAACTACGGCACCGATACCTCCCCCGAGGGCCGCATGGTCATGAAGAATGTCCTGCTGGCCACCGAGGACGGTCTGGGCGGCGGCGAGACCCCCATCTTCCCCATCCAGATCTTCCGCGTGAAGGAAGGCATCAACTTCAACCCCGGCGATCCCAACTACGATCTGTACCGCCTGGCCATCAAGACCAGCGCCAAGCGTCTCTTCCCCAACTTCTCCTTCCTGGATGCGCCCTACAACCTCAAGTACTACAAGCCCGGCCATCCTGAGACCGAGATCGCCTACATGGGCTGCCGTACCCGCGTGATGGGCAATACCTACGACAAGACCCGCGAGACCGCTCCCCGCCGCGGCAACCTGAGCTTCACCTCCATCAACCTGCCCCGTATCGCCATCAAGTCCGGCGGCGATATCACCTGGTTCTTCGAGGAGCTGGAGCGCAAGATGCAGCTGGTGGTGGATCAGCTGGATGAGCGCTTTGCCATCATCAGCAAGAAGAAGGTTCGCAACTTCCCCTTCCTGATGGGCGAAGGCGTGTGGATCGACTCCGAGAAACTGAACTGGGATGACGAGGTCGGCGAGGTGCTCAAGCACGGCTCCCTGACCATCGGCTTCATCGGCCTGGCCGAGTGCCTGAAGGCTCTGCGCGGCGCCCACCATGGCGAATCCGAAGAGAGCCAGAACCTGGGTCTGGAGATCATCGGCGCCATGCGCGCCTTCACCGATCGCATCAGCCGTGAGCGCGGCCTCAACTACGCGCTGATCGCCACGCCCGCCGAGGGCCTGTCCGGCCGCTTCATCCGCATGGACCGCGAGCGCTTCGGTGTGATCCCTGGCGTCACCGAGAAGGAATACTACACCAACTCCTTCCACGTGCCGGTGTACTACCCCTGCAGCGCCTTCCACAAGCTGAGCATCGAGGCGCCCTACCACGAGCTGACCAACGGCGGCCACATCTCCTACGTGGAGATGGACGGCGATCCCATGCAGAACCTGGACGCCTTCGAGAAGATCGTCCGCTTCATGCATGACGCTGGCATCGGCTACGGCTCCATCAACCACCCTGTTGACCGCGACCCCGTCTGCGGCTTCAACGGCATCATCGGCGACAGCTGCCCCCACTGCGGCCGCACCGAGGATGACGGCAACCGCCGCTTCGAGCGCATCCGCCGCATCACCGGCTACCTGGTGGGCACCCTGGATCGCTTCAACAACGCCAAGCGCGCCGAGGAGCGCGACCGCGTCAAGCACGGGACCAATTAAATATTGCTTACCCAAACGCATCTGCCGAACTGCAGGTGCGTTTTTTGTTGAACTGTGGATTGTCAAAGAATCTTTGCGTCCTTTTCCGCCCATGTTGAAATGCCCTTGCTTTACATTTCCGCCTTTCGAGCGCATAATGAGATTGCCAATTTCGCAGACAGCCAAGCAGGAGGGATAACATGAATGTCGGAAGCCAAATATCAAAGATTCGGGAGAAGCATCAGCTGACACAGGAGGAGCTTGGCAGATTGCTGCATGTCACGCGTCAGACTGTTTCAAATTGGGAAAACACAAAAAGCTATCCCGATCTGCAAACTCTCGTTGAGATCAGCAACCGCTTTGAGATTTCACTTGATACGCTATTGAAAGGAGATACTGAAATGGTCAAGACCATTGACAAGGAAAGAATCACCGGCACGATCAGAAAGGAAAAGTTTTTCATTGACTTCTTCACGGGTGCTGGTACCGGCATTCTGGTTTCTTGTTTGTTTTCACCTGATTCTACCAAAAGAACTGCCGCAATCGTCATCGGCCTTATCATGCTCTTGATTGGCTGGTACAAGAATGCAAAGAGCTACGCCGGTTTGATCAAGCGTTTGGAAAAAACGCAATGACACTGCAATGAAAACGCCTCCGCATGAGCACTTCATGCAGAGGCGTTATGTCTTTCATCCGTTTTATGCAACGTCTTCATTATCAGCAGGCTTTTCTTCCTCACGTTTGAAGATAAACACGCTGCCATCAGCATTATGCGGAATATGCAGCTTCGTCAGGATGTGCTCCACCCTGGGCCGGGTGAAGTACCAGTTGACGAACAGCGCGCAGGCCACGCCCACGCCGGTGTCGATCATGCGCATCACGGAGTACTCCAGGTAGATGCTGGGATCCTTTTGGAACATGACGATGCACAGCACCACGCCGCCGGGCTGAATGCCGCCGGGCCACTTGAACAGCTGGCAGCACATGATCAGCACCACCACGCCCACAAACAGGAACAGCAGCTGCCACAGCGTACGGCCGCCCTCGGGAACCAGCAGCAGATACAGCCTGTACAGGAAGATGCCGATGAAGCCGCCGATCACCGTGCCGAAGAAGCGGTTGCCGCCGTTGAGCTTGGACATGGACATGTCGCTGCCCAGGCCGAAGATCGCACCGATGCAGGCGAAGGACGGATCCGCGCCGAAGATCAGGTAGGGCAGCGCGCACAGCGTCGCTGCAACGGCAGTTTTGATGCTCCGCTGGCCCACGTGGAAGGGGCCATGGGAGATGTGCATATAGTTGGAATCATTCGTCATGATGAAAGCCACCTTTTCATCCATTTTGTCACAACGTCGGCTATTATACGCCTGTTTTGCTGAATTGGCAAGGGCTTACAGGCGTTTTTTTCGATCAATCCAACAAAAAACCCGGCACATCCTCATCGGACAGCCGGGTATATTGCTGTATCAGCGATCAAACAAGACCATTAGGCCTTGGCGATCTCCACCAGCTTGGCGAAAGCGGCAGGATCATTCACAGCCAGGTCAGCCAGCATCTTGCGGTTGACGGTGATGTTCTGCTTCTTCAGGCCATTGATGAAGGTGGAGTAGCTCATGCCGTTCAGGCGGGCAGCAGCGTTGATACGGGTGATCCACAGGGAGCGGAAATCACGCTTACGCAGCTTACGGCCTGCAAAGGCATAGCGCAGGGAACGGGCGACCTGCTCGGACGCGGCGCGGTACTGCTTGGACTTAGCGCCCCAGTAGCCCTTGGCCAGCTTCATTACCTTGCGACGCTTCTTCTGAGCATTGACAGCTCTCTTAATACGTGCCATTTCTTAGTATCCTCCTTGCCAGCTAAAGGGCGAAATTACTTGTAGGGCAGCAGCTTGTGGATGGTACGGGCTTCGGCCGCGTTGTCCACAATACCGTCAGCGCGCAGGTGACGGGTGCGCTTGGTGGTCTTCAGGCGAACCTGGTGGTTGGCGTTCATCTGCTTATGCTTCACGATACCGGACTTGGTGAAAGAGAAGCGCTTGGCAGCACCACGGTGAGACTTCTGCTTAGGCATGGTGTAGTCCTCCTTCCAATGATTGGGGCTGTAATTCGACCTCACGAGGTTCGGAATTCATCCAGCGCATCAGCGCCGGGGCCTTCCTTACTCCTGTGCGGCCTTCTCCTTGGCGTCACGGGCTTCGCGGGCGGCCTTCTTCTCAGCAAAGGAAGCCTTGGCGGCCTTGGGCGCGAGGATCATGATCATATGACGGCCATCCATGGTGGGGCGGCGCTCCACGCTGGAGACCTCCGCGCAGCGCTCGGCGAAGTTCTGCATGACCTTCAGGCCGATCTCGCTGTGGGTGATCTGGCGGCCACGGAAGCGGATGGAAACCTTGACCTTGTCGCCATCGGCAAGGAACTTCGTCGCCATCTTGGCCTTGGTGAGAACGTCGTTCTCCTCAATGGTGGCAGACAGCTGAACTTCCTTGATGGACACAACACGCTGATTCTTACGGTTATCGCGCTCCCGCTTCGACTGCTCGTAGCGGTACTTGTCATAGTCCAGCAGCTTGCACACCGGGGGCTTGGCCTGGGGCTGAATCTTGGCCAGATCCAGACCGCGTTCTTCCGCCAGCTCCAGTGCCTTATGCGTAGGCATGACGCCGAGCTGCTCGCCGTTCTCGTCAATCAGGCGAACCTCTCTGTCGCGGATCTCTTCGTTAATCATCAGTTCGGTAGCGATGTCCATGCACCTCCATATTTGTCGGAACTTGCGTTCCAGGTTGCAAATCCTGTTGAAGCTTCCCTTTTCAATGAAAAAGGACGGGATGCTACATCCCGTCCTCAAACATGCGCAGTATCCACCTCTTGCGAGATGAGATGCCATGATACCCGGCAGCGTGAGCCACACGAGGTGAGAGACGGGCAAGCCTCTGCTTCAAACATAGGGATTATACCACGTTCCCTATACCGTGTCAAGGGGTATTCTCCCCTTTTTTGCGAAATTATTCGCGGATGTCGTTGACCAGGTCGTACAGGTCATGACGGAAGGTGCGCTTCTCCTTGAGGGCGTCGGCCATATCCATATGGAACACATGGCCGTGGCGCACGCCGATGACCTGGCCGGAGTAGCCCTTGCACAGGAGCTCCACAGCCAGATGGCCGGCCTCAAAGGCGAAGGCGCTGTCCTTGGCCACGGGCATGCGGCCGCGCTGGGTGTAGCCCACCACGGTGGAACGTACGGCCAGCTCGTCGCCCTCATCGTGATAACGATCGGGAGATCCCTCGTTCAGGCCGAGGATGTCGATGCACTTGCGCTGCAGGATGGAGGCCAGGAAGCTGGCGTTGATCTTATCGTCCTCGCGGAACTTCTTGCCGCGGGGATTCAGGTAAGAATAAGCGTCAAAGGGCATCATAGAATCCCAGCAGCCCTCAGCGATGACGATGGTGGCGCGGGGGTTTTCCTTGCGGATCTGGTAGCACAGGCGCTGGGCCACGGTGTCAATGTCCCACTTGACCTCAGGCACCAGGACGATCTCAGCGCCGGTCGCACAGGCAGCCTTCAGGGCGACGTCGCCGCAGTGACGGCCCATGCACTCCACCACGTGGGGACGGTTGTGGCTGCGGGAGGTCGCGCGGATGTCGCGGATGGCCTCGGTGCAGACCTGCACGGCAGTCTCGTAGCCCAGGGTCATCTCGGTGAAGGCCAGGTCATTGTCGATGGTGCCGGGGATGCCCACACAGGGGATGCCCTGCTCCACCAGGCGAAGTGCGCCCTGGAAGGAGCCATCGCCGCCAATGACGACCACAGCGTCCACGCCCAGATGGCGGAGGGTATCAGCGCCCTTCTTCTGGAATTCGGGCTTGCGGAAATCGTCGCAGCGGGCGGTACGCAGCTGGGTACCGGGACGGTCAGCGTTGTCCAGCACGGTTTCCAGATCGAAGCGCTGCAGATCCTTCTGATTGTCGTCAGAAATGGTCAGCAGGCCGTTGAAGCCACGCTTGATGCCAATGCATTCGATCCCGCGGCGGGCAGCAGCCTTCACAACAGCGGTGATCGCCGCATTCATGCCCGGGGCGTCGCCGCCGGAGGTGATAATCGCAATCTTATTCATGAAAGAATCGCTCCTTATAGGGGGTGAAATCTATTCGTGGCAGCAGAAAAGCCACTGCCATAGCTGTCCGCATAAGAGTATATCACAAATCGTCAAGCACATGCAAGGGGTGGAAAGCGGTTTCATGGTATCGTTTTCGGAAATTTGTTCGTTTTTTGTCAAAATCCGCGGCAGAAGCGCTCCACAAGGGAAAACTCATCCCCGAAGAAGCGGTTTTCTTCATATTAAGTTCATTCATTCCCTTGACATTTCCAGCCGGATAACGCTATAATAATGGATGTTGCCTGAGGGAGTAATCAGTGCGCATCCGCAAGGAACGCACAGCTGCATCGTCAGTACGGTGGAATTCCGCCCGGTGCTGCTTGAAATGATGAGACTCACGACAGCTCCTTCGGGAGGCTGTCTGTGGGTCTCTTTTCGCTTGCTGCCCTCTCCTATTTTTAACCCAAGAAAGGACGACGACTATGGATTTCGGTCTGCTCATCCAGGAGCTGTTCAGCGGTCTGTTCTACATGATGTCCGGCGACGGCTTCAAGACGCTGATCATGTTCATCATCGCGGGCATTCTGATCGCGCTGGCCATCGTAAAGGATTACGAGCCTACGCTGCTGCTGCCCATCGGCTTTGGCTGCATCCTGGCCAACCTGCCCCCCGTCATTGAAGCCACCACCGGCATCAACGCGCCCTCCGTGCTGGGCGAGGCGGGCTTCCTGTCCGTGCTGTTCAACGCGGGCATCGCCAACGAGCTCTTCCCCGTGCTGATCTTCATCGCGGTCGGCGCAATGATCGACTTCTCTCCCCTGCTGAAGGATCCCTCCACCATCTTCTTCGGCGCGGCGGCTCAGTTCGGCATCTTCGCCACCTTCCTGCTGAGCATCTGGCTGATCCCCGTGGTGCTGGGCGTGACCGACAACGACATGGTCATGAAGCTGGCTTCCGCCATCGGCATCATCGGCGCAGCGGACGGCCCCACCACCCTGTACGTGGCCAACCACTTCGGCCTGAAGGACTACATGGGCCCCATTTCCGTGGCCGCCTACTCCTACATGGCGCTGGTGCCCGTCATCCAGCCCCCGGTCATCAAGGCTCTGACCACCCGTGAGGAGCGCCTGCTCCGCATGGATTACCAGGAGGAGCGCTGCTCCAAGACCACCCTGATCCTTTTCCCCATCATCGTCACCGTCGTTGCGGGCATCCTGGTGCCCATGAGCGCGCCCCTGGTCGGCTCCCTCATGTTCGGCAACCTGATCCGCGAGTGCGGCGTGCTGGAGCGCCTCAGCAAGACCGCGCAGAACGAGCTGGCCAACCTGGTCACCATCGTCCTGGGCATCACCATCGGCGGCACCATGGTGGCCGACAAGTTCCTGGACCCCACCACCATCCTGATCCTGCTGCTGGGCCTGTTCGCCTTCGTGTTTGACACCGCCGGCGGCGTGCTGTTCGCGAAGTTCCTGAACCTCTTCCGCAAGAAGAAGATCAACCCCATGGTGGGCGCTGCGGGCATCTCCGCGTTCCCCATGTCCTCCCGCGTCATCGCCAAGATGGCCCTGAAGGAGGATCCCAGCAACTTCATCCTGATGCAGTCCACCAGCGCCAACGTTTCCGGCCAGCTGGGATCCATCGTGGCTGGCGGCATGGTGATCACCCTGGTGACCATGCTGATCGGCGGCTAATAGAAGGAGGAAACGACAATGAAGAAGCTGATTTTCTCCCTGCTGACCCTGTTCATGGCAGCCCCCGCGCTGGCGGAGGAAGCCGTGGAAGCCACCACCGACCTGGCCACCATGCCCCTGCTGACCAAGGGCCTGATCGTCACCGCCGGCGGCCTGGGCGGCGTGTTCCTGGTGCTGATCCTGTTCTTCCTGATGATCAAGGTCATGGGCAAGCTGCTGAAATAAGGGGCTTCGACCCGTTTTTCCGCCATCGTGCGCGGTTCTTGAGTTGACCGCCGCGACCATACGAAGCTTCACCCATGGGGCGCATCCGCGATGGCGGGTGCGCTCTTTTTGCAGAAAATTTCCGGCAGGGGGAAGATTTCCCTCCGCTGATTCGTCTATATAGGTGAACACGCTGTGAAAGGATGACCTCCATGAAAAAGCTGCTCTGCCTGCTGATGCTCCTTGCCCTGCTGCCCCTGACTGCGCTGGCGGAGTTCCCGGTGCAGGACGTCACCATCGTCAACGCAAAAGCCAAGCAAGCCAGCCAGATCATCACCGATGCGGCCTATATCGAGCTGCTGATGAGCATGCTGACCGCGCCCACAGAGCGCTGCGACTTCCCTGAGCTGCCCAACAGCGCCAGCGCCTACGAGGTACACTGCAACCTTGGCGAGCAGAAATACGTCATCTACCAGGTATTCCACGATGACCTGTACAATCAGGCGTGGCTGCTGGCTCCCACGGGCGAGACCTTCCGCGTGGGCTGCGAGCTGCCCCTGCTGCTGCAGAACACCCTTTGGGATTCCCCCACCTTCACCATCCCGGATGAGCACCGTGCCCTCCTGGCAGAGCACGGCTGGACGATCGCGTTCCGCCGGGCCTGCATGTTTGAAAACCTGCCTGCTGAGCTGACCGCGTCCCGCACCGACCCGGCAGCCTTGCATTTCACCTGGGCTGACCTGTTCCTGCGGGACGCGGGCTATGACATCACGCCCTACCTGGGCAAGACCGTGCTGCCCTACATGTACTACCTGGTGGAGCCGGTCAACCGGGTCAAGTGGGTGCCTTCCGATGCGCGTTTCCTCACCGAAGGCGGTACCGGCGGCGTGCTGTACAGCATGAAAGCCATCGTGCTGGAGTGCGAGGGCGAGATCATCGGCGCATATTTGCTGGCGCTGTCCTGGGATGGCAGCAACCTGATGAGCCTCACCGGCGATACCGCCATCGACCTGCTGGGCGAGGATAGTATCCGCGATTACCTGCTGGCCCATTCAGTGCCGGACGCTGACCTGGCCACGCTCACCCCTGAGGAGGTCATTCAGCGATACTCCGAGACCCACGACCCGCGCCTGGAGACCATTGATGGGCTGCTGTCCGGGCTGGGTACTGCCCACCAAAGCGGCCTCTACCGGCGCGATGTGTACGACCTGGACGCCATCCGCCCCGATCCCGCCGTGTCCATCCACGCGCTGGATTTCGATGATCAGTACAAGGTCCTCACAGAGGACGGTGAAATCTGGTTCCCGCAGCTTGAATGGGAATCCGACCGGACCGGGTGGAAGATCGAAAGCTTCTACAATACGGGCTATTAACTACCTGGCGCATCTGCGAAAGCGGGTGCGCTCTTTTTCATGCCAATCTCCCCCGCCCCCTTCACAAGGGGCGAAAAATGTTGTATAATGTGTCATGGTATGCACCAAACTAACTGTTGATATACATATATTTGGAGGACTGTCCCCATGACCACCCCCATCCGCAAGACAAAGATCGTCTGCACCATGGGCCCCAACCTGTTTGAAAAGGGCCTTGTCGCCGACCTGATGAAGGCCGGCATGAACGTTGCCCGTTTTAATTTCTCCCACGGCGACCACGAGAGCCACAAGCGCAATCATGACGAGGTCTGCCGCATCCGCGATGAGCTGGGCCTGCCGGTGGCGACCCTGCTGGACACCAAAGGCCCCGAAGTCCGCGTGAAGTCCTTCAAGGAGGGCAAGGTCACCCTGCAGCCCGGCCAGCTTTTCACCCTGACCGCCGATGACTGCGAAGGCGACGAGACCCGTGCCTCCGTCACCTACAAGAACCTCCCCCAGGACGTGAAGCCCGGCATCGCCATCCTCATCGACGACGGCCTGATCGGCATGGTCGTGGAGAAGGTCGAGGGCAATGACATCGTCTGCCGCGTCAACAACGGCGGCGTGGTCAGCAACAACAAGGGCGTCAACATCCCCAATGTGCACCTCTCGATGCCCTTCATCAGCGAGAAGGATCGTTCCGACATCATTTTCGCGGCCAAGGAGGGCTTTGACTTCATCGCTGCCTCCTTCACCCGCTCGGCGGATGACATCCTGCAGATGCGTCAAATTCTCAAGGAGAACGACGGCGCGGGCATCAACATCATCGCCAAGATCGAGAACATGGAGGGCGTGGAGAACATCGACGAGATCCTCCGCGTGGTGGACGGCGTCATGGTCGCCCGCGGCGATCTGGGCGTTGAAGTTCCCCTCGAAGTTGTGCCCTCCATCCAGAAGGAGCTGATTCAGCGCTGCCTCGCCATGGGCAAGCCGGTCATCACCGCTACCCAGATGCTGGACTCCATGATCAAGAACCCCCGCCCCACCCGTGCCGAAGCCACCGACGTGGCCAACGCCATCTATGACGGCACCAGCGCCATCATGCTCTCCGGCGAAACCGCCGTCGGCGCATACCCCGTGGAGGCTGTCAAGACCATGGTCAAGATCGCCCTGGCTGCCGAGGCGGATATCAAGAACATCCGCGGCTTCACCCGTCAAAATCCCGTTGCCACGGACGTCACCAACGCCATCTCCCACGCCACCGTCACCTCCGCCCAGGACCTGAACGCCAGCGCCATCATCACCGTGACGCTGTCCGGCTCCACGCCCCGTTCCATCAGCCGTTACCGTCCCCGCAGCGTCATCGTTGGCTGCACCAGTGTACCCCGCGTCTGGCGGCAGATGAGCCTCTCCTGGGGCACCGTGCCGCTGATGATCGGCAAGGAGTCCAACACGGACGACCTGTTCGAGCATGCGGTAGACGCGGCCGTCAAGGCGGGCATCGTGCGCGACGGCGAACTGGTCGTGCTGACTGCCGGCGTGCCGCTGGGCATTTCCGGCACCACCAACCTGATGAAGGTGCATGTGGTCGGCCACATGCTGACCAAGGGTACGGGCCTGCACGGCGGACGCATCATCGCCCCCATCTGCGTTATCCGCGACTTTGAGAAGGACGCGCCCGCCTTCGATGACGGCGACATCATCGTCTGCCACCAGACCAACGGCGCCATGTTCCCCCTGCTGCGCAAGGCCAGCGGCCTGGTGCTGGAGGATCCCAACCCCGAAGGCCACGGCGCCATCGCCGGCATGACGCTGGATATCCCCGTCATCATCGGCACGGCCCATGCAACAGAAATCCTCAAATCCGGCGCGATTGTCACGCTGGACGGCAAGAAAGGTACGGTGAGTGCAAATGACAAGCCTGACGATCTTCATTGATGCGGCGCAGTACGCCTCCCCCAGGGAGTTGCATCAGGCGCTGAAAATGATGCTTGACCTGCCCGATTACTACGGCTGCAATGCTGACGCGCTGTACGACTGCCTCTCCGAACGCACCGGCGAGCCGGTCAGCCTGTGCATCCTCAACCCCGGCGAGGGCGACGTGGCGGACGCGCTGCGCAAGGTCGTCCACGTCATTGAGGACCTGGGCGGCGACACGAAGCTCCTGTAACATTCACGGCGGACCGGCATGGCTGGTTCGCCGCTTTTCGTTGCCCGGAGCGTCAGGAGGACGCTGTTCCCCTTGCAATCCGTCGGAAACGTGGTATAATAAATACATCAACCCCGAAAGGATGTTCGACTTATGCGCTGCAGCTGCAAGGAATGCGGTATCTACATGGTTCAGGCGGACGCGCCCCATCTGGGCTGCGTGTGCCCCGAGTGCTTCTACCGGTGCACCGACTGCCTGGGCACCAACACCGTCGTCAGTCGGGAGAGCATCCGTGCGCTGGCCTTTGATCCCCGCTTCCAGCCGGAAAACCTGGCGGCCAACTTCGTCAAGAAGGCCGAAGAAGACGATGAATACTGATCAGCCGGGCCGGACGATCCTCCACTGCGACTGCAACAATTTTTACGCCTCGGTGGAGCTATTGAAGTTCCCGGAGCTGCGGGACAAGCCGGTGGCTGTCGCAGGCGACCCGGAGAACCGGCACGGCATCATCCTGGCGAAGAATATGCTGGCAAAGCGCATGGGCGTGCAGACCGCCGAGACCATCTGGCAGGCCACAAGAAAGTGTCCGAACCTGGTGCTGCTGCCGCCCCATCACGATGAATATGAGGCCGTATCCCGCCGGGTGAACGAGATCTATTGCAGCGTCACCGACCAGGTGGAGCCCTTTTCCGTGGACGAAAGCTGGCTGGACGTGACCGGCTCGCGGCGGCTCTTTGGCGACGGCAAGACCATCGCTGACGAGCTGCGCCACCGTATCCGCGAGGATGTCGGCATCACCATCAGCGTGGGCGTGAGCGACAACAAGGCCTGGGCCAAGCTGGGCTCGGACTACAAAAAGCCGGACGCCACCACCGTCATCACCCGGGAGAACGTGGCGGACATTCTCTATCCCCTGCCGATCCAGGACATGCTCTTTGTTGGCCGCTCCGCCGCGGAGGTGCTGCGCCGCCATGGCGTGGTGACCATCGGCATGCTGGCCGCCGCCCCCCGGGACAGCCTTGTAAAGTGGCTGGGCAAGCAGGGCGCAAGCCTCCACGATATGGCCAACGGGGCCGATCTTTCCCCGGTGCGCCGCTGGGGCGAGAGTGAAATGGTGAAATCCGTGGGCAACGGCATGACCTATCCCCATGACCTCAAGGGCGAGGAAGCCTGGCGCGCCGGTCTCATGCCCCTTTGCGACAGCGTGGGCAGTCGATTGCGCGCTCAGGGCCTCAAATGCCGCACCATCACCCTGCAGATCAAGGACCCACAGTTCAAGGTTATTTCCCGGCAGAAAACGCTGCCCGTCTCCACCAGCCTGACGAAGGTGCTCTTCCAGGAATCCCTGGCCCTGCTGCGGCAATCCTGGCCTGCGGACGCGCCCATCCGCCTGCTGACGGTCACGGCGTCCTCCCTCTGCCGCGAGGACGCAGAGGAGGCCGCTCAGCTGTCCTTCCTCGCCGACGTCAGGCCTGATGATCCCCGTCAGGCCCGCATTGAGCAGGCCATCGACGACGTGCGCCAGCGGTTTGGCAGAGGCGCGGTCAGTCCCGGAACACAAAAGGTCTAGTGAACTCGGCCTTTTTTCGTGGCAAAATCCCGCCTTTCGCCGTATTTCCTCCTTCAGCAGCGCAAAAGAACTTGCGAAAAACAGAAATTGCATGTATAATATTGAACGTTGGCGACAACGCTTTTTCTGCGTACCGTCACATCGAATAGAAAACTTTTCCTGAAGATAGAGGAGGAACCCCCATGCCTACCAAGTCCTTTGACAAGGAGTCCATCAAGGCTTCGATTATCGGCAAGCTTCAGCGCTATAACGGCCGCACCATCGCCGAGGCCTCCAATGCGCAGATCTACCGCGCCCTGGCCTCCACCGTCCGCGACCAGATCATGCAGAAGTGGATGATCTCCCGCGAGGAGCGCAAGAGCCACAACAACAAGCGTCTGTATTATCTCTCCGTAGAATTCCTCATGGGCCGCAGCTTGTACACCAATATCCTGAACCTGGTGTCCACCGACGCCTACAAGGCCGCCATCGACGAGCTGGGCATCGACATCGACGCCGTGCTCAAGGAAGAGCCCGAACCCGCGCTGGGCAACGGCGGTCTGGGCCGTCTGGCTGCCTGCTTCATGGATTCCCTGGCTTCCCTGGATCTGCCCGCCATGGGCTGCTCCATCCGCTACGAGTACGGCCTGTTCCGCCAGAAGATCGTCGACGGCCAGCAGGTTGAACTGCCCGACTACTGGCTGGGCAACGGCAACGTGTGGGAAATGCCCGTGATGGAGGACGCCTGCGAGGTGCACTTCAACGGCCATGTGGAAATGTCCGAGGAGCAGGGCCGCCTGGTGTTCAAGCATGTGGGCTACAACACCGTCGAGGCCGTGCCCTACGACATGCCTCTGGTGGGCTACGACACCGCCACCGTGAACAGCCTGCGCCTGTGGAGCGCCCGCTCCCCCAAGCGCATGGACCTGGGCTCCTTCGGCCGCGGCCAGTACGTCCAGGCCACCGAGGAGAAGGAGCTGGCCGAGGCCATTTCCAACATCCTCTACCCCGAAGACAATCATTATGAAGGCAAGCTGCTCCGCCTGAAGCAGCAGTACTTCTTCACCTCCGCGACCCTGCAGTACATGCTCAAGGACTTCAAGAAGCTCAACGGCAACAACTGGCACCTGCTGCCCGAGAAGGTGGTCGTGCACGTCAACGACACCCATCCGGGTCTCGCCATCCCTGAGCTGATGCGTCTGCTGATCGACGAAGAAGGTCTGGGCTGGGACGAGGCGCAGGCCATCGTCTCCAAGACCATCGCCTACACCAACCACACCATCATGGCCGAGGCCCTGGAAAAGTGGCCCGAGGGCATGGTCAAGACCCTGCTGCCCCGCATCTACCAGATCCTGGTGGAAATGAACCGCCGCCTCTGCGCCCGTCTGTGGAACCACTTCCCCGGCCAGGCCGAGCGCGTGGGCAAGATGGCCATCATCTCCTACGGCTACATCCACATGGCGAACCTGTGCGTTGCCATGACCTACAACACCAACGGCGTCAGCCAGCTGCACGGCGACATCCTCAAGGCCGAGACCTTCAATGACTTCTATCAGGTCATGCCGGAAAAGTTCAGCGCGATCACCAACGGCATCACCCATCGCCGCTGGCTGATGGCCTGCAACCCCGAGCTGACCAAGCTCATCTGCGACACCATCGGCACCGACTGGATCAAGAACACCGAGCTGCTGTCCAACCTGGCTCCCTATGCGGATGACGCGGCCTTCCGCGAGCAGTTCGCGAAGATCAAGCGCCACAACAAGGAGCGCCTGGCCAAGTTCCTCAAGGAGCATCAGGGCACCGTGGTCGATCCGGAGTTCATCTTCGACGCCCAGTCCAAGCGCCTGCATGAGTACAAGCGCCAGATGCTGAACGCCCTGCACTGCCTGGTGCTGTATAACCGCATCGTGAATGACGCAAACTTTACGATGCAGCCCCGCACCTTCATCTTCGGCTCCAAGGCGGCCCCCGGCTACAACCGCGCCAAGCAGATCATCCGCTTCATCAACGCCCTGTCCAAGCTGATCGCCAAGCATCCCCGTGCCAGCAAGATGCTGCAGGTGGTGTTCCTGGAGAACTACGACGTGTCCAGCGCCCAGATCCTGATCCCCGCGACCGAGATCTCCGAGCAGCTGTCCACCGCCTCCAAGGAAGCCAGCGGCACCGGCAACATGAAGTACATGATGAACGGCGCCGTCACCATCGGCACCATGGACGGCGCGAACGTCGAGATCAGCGAGCAGGTCGGCATGGACAACATCTACATCTTCGGCATGCGTTCCGACACGGTGCTGGATATGTACCGCGAGAACAGCTACAACCCCATGTCCATCTTCGAGACCAACGCGGAGCTCCGTCTGGCCCTGACCCAGATGATCGACGGCACCGTGATGCCTGACGCGCCCGGCGCCCTGCAGGATCTGTACCACAGCCTGCTGATCGGCGATTACGGTTCCATGGGCGATCCCTACTTCGTCCTGAAGGACTTCGGCTCCTACTCCATGGCTCAGCGCCGCATCGACGCGGACTACGCCGACAAGGACAAGTGGAACCGCATGGCTGTCATCAACACCGCCATGTCCGGCGTGTTCTCCACTGACCGCACCATCCGCGAGTACAACGACACCATCTGGCACCTCGAACCTCTGAAGAATCACTGAGGGGCGCTGCCCCTCAGAACCCCGCAAGAGGGACATCGTCCCTCTTGACTCCCATTCGCGCGATCGAGTTGACTGCTTTTGCATGGACCTACCGCGTGCGAGTTGGGACATTGACCGGGGAATATCGTTCCGCGCCCTCATGGCGCGAGCTCTGAGGTTGTCTGTCCCTGTAGTTATCTTTCGCCCGGGCAGCATTATTCTTGTCCGGGCATTCTTTCCAGGATTTTCCGAAAACGTTTCCGCCATCGTAAAAGCCCCAATCATCACAGAACAGGACTGATTTCACGATGATGCTCCACAATTCCCACGAAGCCTTCTTCCGCCAGCCCATGGGCCCCGCGCCCGCCGGTACCACGGTGACCATCCGCTTCCGCTGCGACGAGGCCACCGCCGTCATCCTGCGCACCTGGCAGGACGAAGAGCTTTGCTATGCCATGATCAACACCGGCGACGACGTTTGGGAAACCGCCGTTCAGCTGCCGGAGAATCCCGGCCTGTACTGGTACCGGTTCATCGTGTACCGCAAGGACGGCCGCACCCTGATCTACGGCAACCAGCCCGACCAGATGGGCGGCGAAGGCTGCGCCTATGCCGGCGGCGAGCCGGAATCCTTCCAGATCACCGTGTATGACAAGGATTTCGTCACGCCCGCCTATTTCCACGGCGCGAACATTTACCAGATCTTCCCCGACCGCTTCTTCCGCGCAAAGACCGCCGCCAAGGATGACCGCACCGACCGCTACGTCCACGAAAAGTGGGACGAAGAGATGGTTTCCGTCGGCGATCTGAAGGCTGGCAAGTACCAGGAGCTGGACTTCTACGGAGGCAACCTCAACGGCGTACGCGCGAAGCTCCCCTACCTCAAGGAGCTGGGCGTTGACGTTATTTACCTCAACCCCATTTTCCGCGCCCGCTCCAACCACCGCTACGACACCGGCGATTATTCGAAGATCGACCCCCTGCTCGGCACGGAGGAAGAATTCGAGATCCTGTGCGAGGAGGCCCGCACCTACGGCATGCGCGTGCTGCTGGACGGCGTTTTCTCCCACACGGGCGAAGACAGCATCTATTTCAACCACTTCGGCCACTACCCCACCCTGGGCGCGTACCAGGGCGAGTCCTCCCCCTACTTCGACTGGTACACCTTCAAGGATTTCCCCGAGGATTACCGTGCCTGGTGGGGCATTCTGAGCCTGCCCGAGCTGCGCAAGGACAATCCCCAGTACCAGAAGTTCATGTTCAATGACGAAGACGGCATCGTGCCCCGCTGGATCCGCGCGGGCGCCTGCGGCTGGCGTCTGGACGTGGCGGACGAGCTGAGTCTGGACTTCCTGCGCAAGCTGCGCATCGCCGCTCACAAGGCCGATCCGGAGGCCGTGGTGCTGGGCGAAGTGTGGGAGGACGCCTCCAACAAGGTGGCCTACGGCGAAATGCGCTGCTACTGTACCGGCGACACGCTGGATTCCGTGATGAATTATCCCCTTCGTACCGCGCTGATCGACTTCGCCACCGGCAAGATCAACGCCTGGGATTTCGTGCGTCTGGTGAAGCATCAGGCGGAGGTGTATCCGGCGCCCTTCCGCTATTCACTGATGAACCTGGTGGGCAGCCACGACCGTCCCCGCGCGCTGAACATGCTGGTGGGCCGCGGCTGTATGGACATGCCCAAGGCGGATCAGCAGTGGGTGCGCCTGACGGTGGACGAGTACGAGCTGGCGGTGAAGCGCTACAAGATGTGCGTGGATCTGCTGTGCGCGCTGCCCGGCTGCCCCACCATCTACTACGGCGACGAAGCCGGCTTGTGCGGCTGCCACGATCCCTGGAACCGCCGCCCCTTCCCCTGGGGCAAGGAGGATGCCAGCCTGCAGCAGTACGTCAGCAATAAGCTGACCCATCGCCGCGACAGCGACGTGCTCAAGTACGGCCTGTGCGACATCGAGGCCGTGGATGCAGACACCATCACCATCGCCCGCTACATGGACGGCGGCGTGGACGCCCTGGGCAACGCCACCGCTTGCCAGGAGCGCGAGGTCATCACCGTTTGCCGCAAGTAAGAAAGCAAAGATCGCCGCTCTCCCCTACGGAGGGCGGCGTTATGCATCCTGGGAACAATTCTCATCTGCACCATGTTTCAAATTCCTACAATTTGGGTATACTATCAACAACAGGAATGCAGCTTGTCGATTCCTTGACAAAGATGGCGATCCTGTGTTATCATGAGAGTTGGTGAATTTCACCGATTCAAAGAGCATCGAGGTATATACCAATGCTGGAACTCAAGCATCTTTCCTTCGCCGTGCCGGGTGAAACGGCGGAAAAGGAAATCATTCGTGATATCAGCCTGACCGTCAGCAAGGGCAAGTTCGTGGTCATCACGGGCCCCAACGGCGGCGGCAAATCCACCCTGGCCAAGCTGATTGCGGGCATCGAGAAGCCCACCAGCGGCGAAATCTGGCTGGACGGCGTCAACATGACGGACAAGTCCATCACCGAGCGTGCCCACATGGGCGTGAGCTACGCCTTCCAGCAGCCGGTGAAGTTCAAGGGCATCTGCGTGATCGACCTGCTGCGCATCGCCAGCGGGAAGAAGCTCTCCGTGGGCGACGCGTGTGCGTACCTGAGCGAGGTCGGCCTGTGCGCCCGCGATTACATCAACCGCGAGGTGAACGGCAGCCTCTCCGGCGGCGAGCTCAAGCGCATCGAGATCGCCACGGTTCTGGCCCGCGGCACGGTGCTGTCCGTGTTTGACGAGCCCGAGGCCGGCATCGACCTGTGGAGCTTCAAGAGCCTCATCGAGGTCTTTGAACGCATGCGCAGCGCCAATTCCGAGCGCACGATCGTCGTCATCAGCCATCAGGAGCGGATCCTCAACATCGCTGACGAAATCATCGTGCTGGGCGGCGGCAAGATCATGGCCCACGGCACCAAGGAAGAGATCCTCCCCACCCTGCTGGGCACCTCCTCCGCTGTGTCCGCCTGCGGCCAGCTGACGAAGGGAGGCGAGCAGTAATGGATGCGATCCAGAAGCGAATCCTGATGGAGGTCGCGGGCCTCGAAAGCACGCCCCACGGCGCCTACAACATCCGCGCCAACGGCGAGACCTCTGCCCGCAGCACCACCGCCAACATCGACATCGTCTCCAAGGAAGACGGCTCCGGCATTGACATTTACATCAAGCCGAACACCGTCAATGAGAGCATGCACATCCCGGTCATCCTGTCCGAGAGTGGCCTGAAGGAGGTCGTGTACAACGACTTCCACATCGGCGAGAACTGCGATGTGGTGATCGTCGCGGGCTGCGGCATCCACAACTGCGGCGACCAGGACTCCGAGCACGACGGCATTCACCGCTTCTTCGTGGGTGAAAACGCCAAGGTCAAGTACGTCGAGAAGCACTACGGCGAGGGCGACGGCCAGGGCAAGCGCATCCTGAACCCTGTCACCGAGGTCACCATGGCGGCCAACTCCTCCATGGAGATGGAAATGGTGCAGATTAAGGGCGTGGACAACACCGACCGCGTCACCCGCGCCGACCTGGCGGAGGGCGCAAGCCTCGTCGTCCGTGAGCGCCTGATGACTCACGGCGATCAGGTGGCTATCAGCTCCTACTTCGTGAACCTGAACGGCGAGGGTGCCTCCACCGACGTGGTGAGCCGCAGTGTCGCCCGGGACAACAGCTACCAGAAGTTTGACAGCAAGATCACCGGCAATGCGAACTGCACCGGCCACACCGAGTGCGACGCGATCATCATGGATCAGGCGAAGATCCTGGCCATCCCCCAGCTGGAGGCGAATCACATCGACTCCGCGCTGATTCACGAGGCCGCCATCGGCAAGATTGCTGGCGAACAGATCATCAAGCTGATGACCCTGGGCCTGACCGAAGCCGAGGCCGAGGAACAGATCATCAACGGTTTCCTGAAATAATCACAGAACGGCGAAGCCAAAATGGGTGTCGAGAGGGCCTGTGGCCCTTCGCAGGTCCAGGGCAGCGCCCTGGCCGTCGGAGACCCCCGTCCGCAGACGGAAAAACGCCCCCCGCGCCTTTCGCGGAATCTCCGATTCCGCCGAAACAGCTCGCCCAGCCCCAAGGGAACCGAAAACCTCACATGATAAAAGCAGCGCCGATCACTCGGCGCTGCTCTTTTTATGCGATTATTCGCCGCCCATCTGGGTGTAAATGGTTTTGAAGGAATCCTTTACCCGCAGCTTGACAGTGAACAGGCCGCAATAGGGGCCGTTCTGTTTCCAGCCATAGCTGTTGGGGCGGTCATTGCAGTCCAGCAGGCCCCAGATGGCCACGCTGGTCAGCGGATTGCTCTCGCCGTCGTTGGCGGTGCAGAACACCTCGAAAACCTTGCCGTAGAAGGCGGCATGCTGAGGATTCTTATCCTCCTCGTAGTTGCGCAGGGACATCTCCGTCACCTGCACCTCCACACCGAGGGCAGCATATTCCTTGATGCTCTTGCGCACCAGGTTGACGTCATTGCTGGAAAAGCAGCCCTGCTGCTTGCCGTAGCCGCCGATGTAGCCCTGCATGCCCATGCCGTCGACCAGGATGCGGTATTCACCGTTCTCATCCTTGGCGTAGGTGTTGATGGAGCGCAGCAGCTGCTTGATGCCCGCGCGTTTGCCGTCGTAGATGGCGTTGTAGTCGTTGTAGAACAGCTTGATGTCCGCGCCCAGGGCTTCCACCACGTCACGGGCGTAGAGGAAGGACAGCTCCACATAGTCCTCGCCAACATACTCGTAGAAGGGGTTGGGCTGACCGTTGCGCATCGTACGGACATGGCGCAGGTCGTTCACCTTGTACTGATCAGCGCCGTCGCCGACCGCCTCGTTCACCACGTCCCAGCAGTAGACCACGCCGGGAAATTGGGTCTCAAAGTGGGTGATCACCTGCTCGATGTAGGACTTCAGGCGGAGCCGCATCGTCTCCTGGTCGACCACAGGGTTCTTGGTGTCGTAGCCCTCATGGAAGAACCAGGGCGTCATGTAGGCGTCCCACACCAGCACGTGGCCGCGCACCTTCAGGCCGTTGTCCTGAGCAAACTTGATCATCTTGTCGGCGGTGGCGAAGTTCATGCGGGGCATGCCGTCCTCCGACGCCTTGGATGCACGCTGATCCAGCAGGGAGTAGGCCTTCATCTCATTGGTGGGGGTGATGGTGTCAAAGTGATGGGCCAGCAGCTTGCGGTAGTTGAAGTTGCCCAGGTCACCGGCGCTCATGGGGGCGCCCATGGTGAAGCCGTACTTGGCGGTCAGCTCCTTCAGAGGCTGATAATCCAGCGCGCCGCGCTCCTCCTCCGCAAAGGCGAAGGACAGCATCAGCATCAGGGCCAGGACAAGGGAGAGGATCTTCTTCATCGTCATGCTCCTTTCGGTTGTATACAAAGCTTTGTATTCATTGTAGCACATCCCCCGCCCCGTCACCACACAAAAAGAGGCGCGTTATGCTCACTTCTTGCATAGCGCGCCTCATGTTTTGTTTTACTTGGTGAAACGGATGACGTTCCAGGAGGCGGCGGGCAGGATGATGCAGTCATCCTCGATGACCACGGGCACCTGCACGGGCTTGACCTCGTCGGGGTTCTCCTCGGTGTTGATGGCCTTCATGTCGTCATGATGCAGCACGGTGTGGAACTCGGGCTTCATCTCGCCGAAGGCACGCATGTCCAGCTGCAGCTTCACGGGCTCGCTGAGATCGCGGTTGACGGCGAAGATGGTCACATTGCCGGCGTCATCCATGGTGGCGGCAGCATCGACGGTGGGCACGTCATTGAAGTGCTTGGTGTCGTGCTTGTCGGTGGTGATGATGGGGCGCAGGGACTTGCCGCGGCCGTACATGGAGGCATCCATCATGGGGTAGAAGATGGTCTGGGCCCAGGCGCCGCCCTTTTCGCGGGTCATGATGGGGGCGATGACGTTCACCAGCTGGGCCAGGCAGCCGATCTTCACGCGGTCGGCATTGTGAAGCATGGTGATCAGCATCAGGCCGACCAGCAGGGCATCCTCGAAGTTGTAGACGTCCTCCAGCAGGTGCAGCGCGGTGCCCCAGGGCTCGTTCTTGTACAGCTGCTGATCCTGATTGTTGGAGTGATACCAGACGTTCCACTCGTCCAGGGACAGGTTGACCTTGTGCTTGGAGTGCTTCTTGCCCTTGACGGTGTCGCAGATGCAGGCGACGGTCTTGATGAACTCGTCCAGGTCAAGGGAGGAAGCCAGGAAGTCGGGCGTATCATTGTGGGGATTGCCGTAGTAGCGGTGCAGGGAGACGTAGTCCACATTCTTGTAGCACTGGTCGAGCACCTCGTACTCCCAGGCGCCGAAGGTGGGCATATTCAGGCCAGAGGAGCCGCAGGCCACGGTCTCGATGGAGTCATCCACCCACTTCATGACCTTGGAGGCCTCGTTGGCCAGACGGCCGTACTCGTAGGCAGTCTTTGCGCCAGTCTGCCAGGGGCCGTCCATCTCATTACCCAGACACCAGAGCTTGATGTTGAAGGGATCCACCGCGCCGTTGGCGATGCGCTTGTCGGACCAGTAGGTGCCGGACTTGTGGTTGCAGTATTCCACCACGTCCTGGGCTTCCAGTACGCCGCGGGTGCCCAGGTTGATGGCGTACATGACCTCGGTGTTGGCCTTCTTGGCCCAGTCGACGAACTCATGCAGACCGAAGGCGTTGGGCTCGGTGGTCTTCCAGGCCAGATCGAGGCGGCGGGGACGCTCGTGCTTGGGGCCAATGGAATCCTCCCAGCGGAAGCCGGAAACAAAGTTGCCGCCGGGATAGCGCACCACGGGCACGTTCAGCTTGCGGACGAGTTCCAGCACATCCTTGCGGAAGCCCTGATCGTCGGCCAGCTCATGCTTGGGCTCGTAAATGCCGGTGTACACCGCGCGGCCCAGATGCTCGATGAAGGAGCCGTACAGACGCTTGTCGATGTCGGAGATGACGTAATCCTTGTCCAGAATCAGCTTGGCATTCTTCATGGGTATTCCTCCATTTTGACCGGGGGACGCCCGGATTTTTTACTTGAGCTTGAAGGTCAGGATGGTGACGGAGTAAGCGGGCAGCTCCAGGGTGAGGCTGCCATCTGCGATGTTGACGGTGCCTGTAACGGGCGCGACGCGTTCCTTGTGCTGAAAGGTGTTGACGGCGTTCTTTTCGCCGGTCAGGCGGGTGTAGAACGCCGTGCCGTCGGGCACGTTGGCGAGGTTCAGCGTCATTTCATCCGCATATTCGGTAACGTTCACCAGCTTGACGTAGAGGACGTCCTCCGTGCGGGTGACGACATGGTAGATCCGCTTGTTCAGGCTTTCCAGGCTGCTCTCAACCACCCGATCGCCCACCGTCGCAGCGAACATCTGCTGCACATGGTAATTCGGGGTCAGCATGACCTCCCGGGCGTTGAACCAGATCAGGTCGGGCGTCCACTGCTGCATGCCGTCGCGGGCCAGCAACGGCGCGTAGGAGGCCATCACGACCACATCGCTATTGCGCTCCAGGCCGGTCATGTAGGCCGCCTCGCACAGGGCGCTGTACAGATTGTTGGGGCGGCGGCCGTTGGGCTGGGTGGGCTCGTGGCAGGCGTATTCGCCAACGAACACGCGGGTGGTGCGGGGATACTTGTCATAGCGGCCGACATTGTTCAGGAACCAGTTGCTGTCCATGTAGTAATGCTCGTCCACGATGGTGTCCGGGTACTTGCTGCGGATGACCCGCCAAGCGTACTGGGGCAGCGCGCCCTCCGCCACCGGGCCGGCGGAAGAGATGATATTGATCTCCGGGTGAGCCGCCTTGACCGCCTTGTACAGGATGTCGAAGCGATCCCAGTAGATGTTGTCCCAGTTCTCGTTGCCGATGCCCAGGTACTTGAGGTCGAAGGGCTCGGGATGGCCCATCTCCGCACGGAGCGCACCCCATTGCGTCGTCACATCGCCGTTGGCAAACTCGATCAAATCCAGCAGATCCTGCGCGTAGGCCCTGGTCTCCTCGATGGTGAGGGGGGCCTCCTTCACGTCGCGCGCCTGGCACAGAAGGCCGGAATGCACCACCGGCAGCGGCTCCGCGCCGATGGCCTCAGCGAGCATGAAGTACTCATAATAGCCCAGGCCATAAGACTGCATGTAGCCCCAGGTGTTGAAGTTCTCCTTGCGTTCCTCCACCGGGCCAACAGTGTCCTTCCAGTCGTAGAAGTTCTTGCGGTAGTAGCTGCCTTCGGTGACGCAGCCGCCGGGGAAGCGCAGGAAAGAGGGGGTCAAGTCCGCCAACGCCTGCACCAGATCCGCGCGCAAGCCGCCGTTTGGCCAATCCGCTCCGAAGGCATCCGCCGGGATGAGCGAAGCCATGTCGAAGTCCACCGAGCCCGTGCCGTGCATGATGAAGGACAGCACCGCGTCCTCGGTGTGGGCAGCCGTGAAGGTCACCTCGTACTTCTGCCACTCGTTGGTCAGCGTGAAGCGCTTTGGCACCGCCAGAGACTTGCCGGTACGCTTGGTCAGGGCGATCTCCACCTGGCCATCGAAGTCACCGGCATTGCGCATCCACACAAAGCAGCGGTAGGTTTTGCCTTCCTCCACTGGAATACCGCCGGCAAAGGTCGTGGACTGGTAGCCCAGGTTGGCAAAGCGGTACTCGCCCTTCGTGCAGGTGACCCGCATGTAGGTGGGGTTATTCTCATGCAGCGGTTTTTCCGTCATGACGGTCGCCTTGCCCGCAGCGCCGAACGCCAGGTTAAATCCCCAGCCATTGTAATGATCGGGCGTCCGGGGATTGAGGATGTCCTCATACTCGAAGGAGCGATTCTGCAGCAACTCTGCATACAGGCCGCCATCCGCGCCATAATTGATGTCCTCGAAGAAAAGGCCGTAGAGTGTATCGCTCATCTCGACGGTCGTGATATTCGCGTCTGCGGTCAGGGTTGAAGACGTGACCGTTTCCGCCAGCGCACACAGCGGCAGCAGCAGCGCCAGAATAAGGGCCATGCTCTTTCGCATCGGCTGTTCACTCCTTGTGTCATCGTACTGTTCTCATAACGATATTATAGCACAGACCAAGCAAAACGCAAGAGGCCTGGTCATCATTTGGTCATCCCGTTGCCCGGATGATCAAGCGGTCATCACACCTCTTTGGAAAGGGGGGAGCAGCCCGAAAGCCGCTCCCCCGCGGGAATATGAAACCTTATCCTCGGTCAGAACAGTTCAGCCGAAATTAGGGCTGGCCGTAGATCTCGAAGAAGGCAGCCATAGCCTGGTCGTAGTAGTAACGGCCCTGCTCAGCCAGCCAGGTGGTGTAATCCCAGGGATCAGCCGCGCCAGCGGACACAGCGGCTTCGATGCCGATGGTGCCGTTGAAGTCGCCGCCATTGTAGGCGTTGGCCAGGAAGGCGTTGAAGCCGGGGATGGTACGGGCGCCCCAGGTAACGGGGTTCTGGATGTTAGCCAGGTAGGACTCCCAATCGTTCCAGTAGCCCAGGTCAGGCAGCAGCGCAGCGTAAGCAGCGTTCACTTCTTCGTCCTGGATCATGGGGAAGCAGTTGGGGACGTCGTAAGCCTTGTTCTCGGTGCCTTCCCAGACGATGGTGGGGAACAGCTCGCAGCGCTTCAGCCAGCCGTCCTTGCCCCAGAACAGGTACTTCATCAGCTCGTAAGCCTCACGGGGATGCTCACACTGAGAGGAGATGGACACGTTGTCCAGGAAGCCCAGCTGGCCGCAGTTCTCGGCGCCGACCGGGGGGTTGTAGGGCACCATCTTGATGCCGCGGTCCAGAGCCAGGGGCTTGGTGTAGATGTTGTTCAGGGTCCAGGAGGCGTCGGTCAGGACAGCCACGTGACCGGTCTGGCCAGGCCACTCGTTGGAGGGATCAACCGCCAGGTAAGCGTCGGAGCCGCCCACACAGGTGTTGCCCAGGCGGATGTTCTCCAGCTGCAGCTCCAGAGCCTCGGCCCAGCCGGACTCGAAGTTGTAGGTCTCGCCGTTCCAGCCGAATTCGCCGATGGAATTGGCAGTCAGAGCGATGGGGCCGCAGGTAACGGGGGCGTACATGCCGTTGGTGTAAGCCCAGATGCCCTGGGTGGGATCGGTCATGGTCTGGGTCAGCTCAACGAACTGCTCCCAGGTCCAGTCCTGACCAGGCATTTCAACGTTCATCTGCTCGAAGACGTTGGCGTCCATGTAGACGGTCGCGGGCAGGAACTCGCCAGCCAGGAAGAAGCAGCGCTTGCCATCGATGTAACCAGCGTTACGGATGGTGTAGTACAGCTTGGTCTGGGCTTCCTCGTCGTTCTCCAGGTAGGGAGCGATGTCAGCCATGTAGGGGGAGGCCAGGAGGGGATCCAGGTCCAGCCACATGAAGACGTCGGGCAGAGTGCCGGCGGCAGCATAGTTGGTCAGGTCCGCAGTCACGTTCGCGGTGGTGGTGCGGATGATCTCAACGGTGATGTTGGGGTACTGCTCCATGAAGGAAGCAGCCAGGGCTTCGGTCATCTCGAAGTCGTCCCAAACCATGACGGACAGGGTGATGGGATCGGTGGTGTTCATAGCGGGCATGTTGTACTCTTCGGCAGCCGCGAAGGAAGCCAGAGACAGCACCATGCACAGAGCCAGAACCAGGGAAACCAGCTTTTTCATAGGGGTATCCTCCTTTTTATTTAATCATAAGCCTCTGACCAGGCTTTGATCCAAAGTGGGGTGGAGCAACGCTCCAGGGGGGATTACTCACCGGTAATACCGGCCTTGTCAATGGACTCAACGAACTGCTTCTGCAGGAAGAAGTACAGCACCATCATCGGGGCAACGGCGAGCATCGTACCCGCCATCTTGATGGCGTCGTTGAGCTTGTTGGTGGACGTTGTGGACTGAGCATGCGTTGCGTAGACGGCATTGTAGCTGTCCTCGAACTTGTTCAGCTCCAGCATCAGGGACGTCAAGCCCGTGTTGCGGGTGTTGGACGAGCCCAGGTAGGTACGCACCAGGTCAACCTCGTTCCAGTACCAGACGAAGGAGAAGAGGGTGACCACGACGATCGCAGCAGAGCACAGCGGCACCGCAATACGGAAGTAGGCCTTGATGTGGCCTGCACCGTCGATCTCCGCCGCCTCGATCAGGGACTGGGGCGTCTGCCGGTGGAAGTTGTAGAAGATCAGGATACACAGACAGCTCTTGAAGCCCTGGCCGAGGATGGCCGTGATGACGAAGGGCTTGATCGTGCCGTCGATGATCTGCATATCCGTACCGAAATGGTTCTTGAAGAACAGCGGAATGTCGCTGTTGAAGAGCAGGAAGTTCGGCACGGCGATGGTCTGCGCCGGCAGCAGGAAGGACAGGATCAGCAGCGCCATCCACAGCAGCTTGCCCGGGAAGTTATACCGCGCGAAGCCGTAGCCCACCCAGGAGGTGATGAACACCTGGCACAGGGTCGCGGACAGGGCGATGACGAGATTCTTCCACAGGGAGTTCCAGTAGTCCATCGTGTCGATGGCCTGCTTATAGTTGCTCAGCGTCAGGGTGGAAGGGATCCACTTGGCAGAGGAGTCCAGCAGGTCCTTCTTGTCCATCAGCGAGCGGGAGAACATGTACAGCACCGGGTACAGGTAGATGAAGGCGATGGTGATCAGCAGCGTGTACACCACGCAGCTCATGATCATGCCGCGCTTCTCGTTGCTGCCCAGCAAGACCTTCTTGTAGTAGTCCTTGCGCGCTTCCTTGGGGATGCTTCTGATTTTCATTTTCTTCTCCCCTCCTTAGCGCAGCGTAACGCGCTTCTGCTCGTACTTGACCTTCTTGTCGCTCTTGTCCTTGAGCAGCAGGAAGACGCCCAGCAGGATCACGCCGATAATGGCAGTGTAGATCCAGGAGAAGGCCATGCCGTAGCTGTAGCCCTTGGTCCAGGGCGTGGTGTAGGTTGCAGCGTAGATCAGCTCAATGATCTCATTGGTGCCGCCGGTCGCCAGCGCAACCACGGTGTAAATGGAGTTGAGCAGGATGATGGGCTTCACCGTGGGCAGGGTGATCTTCCAGAAGGTCTCCCAGCCGTTGGCGCCATCGATCTTGGCGGCCTCATACATGGTGGTCGACACCTTCTGCAGGCCGGAAAGGAAGATCAGGATCTGGATACCGGAATTCCACAGGATCAGGATCAGGCTGTTGAACAATTCCGTGATCGGATCCAGCAGGAACTGCGGCAGACCGGAAAGCAAGTTAAGCAGGCTGCCGTCGGACATCATGGGGACGGTGGCCGCACCCTGCGCGGTCAGCATGTTCATCACCGGGCCGGTGGCAATGATGACCGGCAGGAAGAAGATCATGCGGAAGAGGCTGCGGCAGCGGATCTTGCCGTTGAGCAACAGCGCGATGATCAGCGAGAACGCGATGATGATGGGCACCTGCAGCACCAGGGAGATGGCGAAGGAGCCCAGGGTCGTCGGCAGGTCAGTCTCCAGCGCGAACACGGAGGCGTAGTTGTCATACCAGTGCTCCAGCGCAGTCATCTGCACGCCGTTGTCCATCACGATCTTGTGCACAGAGTAGTTCAGCGACGAGATCATGGACTTGACGAAGAACACCAGAATACCAACGATCCACGGTGCGATGAAGATATAGCCGTACATCCAGTCGCGCAGCTTGCGCTTGGTGAGGCGCTTTTTATCGTGCGGATTCTTTTCCTGCTTTTTAGGTTTCTTCGGCGCGATGGCAATTTCCTGCTGCTTGGTATGTTTTTTCTTAATTTTCATTGCCATTCACCACCTTAAAGCTCAGTTTTTCGAGGGTCACGCCGTCCATCTCACCGGGCTGATCGCCGAAGTTGAGGTAAACCTGCGTGCCGTTGTCCCAGGTGACCCGGGCCATATCCCCCACACGGACGTGATCCATGATCATGCCGTCCTCGCCCACCGCGGCGAAGAGCACGGACAGATCCGCATACCACTGCATGATCATGTCCCTGTACAACTCGTAACGGGAGGAGTAGATGGAGGAAGAGTTGGTGTTCTGCAGCTCGATGGGATCCTCCCAAGTCAGGAGGAAGGAGGGACGAGCGCCCTGCTCCACCAGGTGCAGGAAGAACTCATGGGTGTTTGCCTGGAAGTTGGTGTACTCCAGGTAGTAGGGGATCTGGCCGCTCAGCGCGATGGTCAGGAAGGGGATCTCCGCGTCGGTATAGGTGTAATCGCTGCCGGCGACGGGGATATCGTTGATCACATCGGCGTACTGCCACAGGTAAGCGTTGGGGCTGATCAGCGTAGTGGTGAAGCGATCGTTGGCGTCATCGACGATGCCGGTGTAGATCGCAGCCATCTCGCTGGTGTCGTGATACTTGTCCTTGTGGAAGTAATCGGTCAGCACCTGGGTGATACCGGTGAAGGAAACGCCGGTGATGCCCTCAGCCTCCATGGACTTGAGCAGCTTTTCCGCAGCGTTTTCACTGGTGGTGGGGTTGCAGTAGTACAGGGTATCGTAGACCTTGCCGAAGGTGGGACGGGACCAGGTCTGAGAGGTGATCTTCTTCAGCGCGGAGAAGGTCAGTGCGGGATGGGTCTCAACATTGAGGCTCAGCACGTCCGCCTCCAGGCCGAAGGGGATGTTCATCTCCGCCGCCTTGGCCGCCAGTTCCTTAAGCCCGGACTTGCCGCCAATGGACTTGGCCACGCTGAAGGAATCCGTCGGAACGCCGCCGGTCAGGCCGTCCGCCTGCCAGCCGCGGTAGGTGACGTTCATCGCGCCGACGCCGCCCTCGGTCAGCTCGTCAATGATGGCTGCTGCCTGTTCGAAGGTGGTCATGACCACATCCTGTTTGCCCAGGATGTAGTTCTCCCGCTCAATGCCCAGGAAGTCCAGCTGGACGTCAAAGGCACGGTCATCCGCCTGCGCGAAGGTGTTGTTTGCCACCAGATAGTCGCGGTAGGCTACCGCCAGGCCAGCGTAGCTCGCCTTGTCACCGCATTCCAGCAGGAAGTGCTGCAGGATGTCCACATCGCGGCGCTTCTCGGTGCGGGTCGCGACGTTGCCGGCGCTGGGGCCCATGGGCTGGTTGAACACGAAGCGAAGAGTATACTTGGCCGTCACCCAGTCGAAGGGCAGATTACGCACGCCGTTGGGGTAGGCCTGGATGCGGGCAGCAATATCACCCTGCTCGATCACGCCCAGCACGGCGATCTGGGAATCCGTGTGCACCATGCCGAACACGGGCATGATCACGTCTTCCGCCTGCACGCGGTCCTCGGAGAGGAACTGATCCTCCATGCCGATGTTCACGCCGTAAACCTGCTTGTCGTAGGGGGTGGCGTAGCGGCCTTCGTTATCCTCAAAGCCAACCACAGCGCCCTGGCCATCGGGGATGATCATGTAGCCCTGACCCTCGCCTGCGCGGCTGTAGCCCATGAAGGGGTACACATAGAAACTGGCGATGGTGTAGGAATACTCGCTGATCTCCACCACGTCTTCCACAGGGACGCGCAGCGCGCTGCCATCCTTGGCGGTGCCGGTGGTGTAGAGGTTCTTCTGCACCGCGACGACAGATTCTGCCGGGATGGCAGTCTCCGCGCCCGCCGCATCCTTGACGTAGACGTCAAAGGGCTTGGCCAGTTCCTTCGTCAGGGGCAGCGTCACCTGATTGGTGCCCGCCAGATCCTTGACCGTCACGGTATCCGCCTTGGTGGACACGTAATAGGTCTTGTTGAGGGTGTACACCGTGCCGTCCTGCGTGGTCAGGAGGAACTCGCTTTCCTCGCTGGTCTTGGTGTACTTGGTCATGTCGATGCGTTCTTCCCCACCCTGCTCGGTCTTGACGATCATGTAGGTCTGATCCTTCGTTTCCACGATGGAATCAGTGGGGATGCTGACATGGATGCCTTCCTCGTCCATCCAGACCTTGACGTCAAAGGAGATGCCCAGGTCGGTGTAGCTGACGTGGGCGTTGAAGCCGTTGTCAACGTACTCATAGGCGATGGTGTTGGCGTTGTTGATGAAATCCGCCTGAATGGGCTTGTCCTTGACGTCCTCCAGGTACTCGATGACGATGCCGGACTGGTAGAAGCCCTTCCAGGTCTTGTTGCCGGTATTGGCGTTCTGCACCGTGGAATAGAGCAGCTGGCCGTTCGCCTTGCTTTGGGCGATGAGGGCCATGGTGTCCTCCAGCAGGTAGAGGCAGAACTCGCTGTTCTCCGCCACAAGCTGATAGCCTGCGGGAATCTGTGCCACTTCCTCCGCCATGGCGGGCAGGCAGCCCAGGAGCATCATCGCCGCAAGGAGCAGGCAGAGCAGCTTCGTATTAAACTTTCTTGACAAAGCGATACACCACCTCTCCGTAGACGGACACAATGAAGTCCACCAACTGGCTGATCAGCATGTACAGCACGACCATCAACGCCACCACAACCAGCACGCAGAACAGCGTCAGGAAGATGGTCTTGAAGGTCTGCTTAAGGGTATAGTCGTTCTGGTACATCAGCATCAGGACGATCAGCAGCGCGGTCCAGCCGATGGACACGAAGTCGATCATCGTGATGAAGAATTCCTCGTTGAAGGTCAGCACATTGGTCAGCACCAGCTTGATGGGCAGGAACACGATCATCGGGATGAGCGCGTATGCGGCGCTGATGAAGATGTCCTTGAAGCGGGCCTCGCCGTCGGTGATGGTGCAGACCAGGTAGCAGCAGATCGTCAGCAGCAGGAAGGCGCCGAAGACGAGCAGGAAGTCGTTGAGCAGCTCGAAGTAGCCATCCGGCATCATCTTGAACAGGAAGCCGGAGAAGTACTTGTTCGCCACATGCAGCGCGAAGAAGATCACCAGCACAATGATGGCGCTCAGCCAGCTGGCGCGCTTTTCCCGCTTGATGCCGTAGCAGGCGTCATAGGGGTTGCGGAGCATCATGAAGCTCCAGTTGACCTCGCTGACCAGCTTGATGGAGCAGATTTTCTCCTTCACGAAGCGCAGCGGGTTCAGGATGTGGAACTTCTTGTCCAGCTTCTTGATGATAATCCACGCCACAGCCACCGCCGCGACCACGTAGATCACCGTGGACATGTTGCTGTGCAGCAGATTGGAGCGCTGCTCCCACCAGGCGTCGGAGTAGCCCTGACGGTAGCCGCCGTTGCGGAAGGCCTCCATGGCCTCCTCGTAGTTGCCCTCGCGGTAGAGCGCTTCGCCCAGGCCGGTAGAGGCATAGGTGAACAGGGAGTTCATGCGCAGAACCTCGGTCCAGGGGGCCTTCGACTCCGCGTACTTGCCCTCCTGGAAGAGGGTGAACGCCTGATGCACCAGGTCAGTGAACTCAGTGGGCTTGAGCACCTGGATGCTGTTCAGCGTCGCATCCAGAATGTAGATGGTGTAATCGTCCGTGACCACCAGGCCGGTGACGGACTTGAACATGCCGATACGCTGCTCGCTCTGGGCGTCATTGGCGCCAAAGACGAAGAGCAGGTCACCCTCGGAAGTGTACTCCATGATGGTGCCGTTGGCATTTGCCGTGAAGATGGAGTTGGAAGAGTTGACAGCCACAGCGCTGTTCAGCTCCACCCACCACTCGGGAACCATCGTGGACTTACCGGCCACGTTCAGGCGGCGCAGCGCGCTTTCGTCCGCAGCCTCGGTGACGGTGTAGACCATGCCCTTCTGGTCGATGGTCAGGTTCTTCACGGAGATCGGGACGATCTCACCCACGGCGGAGGAATTCTCGCCGAAGATGAAGCGGCGCATATGGGTCAGCAGCGAAATGCGGGAAGCATTCGCGCCGTAGTAGCCCAGGAATTCGCCGCCGCCCACAGGGCTGATCTGCACGATGCCGTTCGTGTTGCCCTTGGAGACGATGTAGAGGTTGCCGCGCTTATCCAGCACGACCTTCAGCGGCACATAGGGGGCGGTATCGCCGAAGAGCTGATGGGTGGGCTTGGTGTACTCCATGACGAACTTGCCGTCCTTGTCATACACCAGCACCGCACGGGCCTTGTCGTCCGCGACGTAGACGTTCAGGGCTTCGTCCACGAACACACCCTGGGGGCTCTTCATGTTCTTCTTGTCCACGATTTCGCGGATGAAGTTGCCCTGCGTGTCGATGACCAGGATGCGCTTGTTGCCGTTATCGGCGATGTACAGGTAGCCGTCCGGGCCCATGCGCATGTCCTGGGGCATCTTGAGGGTTTCCTCACCGAAGCGGATCATGGTGCGGACGGGTTCATATGCCGTCTGGGTCTCCACCAGTTCCCGGTCCGTGCCCTGGGTGTAGGTGCGGTAGGGCGTCGCTGCCTGGGCTGTCAGGCAGGTGGTCATCAGGAGGATCAGAAGCAGCCATGCTGCAAATTTCTTCATTTTCATCCTCCTTACTTCAGGCCGGAGTGGGCCATGGTGTTCATGACCGACGACTGGCTGACGATGAAGAGCAGCAGGTTGGGCACGAACATGATCAGCGCCGCAGCGGCCGCCATGCCCTGACCCTGCACCGTGCCCACGCCGGACAGGGTGTTCATGTAGAACGCCAGCGTGCGGATGCTCTCAGTGGACGTGAACAGGTTGGAGGTCTCGGTGTTGTTCCACACCTGCTGGAAGGACAGGATCGCGCCGGTAGCGATGGCGGGCTTCACCATGGGAAGGATGATCTTCAGGTAGATGGTGAAGGCGTTCGCGCCCTCCAGCTGAGCCGCCTCAAGCAGGGAGTCCGGCACCTGATCCATGAACTGCTTGATCAGGAACAGACAAACAGGCATGGCGATCAGGGGCAGGATGTGGGCAAACCAGGTATCCAGGATGCCGATGGAAGAGATGGTCAGGTAGCGCGGGATGACGACGGCGGTCGCCACGAACATCAGCGCCAGGTTGTTGACTTCCATCATCGCGCCCTTGAGACGGAACTTCATCTTGCTCAGGGCGAAGGCTGCCATGGTGGAGATCATGATGGACAGGATCACAACTGCCGCGGTCACCACCAGGGAGTTGAACACATAGCGGGAGAATGGCACGGTAGAGCCCGCCGCCTGCTGGAAGAGGTTCGTGAAGTTGATGCCCGAGGGATTCGAGACAAAGAACTTCGGGGGGAATGCGAACAGCTCGTCCATGGGCTTGAAGGCATGGCACACGATGTAGACGATCGGCGCGCCCATCAAAACTGCCAGAGGCAGCAGATAAACGTACAGCGGGATCTGGGATCTTTCAAACTTTTTCGGGTTGACCTTGGTTCCGCCAACTGCCACGGGATTCCCTCCTTTCTTAATCCTTTTCTTCGAAGAGCTTGCGGGCAACGAAGGAGAATGCGTAGATCAGCGCCAGCAGCGCCACGGAAACGGCGGCGGCATAGCCCATCTCATAGCGGATGAAGCCGTAGTCCTCAACATGGTTGACCATCAGCTGCGCCGCGTAGGAGGGCGTGGGGTTGGAGCCGGTCAGCATCACGCCGATGGCGCCCTGCTGGAAGGCATTGGTGACTGCCATGACGGCGCCGAAGAGCATCTGGGGCTTCATGGAGGGGATCGTGATGTAGATGACCTCCTGGAAGCGGTTCTTGATGCCGTCGATGGAGCCGGCCTCGTACAGCTCGGGGCTGACGTTCAGCAGACCTGCCAGCATCGCCAGGAAGCCGACGCCCATGGAGGACCACAGCGCGACGATGATGACGATGGGCATGATGTAGGCTGCATTGGACAGCCACAGGATGGGCTCGTTGATGATGCCCAGGGCGGTCAGCACATAGTTGGCAATGCCGCTCTGGTTGCCCAGGAACACGGTACGCCACACAACGGACATGGCCACGCCGGCGGTCATCGAGGGGGAATACAGGATCAGCGCCAGCACCGTGCGGGGGCCCTTGGGCACCTGAGAAAGGGACCAGGCCAGCACGAAGCTGAGGATGTAGCCGCCAACGCCCACGATGATGGAGAACACCAGCGTGTTGGGCAGTACGTACTGCAGGAAGATGGTATCCTGCGTGAGGAGGTTGATGTAGTTGGTCAGGCCGACGAATTCAGGGGTCTGCACGGCGTTGTAGTTGGTGAAGGACAACAGCACCGCCATGCCCGTGGGGATGATGATGAACACCGCAAACAGCAGCAGGTAGGGCAGCAGGAACAGATACGGCGTTTTCTTGCTGGTGATCATTCCACATTGCCCTCCTTTGCGTCAGTATTGGGATGCGCGGCATTCCAGGCGTCGATGATGTTCTGCACCACATCCGCGGTGGGCGTGGGGAATTCCTCCAGCATCACGCCATCCTTGTAGTAGCCGAATTCCTCCAGCTTGCGGTAGGTCTCGCGGTTGATGCGCTTGACAGCGGTATCCATCGCGCGGCGGGCCTCCACGCCGTCAGCCGTGACGGAGATGAAGGCATTGGACAGCTCGCGCTCCAGCATGTAGGTGCCCAGCACCCAGGGAGCCTCCGTCATCCACTCCATCTGCTCGATGATGACCTTCTTGTGTGCAGAGCGCAGGGGCAGCTCGGCGAAGGCCTGGGAATTGGCCGTGGGCCAGATGTACTCGGAGCCGTAGGTGGACTGCAGCAGGTTGCCGAACTGGCTCTGGACTTCCGCAGAAGACCACCACTTCAGGAACAGCCAGCTTTCATCCAGGCGGTCATGATCCTCAGCGGCGGACATGATGGCCATGGTCTCCGCACCACCGGTGGTCCAGCGCTCGACCTCGCCGTTTTCGTTGGTCTGGCCGGGGAACAGCGCGATGTCCCACAGGCCGTCCAGCTCGGGCGCGGCGTTGAGCAGCAGGTTGTAGGTGGCCAGATCAGCAATGCCGATGGGCAGCGTGCCGTCACGGAACTGCTGGTAGAAGCCGGGAGAAGGAACGTCGGTGGGCATGTTGTACACGGTGAACAGCTCGGTCATCTCGCGGAAGCCCTTGAGGGAGATCTCGCTGTCCAGGGTGGTATCGCCGATGGTGGTGTCGTAGATGGAGCCGCCGGACTGCAGGATCAGGGGCAGCGTACCGGGGAACACCTTCGTACCGACCATGCCAGCCGTGGGGAAGTAGAAGTTCATCGAGCGGCGCTGCAGCTCCGGCAGGATGAGCTTGACCTCGTCCATGGAGTTGGGCACTTCGATCTGCAGGGACTCCAGGATGTCCTTGCGGTAGAACATGACCCAGAAGTTGACCGTCTCGGGCATGGCGTACACGCCATCCTTGAGGGTGTAGGGAATGAACAGACCGGTGGAGAACCGCTGCGCGACCTCACCGAAGTCCTCAAACTGAGTCAGGTCATACAGCGCGCCGCGGATGTTCAAATAGGAAGGAACGACGTACTGCAGGCTCAGCACCACATCCGGCGCAGTACCGGCGGCGTTGGCCAGCACCAGCTTGTTGGCATCGGGCATCAGGGACAGGTTGACCTTGATGCCGGTGGCCGGCGTAAACTGGGTGTCGATCATGTTTTGGAGGGTCTCGACGTACTGACGGCTGCGTCCCATCCACACCTGGATGACCGGCTTCTCTTCGCCATTCTCATCGATCCAGGTGGTCTCGGTGGCAGCACCGGCGGAGTAGTCTTCCTTCACGAAGGAGGTGAAGAAGCGCTCCACGCCCGCCCAGAGGTTCTCGGCCCAGTTGGCCTTCCGGGGCAGCTTCGCGTCCGCCTGGTAGATGTAGATCTGGTCAATGGACAGATCGTTGATGGCCATGTCGGTCAGCTGCTGAGCCAGCATGCGGGCCGCAGAGTTGGAGCCGGTGGAGAACTCGGACATGCGGCGCGGCAGATCCTCGGGCTCCTCGGCCAGGCGGCGGAGCTGATCCGCGCTCAGGGTCATGGAGGAGAAGGCTGCGCCGGAGCCATCCGTGCCGAACTGGCGGGTGTACTCCACGCTGTCCTCGCACATTTGCGCCCAGCCGTTGAGGCGGTCCACCAGGTCGGGGAAGTTCTTGACCATGTTGTAGGTACGGTAAGCGTCCGCCGTAGCGCCGCCCATGAGGGACTTGACATCGTTGGAGAGGACGTTGATCTCCTCCAGCAGCACGTCGATGGTCTCGTACACGGGGGTCAGGTGGGCAGAGTTGATGCAGAAGGACAGGGTATGCTCGCCGGCCTCCAGATAGAGGGTCAGTGCGTCCTCCCCTGCCATGGCCTGCATGGTCTTGAAGGAGGTGGTGTAGGCAAAGGGCACCCGCTGCGCACCCTGATGGGGGATCGCGCCGTCCACGTAGATATCCACATAGGTGGGGAAATCTGCGCGGGCAGACTGACGGTAGTACGCGCCCAGGTAGTACCAGCCGCTCTCCTCAACGGTGAACTTCCAGGTGACCATATCGCCCGCCTCGTCAAAGGAAGCGCCGTCCAGGAAGTTGACCTTGCGGTGATCGTTGTCGTAGGGAGACAGGCGGGCATTGAACTCGCCCGCGCCGCGGATGGCGGACTCATTGCGGGCCGCGATCCTTTCCGCCTCGATGACGATGAGCTTCTCGCCGGAAGCATCGCCAACCACCTTCTCCGGCACCTGCACAGGCGCCTTGAGGGTCACGGCAGAGATGTCGATGCCGCCATCCTGCACAACAAAGCCGATCTTATGCTCGCCGGCGGTCAGCTCGAAGAGCAGCGGTTCAGCCGTACGGTAGGTGGAATCACAGATGCCGCCCTCGATGATGCCCTCCTGCTGCCAGGGGGTGGTGGCGATCTCGTTGCCGTAGCGGTCAACGGGGAACACGCCGTCATCCACCCAGATGGAGTTCATCTTCACGCGCTGCATCTCCGCACAGAGCACCTGGCCGTCGATGGTGACGGTCATCTCCGTGGGCAGGGTGGAGGTAGTGGTGTTCTGGTAGGACAGCCAGATCTCATACTGGGCATCCTCCGGGGCCACGACGGTCACCTCACCCGCCGCATCCAGCGGCAGGGAGAGCGCAGCCTCCGTCACCACAGCCTCACCCGCGTAAACGGGCAGCGTATACGCCTTCATGATCGCGGTATAGAGCGTTTCCACGGTCTGCGCGGACTGATCCGCCGTCTCCGCCGCAGCAAGGGACAGCAGGCAGCACAGCGCCATGACCAGTGCAAGGATCTTCGTGCGCAAGCGATTCACTCCATTCTTTCTTATTTATAGTTGCTGTACGTCCGGGTCGCCCAGAGTGCAGCGCCGTTTTCATCCAGTGCAGAAATGCAGGTGACCCACATCCGCTGGGATGCATCCAGCGCGGTATGCATCACGCCGGTGTAGTTGAGACCGTCCATGGTCAGGGTAACATTCACGCCGTCCGCGCAGCTCCAGGTGCCGGTGTGGTCGCCGGTGATGGTGCCGTCCGCATTCAGGGTGATGACCTTGCTCTCATGCTCCACCTTGTTGATGTCCCGCTGATGCAGCAGCACCTTGTAGCTGCCGCCCTGCAGGGAGGCATCCACCGGCTGGGGCGTTTCACCCGCGTAGCGCAGCGGAGACACCACCGGCCAGCCCGCCTCGTTCATGTACATCTGGTGCACACGCACCTGGAAGCTCTCGCCGGAGTTGGCGAAGCGGGTATGGAACACGATGAAGTACCGGCCCGTTTCTTCATCATAATAGGCGCTGTTGTGGCCGGGGCTGCGGTAGGCCAGGGTGACCCTGTTCTTGTCGCCCTCCGCAGCCATGAATTCGTAGCCGCCCATGAGCTTCACGCCGTAGGGCTCGTAGTCCGGGTCGTTGAAGAAGGTTCCTGCCCGGCCTGCGCAGCGGATCATGTTCTGACCCAGCGCGTCCTCATAGGGGCCGTCGGGATTCTTGGAGCGGCAGACGCGGATGTTGTAGCCATCGTTCGCATTCAATCCGCCGAAGGACAGGAACAGGTAGTAATAATCCGTATCGGGGCTGTACATGATGTAGGGCGCCTCGATGCGGGCGTGGTTGCCGCCCAGCAGCTTCTTGCCCAGGCCGCTGTTCATCTGACCCGGCAGGGGGAAGCCGGTTTCCGTATCCATCTCCAGGATGTAGATGCCGCCGGAGTAGGAACCGTAGACCATCCACAGCCTGCCCTCCTTGTCAAAGAAGGTGCAGGGATCCACCGCGTTGGGGTAGACCGTGGCATTGTATCCGCCGTAGCCGGACTTGAGGATGATGCCCTGGTTGACGTAGGGGCCTTCCGGCTTGTCCGCGTAGGCGATGCCCAGGGTGGACAGGGGGCTGGAGCCCTCGCAGGTGCAGTAGTACATGACATAGGTGCCATTTGCCAGCTGCACCACGTCCGGCGCCCAGAAGGTATTCGTCCGGGAGTAGCTGAGGGATTCCTTCATCTGCTCCTGCACGTTTTCTACCAGGGTGCAGCCGCCGTTGGTGGCATCCCGGGAAATCAGCTTCCAGTCGATGAGGTCAGCGCTCTTGGCCGCCGCCATGTGGGAGCCGTAGATGTAATACCAGCCATCCGCCGCCTTGATGATCGACGGATCATGCACCGCCACATTCTTCATAAACTTGGGCATGGGCAGCTCGCTGTTGGGGATGACAGCTTCCTCCGCACAGGCAAAGGCCGTCAACGCCAGCAGCAGCGCCAGCAGGCAGGCCGTAATCCGCTTCACCATAGGCAGTTCCCTCCATTTCCGGCCGCCCGATCCGCAGAGGGGCAACCTCAAAAAAACTGAAAAAAAGCACCCAAAAGATCATTTCTTTTGGTTTCAGTGAATTTATACAATTTATTACCTGTCTAATAATACCCAATAACCATTGGTTTTGTCAAGCTAACAGCCCCATATTTTTAGCCTTTTTCTTCAACATTTGCACTTTTTTCATACGTACTTCTCATTTTTTGCTCATTGCACCCCCTTTTGACTGCGCACTTTTTGCGAAAACGTTTTTGTAAACTTTGCACAAATCGCCCCTTCTTGCCGCCTGAAAACAAAACTTCCCCTGCCAGCAGGAATGTCCCCCCTCCTTCGCGAATATGTCATGCGATTGGAAAGCCTTTCATTATTGATACGCAAGGAGGATCCCCCATGATTGCACGCACGCCCCCGATGGGATGGAATTCCTGGAACACCTTCGGCTCCAATATCAACGAAGAACTCATCCATGAGATGGCGGACTTCATGGTCTCGGAAGGCTACAAGGACGCAGGCTATGAATACCTGGTTATTGACGACTGCTGGAGCCTTCGCCAGCGCGGCGCGGACGGCCGCATCGTTCCCGACCCGGCGAAGTTCCCTCACGGCATGAAGGCTGTGGCAGATTACGTCCACTCCAAGGGCCTAAAGTTCGGCATGTACTCCTGCGCCGGCGCGCGCACCTGCGCGGGCTACCCCGGTAGCTATGACCACGAATTCGTCGACGCCCAGACCTTCGCAGACTGGGGCGTGGATTACCTCAAGTACGACTACTGCAACTTCCCCTCCTCCGGCGACTGCAAGGCCCGCTACCTGACCATGTCCATGGCGCTCAAGGCCACCGGCCGGGAGATCCTCTTCTCCGCCTGCAACTGGGGCCAGCAGGAGCCCGGCACCTGGATGCGTCAGATCGGCGCCCATATGTACCGCTCCACCGGCGATATCATGGACAACTACATCTCCTTCACCAACATCGTCAAGTCCCAGCTGAACAAGCTGTGCATGTCCGCCCCCGGCTGCTTCAACGACATGGACATGATGACCGTTGGCATGTGCGGCAAGGGCAATGTAGGCCTGGGCAAGGTGTGCACCTACGAGGAGTACCGGCTGCAGTTCACCCTGTGGGCGCTGTGCGGCGTGCCGCTGATGATGGGTGCTGACCTGCGCACCCTCGGCCCGGAATACCGCGATCTGATGCAGAACAAGACGCTCCTGCGCATCAACCAGGATGAGGAATGCCGCGCCCCCTACGTCGTCCGCCGGGACAGCGTGTGCGTGTCCAATCCCAATCCCGGCCCCGGCCAGGATCCCTGGATGCACATCCCCGAGACCGCCTTCATCTTCCTGCGCCACCTGTCCGATAACGAGTTCGCGCTCTTCTATGCCAACCTGGCGGATCAGGGCGCGGAAGTCCACGGCGAATTCGTGGACATGGGCCTGCCCGTCACCAGCGGCGTGGCGCTGGACATGACCGACGTCTTCACCGGCGAACACATCGGCCAGGTGACCGACTTCTTCAACCCCCACATCGAGGGCCACGACTGCAAGCTCTACCTGTGCAAGCTGGTGAAGAAGGATGCCTGAGTGCGCCGGCAGCCCGGCCTGCATCCGCTGCCGCGCGCCCCTCACCCGGGATGAAATCGGCCTGACGAAGAAGCTGATCAACCGGGGCTGCACGGAGTTCCTGTGCTACCATTGCCTGGCGAAGCACTTCCAGGTCACCGTGGAGGATCTGCGCCGCAAGGTAGCGGAATTCCGCGAGATGGGCTGCACGCTGTTCCTGTGAATATCCGAGGGCTCTCCCGCTGGGAGAGCCCTTTTTGTGCGCCCCCTTCCCATCCGCAGGCATCCATGCTATAATAATGAAGAAAATCTTCCCCGGCGGGAACAAAATCCCCCGGTGATACGTCTATATAGATGACAACCTGTGCGAAAGCGAGGTGCTGACATGACCGACGAATTCACCCTGCGGCGCGCGCAAAAGGGCGACGCCCAGGCCTTTGAACAGCTGGTCACGCCCCATGAGCAGATGCTCTGGCGGGTGTGCTGGCATTACACCAGACACCAGGAGGACGCGGCGGACTGCCTCCAGGAATCCATGCTCAAGGCGTGGAAGGCCATCAAGTCCTACCGGGGCGATTGCAGCCTGTCCAGCTGGCTGTACCGCATCGCCGCCAGCGTATGTCTGGACTTTCTGCGCAAGCAGAAGCGCCTGCCGGAAACCGAATCCGCAGATGAAATGGCCGAGGAGGAGGGCTTCACCCCCGCGGACGACTCCCCCACCCCGGATGAAGCCGTTATCCGCCGGGAATCCGCGGACAACATCCGCGCCGCCATTGATTCCCTGCCCGCCGACATGCGCACGGTGATCATCCTCTACGCCCTGCAGGGAATGCCATACGAGGAGATCGCCGCATCCATGCAGACCAGCGTTGGCACGGTGAAGAGCCGGCTCAACCGTGCCCGGCAGAAAATCGCGAAATTCCTGCAGGATGGCGGGAACAATCCCCCGAATCCAGCGTCTATCACATCAGAAGGAGGACGGAAACATGCCTGAAATTGATAAGAATGAAGTCCTCCGCGACACGCTGTCCGGGCTGAACGAGGATGTTCCCCCCATGCCGGAGGGGCTCCACGCAGCCTGGATGCAGAAGGTGGAGGATACGAAAATGGAAAAGACCCGCACCCTGAAAACTGTCACCCGCTGGCTGAGCGTTGCTGCGGCGATGGTGTTCGTCATCGGCGGCACGCTGCTGTCCAAGGATTACCTGGCCATACGCCCGGATGACCTGAAGAGCAACCAAGCGGAGAACGGCGCCATCGTGCTTGGCGCAGCACCACGCGCTGCCGCCGACGACACCGCCTACACCTATACCACCAGCGCTGCCGTGGAGGAAAGCTACGACGCAGAATACGCAACCGACGGCGGCGTCATGTACGCCACAGCCCGAAACGCCAGTGCCGCCCCCGTCCCGACGGAGAAGAAGATCATCCGCACGGCCAGCATGACCATCGTCACCCAGGATTTCGAAAACGCCATGTCCGCGCTGACCGCATCCTGCGAGGGGCAGGGCGGCTGGATCGAACATTCTTCCGAGAGTACCAACAGCCGTACCGGTCTGCGCACTGCCTACCTGACGCTGCGGATCCCCCAGGAGCTGCTGGATACCTACCTTTCCGGCACCGAGGGGCTGGGGCGCATCACCAACCGCTCCGAATCCGCTGAGGACGTGACGGCCTCCTATCAGGACACCCAAACCCGTCTGAATACCCAGCTGGCCCTGATGGAGCGGCTGCAGGCCCTGATCACCGAATCCGGCGATCTCTCCGACCTGCTGGCTCTGGAAAGCCAGATCGCCGAGACCCAGTACCAGATCGACTCCCTGCAGTCCGCCCTCAACAGCACCGACCGCCAGGTCAGCTACTCCACCGTCACCATCACCCTCCGGGAGGAGGAAACCGTCGAGCTGACGGACACCACCGTGTCCCTGGGCGAACGCATCGTTTCCGCCATCCAGCTGGGCTGGGAAGCCTTCACGGGCTTCCTGAGCGACATGGTGGTCTTCCTTGTGGCTGCCCTGCCCTTCATCGCCATCGTGGCGATTGCCTTCATCGTCGGCAAGCTCGTGTTCAAAAGGAGGAAGAAGTAATATGAAGAAGCTCCTCATCCTGCTCCTTACCCTTGCGTTGCTGCTGCCTGTGTTCGCCCAAGCTGAGCATGCCGCAGCCCCCGGCGCGACCATCACCGTGTCCGGCAACGCCACCGTCACCCTCAAGGCAGATTACGCCCAGGTGACCGTCGGCGTGTCCACCAAGGCGCCTACGGTGGAGGAGGCCAGCCAGAAGAACACGGCGGCCATCCACGCCGTTATTGCCGCCCTGACCGAAGCCGGCGTGCTGGAGGAGGACATCGCCACCAGCAACTACTCCGTGAACGCCGAGTACGATTACAGCTCCATGGGCGGGCAGCGCCTGACGGGCTACAACGTATCCAACCAGCTGAACGTCACCATCCGCGACATGGAGCACATCGGCGCCATCCTGGACAAAGCTACCGCCGCCGGCGCGAACACCATCTACAACATCCAGTTCCTGTCCACCAAGGCGGACGCCGCCATGGATGAAGCCACCGCCTACGCCGTGCAGGACGCCATGCGCCGTGCGCAGCTCCTGGCGGACGCCGCGGGCTTGCAGCTGGGCAGCATCGTGTCCATCACCGATACCGTGACCGGCTATGGCGGCATGCCCCGCACCTACAAGTCCACCATGGACAGCGCCGCAGGCAACAGCATCCTGCCGGATGACGCCTCCGTTTCCGCCAGCGTGACGATCGTGTTTGAGCTCAAATAAACCGTGCTGCCCCAGTGGACGGAAAAGGGTATCACACAAGAACCAAACGAAGAGGACTTGCAGACGCTGAATCTGCAAGTCCTTTTTCTATGCAATTAGAGCACCTTCTTCAGGAAGTCCTGAGTACGGGGCTGCTGGGGCGCGTCGAAGATCTGCTCCGGTGTGCCTTCCTCGATGATGTGGCCCTCGTCCATGAAGATGACGCGATCCGCCACCTCGCGGGCAAAGCCCATCTCATGGGTGACGACCACCATCGTCATGCCCTCGTGGGCCAGCTGCTTCATAACGTCCAGCACCTCGCCGACCATCTCGGGGTCCAGGGCGGAGGTGGGCTCGTCAAAGAGCATGACCTGCGGCTCCATGCACAGCGCGCGCACGATGGCGATACGCTGCTTCTGGCCGCCGGAAAGCTGGTTGGGGTAGGCGTTTGCACGATCCGCCAGGCCCACGCGCTTGAGCAGCGCCATGGCCTTCTCCTCGGCCTCCGCCTTGGACTTCTTCAGGAGCTTGCGGGGCGCAAGGGTCATGTTCTTCAGGATCGTCATGTGGGGGAAGAGGTTGAAATGCTGGAACACCATGCCCATCTTCTCGCGGTGCTTGTTGATGTTCACCTTGGGGTCGGTGATGTTGACGCCCTCCACGGTGACGGTGCCCTTGGTGGGCTCCTCCAGCAGGTTGAGGCAGCGCAGGAAGGTGGACTTGCCGGAGCCAGAGGGGCCGATGACGACCACGACCTCGCCCCGCTTGATGTCCGCGGAGACGCCGCGCAGGGCCTTCAAATTGCCACCGTCGAAGTGCTTCTCCAGGTCGCGGACGGAAATGATGATATCAGTGGTCACTGTTGCGCAGCCTCCTTTCCAGCTTGCCGATCAGCCAGGTGAGCGTGAGCACCACCAGCAGGTAGAGCAGACCGGACACAATGTAGGGTGTAAAGGCCGAGAAGGTACGGGAGCGGATGTAGTCGCCCGCCTTGGTTAGCTCGGTCAGCGCGATGTAGGACAGGATGGAGGTCTCCTTGATCAGGGAGATGAACTCGTTGCACATCGCCGGCAGGGCGGACTTGGCCGCCTGGGGCAGGATGATGTAGAACATCGTCTTGATGCCGGACAGACCCAGGGAACGGCCGGCCTCCGTCTGGCCCTTCTCCACGCTCATGATGCCGCCTCGGACGATCTCCGCCACGTAGGCAGCAGAGTTCAAGCCGCAGGCGATCACGCCGACGATCACTTTGTCAATGCGCACAGAGCCGAAGATGCCGAAGTTGATGATCAGCACCTGCAGCAGCAGAGGCGTGCCGCGCATGATGTTGATGTACAGCCCTGCAAACCGGGCCAGCGCACGAACGATGAGCGCACCCACGCAGGGCAGGAAGCCCTTGCCGCGTGCACGCATGTTCTGGATCTGGGGCAGGCGCAGGATGGCCAGGATGGTGCCCAGCGCCAGGCCCACCAGGATCGCATAGAAGCTGACCTCCAGCGTCACGCCCAGGCCCTTGAGGTACTGCAGCCAGCGGTCATCCTTGATGACGTTGAGGTAGATTTCCTTGTAGATGAATTGCCAGAAGTTGAGCGTATTGGCCTGCGCGGCGGGCTCGATGGCCTGCCACCACTGCTCAAAGATGGAGATACTCGCGTTCAAGGGGTTATCCTCCGCACAAATCTAAATCGCACAAATGCCGTAGAGAGGCAATTCCTCCCTACGGCGTGTTTTTCAGGGTAAGATTACTGGGCGCTGAAGTACTTCACAGCCAGCTCGTCGAAGAAGCCTTCCTTCTCCAGCTCAGCCAGAGCATCGTTGATCTTCTTGAGCAGCTCGGGGTTGTTCTTGTTGACCTCGATGCCGTACCAGTCAGCCTGCAGGCCCATGTCGACGATTACCAGATTGTCGTCCTTCAGGGAAGCCAGGATGGCCTGACCAACGGGCTTGTCGATGATGACAGCATCCAGCTTGTTGCCCTGCAGATCCATCACAGCGTTCAGGAAGGTCTTGTACTGGGCGACATTCTCCTTGCCGGTGATCTCCTCAGCAGCAAAGTCGCTGGTGGTGCCCAGCTGCACGCCGATCTTCTTGCCCTTGAGCTGCTCGGCAGCGGTGTAGCCGCTGTCAGCCTTCACGATGACCACCAGGCCAGCGTTGATGTAGCCCTCGGAGAAGTCAACGGTCAGCTTGCGCTCGTCGGTGATGGAGATGCCGGACAGGCCGACGGTGTTGGGGTCAGCAGCAACAGCGCTGATCACAGCGTCGAAGTCCATGGCCTCGATGACGTACTCGATGCCAGCCTTCTTGGCAATGGCCTCCCACAGGTCGATGTCGTAGCCCACGGTCTTGTCGCCCTCGACGTACTCGAAGGGGGGATACTCGGGGTTGGTCGCCACGGTGATCACGGTGGCTTCATCCTTCTTGGAGCAGCTGGCCATGGTCAGGGCCAGAACCAGCACCAGCATCAATGCAAACAGCTTCTTCATAATCATTTCCTCCATTTCTTTTCGGGAAGGTACGGTCTGCATTATACGCCCCTTTTTATGAATTGTCAACAGGTTTTTGTGAATATTTATGCAGTTTTTCAAATTTATTTTTTTCGAACGCGCCCGATTTGACCGGGTTTTCGCCGTTTTCCGATTGAACCGCTGGAGTCAGCTTTCGCACTTTTATGCACAGTGTATACTTGCTGCCGTTTTTCTGTCCCATCCGGACGCGGGCCGACCATTTAGGACAATTCCGGCGCATGCGGATGCATATTCACACCGCATGTTTTTCCCATGTCTTCCGGTCGATGGCATAGACCCTGGTTCGTGTGTTGACCGGGTCATCATACTCCTCCATGAAGGTCATGCCGTTTTTCATCGCCGTGCGCCAGGAGGGCTCGTTTTCCGCCTTCATATAAGAGTACACCGCCGGAAAGCCAAACTGCTCGAAGGCCAGGCGGATGCAAGCCGCAGCAGCCTCAGATGCATAGCCCTTGCGCCAGTGATCCTTGCGGATGTGATAGCCGACCTCGGGCAGCCACTCACCGTGGATGGGCTGGAGGGAAATGCCGCAGTCGCCGATGAATTCGCCGGTAGCCTTGAGGACAACCGCCCACAGGCCAAAGCCGTGCTTGGCGTAGGAATCCCTGCACCAGCTGATCCAGCGGCGGACGCCGGCCTCGTTGTAGGGCTTGGGGTAGTAGCGCATCGTTTCCGGATCGGAGAGGATGGCGTACAGGGCAGCGAAATCGTCATCCGTCATTTCGCGAAGGAGGAGGCGCGGGGTGGTGATTTCTATGTTGATCGCTCCTTTCGGGGTGGTGGGCGATGGAGGCGGGACGTCTCTTTTGGGGCTGGGCGAGCTGTTTCTCGAATCCGGTGGATTCTCGAAAGACGCGTGCTTCTTTGCGCTGCGGCGCGGAAGTCTCCGACGGCCAGGGCGCTGCCCTGGACCCGCGAAGGGCCACAGGCCCTCTCGACTCCCTTTTCGCCTTCGGCGGATGCGGGCTTTATGTGCCGGTTGAGCGGTAGTGGCGCACTCCTGCATACCAGATGCGCACCATCACCGCGAAGAATACCACGCCTGCCAGGGGCGTCAGGAAGTATCCCCATATCGGCAACTCCACCATCGCTTCGCCGATCACCCAGCTCACCGGCCAGTGCATGCACATCGCAAAGGGCGCCAGGTACGTAAACAGCACCCGCAGCACCCCCGGATACACATCCACCGGGTACTGGCACGCAGATCTGCCGCCGTAGGTCAGCACATTCACCATCTCAATGGACTTCACCGAGAAGAAGCTCACCGTGGCTTCAATCATAAACAGGCCGAGCAGCAGCAACATGCTCCCCAGCACCACTTCCCCCAGCAGCAGCGCCTTTACCAGCGTCCACTGGATGTCCAGCCGCGACGCCGCCACCAGCACGGCGATCACGCCCACGGAGAAGCTCCCCAGCCTGCGTGGATCCAGCTGGGACACCATCACCTGCGTCAGCAGCGGACGGGGCCGCAGGATCAGCGCATCAAACTCGCCCCGCTGCACGAACCACGGGAAGGACGTGATCCCTCGCCCGAACAGCTCCGTCAGCGCGAAGGTCGCCTGCATCACGCCGAAGAAGAACATGACCTCCATCGCGCCCCAGTGGCCCACGGCTTTGAACCGGGTCAGGAGCACCACCACCGCCAGCATTTCGCCGCCGGTCATCACAAATTGGGCAATCACCTGCATGAGTAGGCTGGCCCGGTACTGCATCGCGGATTTAAACAGCATCTTCACCGCGTGGATCATGTATTTCATGCCGTCACCCTCCCTGCACGATCATGTTGTCCAGACGCTTTTGCCACATCGCGCGGCTCACCCACCGCAGGATCAGGATCCACCCCGCCTGCACCGCCACGTTGAGCGCCCACTCCGGGAGGCTCGCGCAGCTTTGGTACATGCGGATGGGGGCGTCCAGCGCCTGGGCGAAGGGCTGATAGCGGATCAGCGTTTGAAGGCTGTCGGGAAAAAGGGTCAGCGGGATGACGTTGCCGGAGAAGGTCATCATCGTCAGGTTGAGGATGGCGGAAACGCCCCGCTTGTCCAGGGTCTTCATGTTGATGGCATCCAGAATGGACATCAGCTCGCACAGGCAGACGCAGCCGAGCAGCAGCGATGTACCGAATTGCACGAGGCTCAGCCATCCGTCGGGCAGGGAGATTCGCAGCTCTTTGGGCAGGAAGAACTGGATCGCCACCATGGGGATGAGGCGCATCATCGCGCCCACCAGACGGCCGCCCACGTCCCGGCACACCCAGAACCGGTGCTGATCCACCGGACGCACCAGCATATAGGCGATGCCGCCATTCATGATCAGGTTGGTCAGCTCACCGTCGGTGGAGAACATCATGCGGAAGAACATCTGCTGCAGCCACACGTAGGTGATGGTGTCCCGCAGCATCTCCGGACTTTCTCCGGCGTAGAGCGTCGTGTAGAGAAAGATGTACACCAGCCCGAAGAACACCTGCGTCACCAGGCCGCCGAGGGCTGCGGCGCGATACTGGGTTTCCATCAGAGCCCGCAGGCGGAAGACGGTCAGGTATGGCCGCCATGATTTCAGCTTCATCATCATAGCGCCAGCTCCTTTTTCGGCCATCCCTCGGTGCAAGACCGAGTGCTGGCTACGCTCTGCCAATGCAAGCATTGGCCATCGCTAGTCGGGCCATTGCCCGACCTCAAACAGCATTTGCTCATAACTCCATCTCCTTGTACATGCGGGCGATGAGCTCGTCCACGTTCTGCTCCTTGAGGGTCATTTCCCGGACGCGACCTGCGGAGAGAATACGCGGCAGCAGCTCACTGGTGGGGGTGACGGCAGGCTCGTAGGTCAGGATATAAGCGTCGCCATCCCGGGTGACATTGGCGGGCAGCGCAGTCACGTCGGGGGCTTCCTCAAACACCACCCGAAGCGTGTGCACCGTGTCGTACTGTTTGAGCAGTGCGTCCAGCGCACCGTCGTAGAGGAGCTTGCCGCGGCCCAGCACCATCACCCGGCTGCACAGGGCCAGCATGTCCTCCATGTCGTGGGTGGTAAGAAGGATGGTGGTGCCGTTACGCTGATTCTCCTCTTTGAGGAAGGCCCGCAGCTTCAGCTTGCTGACCGCGTCCAGGCCGATGGTAGGCTCGTCGAGGAATAGGAGCTTCGGCGCATGCAGGAGGGAGCCGCACAGCTCCGCGCGCATCCGCTGGCCCAGGGACAATTGGCGCAGAGGGGCATGCAGGAACTCCCCCAGCTCCAGTGCGTCCACCAGCGCATCCAGGCGCTTCTGCCAGGCGGCATTGTCTATGTCGTAGATGTCCCGCAGCAGCAGGAAGGAATCTCGAATGGGCACATCCCACCAAAGCTGCGTCCGCTGGCCGAACACCGCGCCCAGGTGGCGGACATGCTCCTTGCGGTTCTCCCAGGGCGTGCGGCCGTCCACGGTGCAAGTGCCACCGGTGGGCGTGAGGATGCCGGTAAGGAGCTTCACAGTTGTACTTTTCCCGGCTCCATTTGGGCCGATCAGGCCGACCAGCTCGCCCTGTTCAATGGTGAAGGACGCGTCGGAAAGGGCCTCGATGTGCTGCTTTTCGCGCCTCCACAGACGGGAAATGCCGCCGTTTTTGGGCGCAGTCAGGCGAGTGTAGGTCTTGCTGAGCGACTGTGCTTCGATGAATGCCATGTTCATCCTCCTTTGATTTGCGAACATGCCGAGCTACGGAACGGGTACGAAAAACAGCGCCATCTGAATCGCGGATGGCTTTTCCCGCAGTTCAGACAGCGCTGCATGTTTCTCATGGAGAACGTTTCTTTTGCAGATGTCACAATATCGCATATTTTATTGGGAACACAGTATACACCCGACCTCGGCCCCTGTCAATAGCCAAATTGGGAAAGGGGTTGCGCCGCTGCACAAAATGCGGTACAATATGCAAGAGAATAAAAAGAAAAGAGGTCGAAGACCTTTGAGCCGACTCGGAGATTTGATCCGCACCGAACGCGTGCGCGCAAAACTGACCCCCAAGCAGCTTGCAAAGAAGTGCGGCGTGGCGGAAAGCTACCTCGTCGCAGTGGAAAAGGGCACCAAGATCATCGCGGATGATCAGGCTCGCCGCATTTTGAAAGCTATCGGACTGCGCGAACAGACCGAGGCTGATTTCTCCCTGGATGACATCGCCGCCACCGTTGACCTGGCTACTGTGGGCTCCCCCGTGGCAAAGACGGTCGCGACCCGTCCTGCGCCCAAGCCCGAACCTGAAGCCGAGCTGGTAGCCTCCACCGGCGGGAAGGCCCCCTCCGGACGCAAGGACGTCACGGACAATGAGGAGAAGGGCGTAGGCGGCTCCATCTGGCTGGACGCGCTGACCAGCGTGCTCAAGCATGTGCCGGTCATGAACGCCATCATGAAGCCCATCGACCATCGCCTGCTGCCCATCGTTGGCGGCAAGATCGAGGGCGCCAACCCGGACAAGGTGTTCTACTACCTTGTGCCGGACGACAGCATGCGGGGCTTCCGCATCCACCAGGGCGACCTGGCCCTCATCGTGCCTGCCCACTCCCCTATCGACGGCGCCATCATGCTGGTGGAATACAACAACCACCGCTTCCTGCGCAAGGTGAAGAAGCTGGCTGACCTGACCGTCATCCTCCAGTCCTTCGACAAGGAGTACGACGCCGAAACCGCGCAGATCAACGAATGTACCTTCATCGGCCGGGCGGCCAAGCTGGAGGTCACGCTGTAAGTCGGAGGGTACCCAGATGAAACGATTTCTCGCCCTGTCATTGATCCTGTTGTTATGTATCTCCCCTGCCCTGGCAGAATTCGACCTTGCAGGCCTCAAGGCTGATCCGGACTGGTATACCTTCACCCCCTACGGCACGGTAGACACGGTGTACCGTGCGGTGAACCAGCCCTACTACGGGCAGGTGGACGAAGGCTTCGACGGCGAACTCAGCGCCTTTGTAGACTATGTGGCCCTGGTAGATGCAGAGGCCACCGTCCTGCAACTGATGATCTGCACGGTTTCCTGGGATATGCCCTTCAACGCGCCGGAGATCCGCCTGACGGTGGGCAAGACCAGTTACACCCTTGCCGTCACCCACGAGGAATCCGAGTACGACGGCATATACATGGAGGATTACGCCGCCTGCCTGGTGGGCGAAGGCTTGAACCTGCTCAAGAGCATCGCTCAGCAGAAGAAGGACGACCCCATCCGGGTAGAGCTGCTGTCGGAAGGCAATGTGGTATTCTCCGGCCAGGTGATCATCCCTGGCGCAGAGACCGCCGCCATCTATGACCGCTGGATCGATCTGGGCGGCAAGCAGCAAAGCCTCAAGCCTCTGGAAGAGCTCTGGCCCTGCAAGGTGGAAAAGCAGAAATAAATATCGCCCCGGAGGATGCGACGTCCTCCGGGGCTTTGTTGTTTTGTCGTCAGCGCAAACTCCCTGCGTAGCCCATGTTCTCCGTCATCTCCTCGATTTTTTCCAGGGGAAAGGGCGGATTGGTCAGGGGCTTCATGGCAATGGACATGAGCTTCATGGGGTTGTCATCAGCAGCCACGCGGTTGGAGGATATCCATCCGCACACGCGGCAGCGGTGAACAATGGCCCATTCGCCGCCCTTGCGCACCCATACTGCGATGGGCTCCATCTGGCCGCCGCAGTCAGCCTCGCGGTCGCCCGGTTCAATGTCCAAGTGGAGGGAAGTCAAACAGTTGGGGCAATGGTTGCGGTGATCGCTGCCCGCGCCTTCCGGCACGCACAGCCGCCCGCAGTTCTTGCAGGTGAAAGCCTCGTTGCAGGGGTTATGGCGATAATAATGCTTATCATATTGTTTGCGCTTGTTTTCGCGGTTCATCTTTGATTTTTCCTCCGTCGTCATTCTTCACGATTTCACTGAATGATCGGGAGGCTGCCAGTTATGCGAACCTCCCGGTTTACGCAACGGCCTCTTTCTTATTCATCATGTAACACATTATCCTTTCTTTTCCGAATTGGATGCAGCACAGGCTGCCGGCTTTACGCCGAGATACAGATGATCTTCCTTTCCTGCGCGTTGGCGCGGTGCGGGGCATTACCCCGCCGTAGATGATGAACCATTCCTTTCAGTGGGGTTTCGCCCCGTTGTCTTACCGCAGCGCCTTGGACTTTCTTTCCGCGTCGCAGAAGCGGCAGCGATACAGCCCCTTCGCCCGATCCTTGAGGACGAAATGCTGATCCAGCGCGCTTTCCACCGTGGTGATGCAGCGGGGGTTCTTGCAGGTGATGACGTTGATGAGGTTCTCCGGCAGGGAGAGTTTCTTCTTCTCCACCAGCTTGCCGTCCTTGATGATGTTGACCGTGATGCCCGGATCAATGTAGCCCAGCACGTCCAGGTCAACGTTGATCTCGGAGTCGATCTTGATGATATCCTTGCGGCCCAGGGCGTTGGAACGCACGTTGCGGATGTAGGCCACCGGGCAGTCCAGCTCGTCCAGCTTGAGGAAGCGGTACACGTCCATGCCGCGGCCCGCCTTGATGTGATCCAGCACAATGCCGGAGTGGATGGAGTCGATATTCATACTTTACGCCTCCTTCTGCCAGTCGAGCAGCGTCTTGATCAGCGCCATGCGGACGAAGCGGCCGTTGCGCACCTGCTTGAAGTAGACCGCGCGGGGGTCGTCGTCCACCTTGGTAGAGATCTCGTTCACGCGGGGCAGCGGGTGTAGGATGCTCATGTCGGGCTTGGCGGTCTTGAGCTTGTCGGGGTCGAGGATGTAGGTATCCTTCAGGCGGATGTAGTCGGCCTCGTTGAAGAAGCGTTCCTTCTGCACGCGGGTCATGTAGAGCACGTCCAGCTCGGGCATGACTTCCTCCATGGTCTCCACCTCGCGGAAGGGAATGCCCTTGCGCTTCAGCTCATCGGTGATGTAGGCAGGCACCTTCAGCTCTGGCGGGGAGATCAGCACGAATTCGACGCGCTCGTAGCGGCTCATCGCGCCGATAAGGGAATGCACCGTGCGTCCGAACTTGAGGTCGCCGCACAGGCCTACCACCATATTGCCGAGGCGGCCCTTCTCGCGGCGGATGGTCATCAGGTCGGTCAGGGTCTGGGTGGGGTGGTTATGACCGCCGTCGCCCGCGTTGATGATCGGCACCATGCTGCGCAGGCTGCCGGCCATGGGCGCGCCCTCCTTGGGATGGCGCATGGCGATGATGTCCGAGTAGCAGGAGACGGTCTGGATGGTGTCCATCAGGGATTCACCCTTCGCGGTAGAAGAGGAATCCGCCGAGGAGAAGCCCAGCACGCTGCCGCCCAGGGAGAGCATCGCGCTCTCAAAGGAGAGGCGGGTGCGGGTGCTCGGCTCGAAGAACAGCGTCGCCAGAATCTTCCCGCGCAGGGTCTCCTTGTACGCATCCGGGTCGGCGATCATCTTGTCGCCCAGGTCGAGGATCGCTTCGATCTCTTCAACCGTGAAGTCGGTAATGTCAATCAGGTGGCGCAAGGGACGTACCTCCTTATTGTCATCTTACAGGGAAATTTTCTTCTCCAGCATCCACGCGCAGCCAAACAGAGAACCCAGGATGGTCGCCAAGCTGACGAGGGTTTGGGGCACAAGGAAAATCAGCAGTTCGGAGAGATCCGGGGTGGTGTCAAGTTCATATGCAGCTGCAATTTTGTTGACGCCGGCCGCATCCACTACATTCAGGGCTGTGTACACCATCGGGAACAGGCTGCTGATAAAGCTGATGGCGTAGTTGATCACCAGGTAAAACACCAGCGCCATAATCCAGCGCCACTTCTTGTCGCGGAAGAAGGTATGACTGAGGGTGATGGCCAGATACGCCACCGCGAAGAAGCTCAGCATGGACAGCGCCATGTACACCACCGTGAACACCGCGCCAAAGGCGATCTGATCCGTGTGGATGCCAAGCTCCACGAGCACTTCGTTCAGCTCGCTCAGGAAATCCTCGTACTCGCCCAGCTTTTCCAGCAGCAGCCGGACATCCAGGAAGCCCAAGACGATGTACAGTCCGCCAAAGATGGCGCAGAGGATCAGCGTGAAGAGGAATTTCGACGCCATGATCTTCCTGGTGGAATGGGGCGTCATGAAGATGAGGTAGCTGCTGCGGCTCTTGAGCTCGCCGGAGTAGCTTGCCACGCCCCGCACCAGCACAAAGATGTACGCTGCCATGGAGGCAAACATCAGCATCATCGCCGCAATGACGGAGTGCATCTCCCAGTCCTCGAGCAGGTACAAACCGACCAGGAAGTACCCCTGGGCCGCAGCGGTCACCCCCAGCATAACGAGGATGGCCGTCAGCGCCTTGCGGAACTCGTACTTGATCAGCTTACACATCGGCAGGCACCTCCTTCGCAGCAGCGGCACGGACCGCAGGCACAGGGGGCGCATACAGCTCCAGGTACAGATCGGTCAGGCTCTTGTCCGCCGTCAGCTCCTCGCGGCTGCCTTCCTTGACGATTAGGCCGTACTTCATGAACACCACATGGTCGATGTACTCGTCCATCTCCTCCACCAGGTGGGTGGAAATGATCATGGAGCGCCCCTGGTCACGGTAGCGGATGATCTCATTGATCACCTGCGTACGGGTGAGGATGTCCACGCCATTGAGGGGCTCGTCGAACATCATCAGCTGCGCATTGCGGCTGAGGGTCAGGGCCAGGCGGACCTTGGCATTCATGCCGGAGGACAGCTTGTCGATCTTGTCTTTGGGGTTGAGGTCCATGCGCTGAAGGATCTCCTTGTACCGGGCCATGTCGAAATCCTCGAAGAAATCCCGGTAATACTTGCCCGCATCCATAATGGACATGTAGGGGTAGAAGAAACTCTCCGTAGGCATGTAGGCAATATGTGCCTTGGTCTTGTGGCCCACCGGCACGCCGTTATAGGTGATCTGACCGCTGGTGGGCATCATCAGCCCGGCGATCATCTTCATCAGCGTGGTCTTGCCGCTGCCATTGGGGCCCAGCAGCGCATAGGTCTTGCCGGGCTCGATGGTCAGCGTCGCATTGGCCACGCCATACTTGGACGCAAACTTCCGCGTCACATCCTTGATTTCGAGCATGAAAAGGCTCCTTACTGTTTACGCATTTGCACGCGCGTTCACTCCAACCGAAGGCACGCGAGCCGATCGCGAAAAGGGAGTCAAGAGGGATGAATCCCTCTTGCAGGGATCCTTAAGGGACTGCGTCCCTTAAGCCTTGGCGCCGTTCACGGCCAGGTAGTTCTTGATGCGCTGCACGTTCTCGGCATTCTTCTCGTCCTGCTCCAGGTACTCGATGATGTCGTACACGTCGACGACGGAGTACACCGGGAAGCCGAACTCGTCCTGCACCTCGGCCATGGCAGACTTTTCGGTCTTGCCCTTTTCCTTGCGGTCAACCATGATGAAGGTAGCGCCCACCTTCACGCCTTCCAGATTGCCCAGGATGGCCATGCTCTCGCGGATGGCGGTGCCAGCGGTGATGACGTCCTCCACGATGACGACTTCCTCGCCAGCCTTCGGAACGTAGCCCACGAACACGCCGCCCTCGCCGTGATCCTTCACTTCCTTGCGGTTGAAGAAGAAGGGCACGTCCAGGCCCTGCTTGGACAGCGCCACGGCGGAGGACACCGCGATGGAAATGCCCTTGTAGGCGGGGCCGTAGAGCACGGTGCGCTTGTTGCCAACCTTCTCCAGGTAGGCACGGGCGTAGAACTCGCCCAGCTTGGCGATCTGGTCGCCGGTCTTGATATCGCCGGCGTTGATGAAGTAGGGGATCTTGCGGCCGGACTTGGCGGTGAAATCACCGAACTTCAGCACGCCGGCGTCCTCGAGGAACTTGATAAATTCAATCTTGTAAGCTTCCATTTTCGTATCTCCTTTCAGTCAATGCACGTCAGTACTCAGCACTCTTCGCCCAGGAACTCGCGCACGCAGCGCTTGTAAGCAGCAACAGGGTCGGCAGCCGCAGTAATCGGACGGCCCACGACGATATAGTCGCTGGCAGCCTTGGCCTTTTCGGGGGTCATGATGCGCACCTGGTCGCCCACATCGCCGTCAGCGAAGCGGATGCCGGGGGTGACGGTCATGAAGTCCGCGCCGCAGGCTTCCTTGACCAGCGCAGCCTCCAGGGGGGAGCACACCACGCCGGAGAGACCAGCAGCCTTGGCGTTCTGGGCGTACTTCTTCACGGTGTCGGGCATGGAGGCGTTGATCAGCAGCTCGTTCTGCATGCGCTCCTCGGAAGTAGAGGTCAGCTGGGTCACGGCCAGCAGCACACCGCAGGTGCCGTCCTCGCGGGTCAGGCCCTCCTTGGCGGCCTCCATCATGGCGATGGTGCCGGAGGCGTGCAGGTTGGTCATGTCCACGTCCAGGTGACGCAGCACGGCCATGGCCTTCTTGACGGTGTTGGGGATGTCATGCAGCTTCAGGTCCAGGAAAATCTTGTGGCCGCGGGCCTTGATCTCCTTGACGATGGAGGGGCCTTCGGCGTAGAAGAGCTCCATGCCGATCTTCACAAAGGGCTTCCGGCCGGTGAACTGGTCCAGGAATGCCAGGGTCTTTTCCTTATTCTCAAAGTCGAGGGCAATGATGACGTCCTTAGCCATTGTTGTTTCCTCCTACAATGTTGTTGATTTATATCATACTCACGCAAAAAGCGTGGGAATGGCGTGATTTATCACTTTACACTCTCTGGATCTCGCTCAGCTTCTCGATGCCCAGCTTGTCCATCTCAATGGGCAGCTGCTCGATGATCTCCTTGCAAGCGTAGGGGTTGACCAGGTTCGCCGCGCCGACCTGCACGGCCTTGGCACCGGCCATCATCATCTCGATGACGTCGCGGGCCGTCGAGATGCCGCCCATGCCGATCACGGGGATCTTCACCGCGCCGGTCACCTGATACACCATGCGCACCGCCACCGGGAAGATGCCGGGGCCGGAGTAGCCGCCCATGACGTTGGCCAGGATGGGCTTGCGGCGGTTCAGGTCAATGCGCATGCCCAGCAGGGTGTTGATCAGGCTCAGGCCGTCCGCGCCGGCCTCTTCGCAGGCCTTGGCGATGGATACGATATCGGTGACATTGGGGCTCAGCTTGATGTACACGGGCTTGGTGGCCACTGCCTTCACCGCGCGGGTGACGCTGGCCGCCGCCTCAGGGCTGGTACCAAAGGCCATGCCGCCGCCGTGGACGTTCGGGCAGGAGATGTTCACCTCCAGGATCTCAACCTGATCCTCCTTGGTGAGCTTCTCGACACAGTTGACGTACTCCTCAATGGAGAAGCCGCTGATGTTGGCCACGATGGGCTTGTGGAACACCTTGCGCAGCTCCGGCAGCTCGTGGGCGATGACATGATCCACGCCGGGATTCTGCAGACCCACGGAGTTCAGCATGCCATTGGGGCATTCCGCGATGCGGGGCGTAGGATTGCCGAAGCGGCTCTCGGCGGTGGTGCCCTTGAAGGACAGCGAGCCGAGGATGTTGATGTCGTAGAACGGCAGGAATTCCTGACCGAAGCCATAGGTGCCGCTGGCGGGGATGATGGGGTTGTCCAGCTTCACGCCGGAGAGGGTTACGGACAAATCTTTCATGATGTTACCTCCGATAATGGGCGCGGAAGACGACTCCACGTTCAGTCAAGATTGGCGGATAAATGGGACGAAGTCCCTCACCAGATAACCTCGTCACGATCCAGAATCGGGCCGTCCTTGCAGATGCGCTTGTAGCCGCCCTTGACCTTCACCGTGCAGCCCATGCAGGCGCCGAAGCCGCAGCCCATGCGTTCCTCGAAGGACAGCTGCGCAGGCTTGTCGCTGGCGTTCATGATGGCCTTGAGCATGGGCAGGGGGCCGCAGGCGCAGATGTCGGTGAAGTCCAGATCCTTCATCGCGTCGGTGACCAGGCCCTTCACGCCGGCAGAGCCGTCCATGGTGGCCAGCACGAAAGCCGCGCCCATGGCCTCCACCGCGTCGCGCAGGAAGACCTCGTCAGCGGTGTTGAAGCCCGCCAGTACGGTGGGATGCTTGCCCTCAGCCAGCAGCTGGCGGCACAGGCCGATCATGGGAGGCAGACCCACGCCGCCGCCGATCAGCAGGGGCTTATCGCCGCAGCGGGAAGTGTCAAAGCCGTTGCCCAGGCCGTTGAGCACGTCCAGCTCCATGCCAGTCTTCATCACGGACATGGCCTCGGTGCCCTGACCGACGACCTTGTACACCAGGGTGATGGTCTCCTCGTCCCAGTCGCAGATGGAGATGGGGCGGCGCAGGTAGAAGCCGGGGACGGTCAGCTGCACGAACTGGCCGGGGGCCTTGATGGCGCTGGTGTCGCCCGCCAGCTTCATGCGCCAGACAGTTTTGGTCAGTTGGGTATTTTCAACAAGGCGGTAGAGCATGTTGTTCCTCCTCTTGCAAAGCCACAGGGGTTTCGCCTCTGTGGAGGCGACCAAAGGGCTTTCCGATCGCCCTTTGGAAACCTTCGGCCTCGTATACTTAGTCCATATTGTTGTACGCGACGTTTTCGCCGCAGATGGTCAGCTTGCACTCGGCATGTACCTTCCATCCCTCGAAGGGCGTGGCCTTGCCCTTGGAGAGGAAGTCAGCCGGGTCGATCACCTTGTCCGCATTCAGGTCGAACACGGTGATCTCCGCACGGTCGCCCAGGTTGATGCCGCCATCCAGGCGGAAGCGTTTCTTCGGCGCGTAGACCATGCGGTCCATCAGGGTTTCCAAAGACATCCGGCCCGTCTCCACGAAGTAGGTGTACATCAGCGGGAAGGAGCTTTCGATGCCCACCACGCCCATCGCAGATTTGGCCAATCCCCTGCCCTTCTCCTCGGCGGAGTGGGGCGCGTGGTCGGTAGCGATCATGTCGATTGTGCCGTCGAGGATGCCCGCCACCAGGGCTTCCATGTCCTCGCGTTCTCGCAGGGGCGGGTTCATCTTGAAGCGACCCAGATCCTGCAGGTCATCCTGGCACATCAGAAGGTAGTGGGGGCCGGTCTCGCAGGTGATGTCGAGGCCCTCGGCCTTGGCGCGGCGGATGATTTCGACGCTCTCCTTTGCGCTGACGTGGCAGACGTGGTAGCGACAGCCGGTCTCGCGGATAAGCTCCACGTCCCGGGCAATGGGGCCCCACTCGCTCTCACTGGGAATGCCGGGAATACCGTGTTCCTTCGCGAAGGCGCCGTCGTGGATCGCTCCGCCGGCGGGGATGAGGCTCATGTCCTCACAGTGGGCCGCGATGATGGAATCCGCCGCCTTGCAGTGCAGCATGGCTGCCTTCATGGTCTCGGCTTCCTTCACGCCACGGCCGTCGTCGGAGAAGCCCATGACGCGATTCGCCAGGCCTTCGATGTCCGTCAACTCGCCCTCGCCCTTCTGCCCCAGGGTGATGGAGGCATAGGGCAGCACCCGGATGACAGCCTGCTGGGCGATCATGTCCTCCTGCACCTTCAGGTGTTCGCCAGAGTCCGGCGCGGGATTGAGGTTGGGCATCGCGCCCACCACCGTGAAGCCGCCCCGGGCACAGGCCTTCGTGCCGGTCTCAATCGTTTCCTTATAAGAAAAACCCGGCTCACGAAGATGCACATGCACATCCGCAAATCCGGGAAATACCGCGAGACCGCGGCAATCAAACACTCTATCTGCATTGGAAGAAATAGCCTGTCCGCGGCCGGTGACGATACCGTCCGTGACTTCGATATCCATGGGGACAAGGCGACCATTCTCGTAGACCAAACCGTCCTTGAGCAGCATCCGCATGGGCACATCCTCCTCTATTTCAGCTTATCCGATTTATTATAGCAAAGAACGTTCTTCATTGCAAGCGTTTTTTCGCATTTCCTGTCCTTTCAGCCCGTCGAATTCCGCCGCGGGGAAAAATTGCTGAAAATGCGCTTCATCCCTGCCAAACGCTTTGCATTTTTGCACGAACTATGCTACAATGAATGAACACCCAAAACGCGACGGATGAGGAGGACCGCCATGAACACTTCCCTGCCCCGTTGGTTCAAGCCCCTGTTGGTGGCGGTGCTGCTGCTATGCTGCGTGGTGACGGCTGCATCTCTGTTCCAGCAGGCACAGCTCAAGGCGGATATCGTCCAGGCCCAAAGGGATCTGGCAATCACGCACGGGCGTCTGCGCAAGCAGGAGCAGGAGTACGCTGAAGTGATCGAGGCGCTCCCGGCCACGCAGGCCGCAGTGGCGGAGCTTCAGCCCCAGGCACAGGCCGCCTACGAAGAGGAGCAGGCCCTGCGCCAGCAGCGTAAGGAACTGCGTGCGGAAAACGCCGCCCAGGCCGAAGAGATCGCCACCCTGCGCGAACAGGTCGCCCAGGACAGCGACAACTCTGCCACCCTGGAAGCCATCCGCCAGCTGGAAGCAGCCCTCAGCACCATGCAAATGATCCCTTCCGGCCAGTAAGGCCCCATCAATGTGATTTGAAGGAGGAATTTCCCCATGTCCCAGACCAAGAAGGCCGCCCAGAAAAGCAATCTGCTGCCCCTGATCGTTGTGCTGGTGGTGGCGCTGGTGCTCATCGCCGTGCTGTTTGCCCGTTCCAACAGCCTCAACAGCCAGCTGGACGCCATCAATGCCGAGCTGACCGAAACCAACGCCCAGCTGCAGCAGACCGTCACCGACAAGGAAGCCCTTGAAGAGCAGCTCGCCGCCGCGGAGGACGAACTGCGCGAGGCCCAGCTGACCCTGGAGGAATCCACCCAGAAGGTGACCGATCTGGAAGCTCAGATCGCCGTCCTGACCGAGGAAAACAACGCCAACAAGGCGCAGATCGCTGCCCTGACCACCGATCTGGAGGTCGCCCGCGCCAACAAGGAGGCCGCCGAGGTCTACCTGCTCAGCGTGGAACACAGCATCCAGATGGCGCTGAACGCCCTGAACGGTGTGACTCCCGCCCCCACTGCCGAGCCCACGCCCGCGCCCACCGCAGAACCCACCGCCGAGCCCGAAGCGACTGAGGCCCCCGCTGAAGATACTGTGGTCGTGGACGTTCCCGCCGTGGAAGCCGAGGCCGTCGAGCCCACCCCCGAAGTG